>CAUYUB010000053.1:0-7600 GCA_963575685.1 Gammaproteobacteria bacterium | reverse complement strand
CGGCCTCCCGATTCAATCCACCGGAAAATACCGTAGCGGTATCCCCGTTCACCAGTCCATTATGGGTGTAGGTCAATAGCGGATCGGTGGCGCCATAGATTCTGCTTTTGTCGTTGGCGGTGACGGTTAGGTGGGCGGGATTGATGGTGAGCGTACCACTGGTGCCGACCACAAGCAGATAGCCAACGCTGCTCATTGCGCCAACTAGGTTGGGAGTGATGGGGGTCGTGCCTACCCACGTGGTAGCCGTAGCCGTGGTGGTGGCAGTTAACCCCGTCACGCCGGGATCCTCACCGTCGACCAGACCGGTATAGGTGAAGGTTACACTAGAGAGATCAGGCGTATTACCGTAGACGTTAATAGCGTTGCTAGTGTTGACCTGAATCGTTGGCTGGGTGCTGTAGACGAAGCCATTACCGGTATTGGGAACGACAACCCCAGAAGGGCAAGAGCCGCCGTAGGTACAACCATAACGGTTGAAGTTTCCGGAAAGTGTGCCACGGGTGTCATTGGCGATATTGTTGCTGTAGACCAGCCAACGCCCGTTGTTGGCGGTAAGTACACCGCCGTTGTTGATGAATTTATTCCCCGCCAGGGTCAGTGCGGTACCGCTGGTGGCGTCGGTCAGATGAGAACCATTGTTCAACGTGATGGTGCCACCACTACGCAGCAGTAGCGCACCGGCAAACGAGTTAATGGTTCCACCAACCGTAACTATACCAGCAGTGGCACTGCCCAGCGTTATGCTAGAGAAACTATCGCCCTGACCCGTGCCAAGATAGGAAGCCAGATTGGTGGGTAGATTGAATGCGCCATTTCCACTCCCGAGACCGATGGTAGTGCCGGCCGTATAAGGGGTAATCGTTAACGTGCCGGCATTGGAGCCGGAAAAGTTTGTCCCAGCGCCAATCGATAATGAACTCGCCGTCAAAGTCATTGAGGATGAAGCGGTCAACGATGTATTACCCCAGCCGGCCAGGAACTCAATGCCAGAGTTAATACCGCTGCCCGTATTGGCGATGCTAATGGTGGGTGCATTCCAAGTCGATCCCAGGATATTGATATTTCCCTGCGAACCGGTAAGGGAAATTATATTGGTAGCCGTCAAACGGGTCGTATTTGATAATCCGCTATCCCCATAATTTACCTGCAAAGCAGGGCCGCTACCGTTCCCTATCCCATAGAGACTGATATTGTGTCCATTCAGCGTGGCAAAGGTACCAACGGCTACCCCTACTGTAGTATTGCCATACGCCTCATGGATGCCACTGCCATGACTACCGGTGTAGGCCTTGCCCGATAAAATAATATCAGCGTCATTGGTATTGATGTTGGTGCTTTTTCCAATATATATCCCCTGCGCCCAGACATTGTTACCGGTAGCATAACAATTGACGCCAGGAAGACAATCCAGCCCGCCAGCCAGAAAGTTACCGTGGATATTGACCGTGTTAGTAGACGTGAAGTTATCGAGGAATTGGATGGTGCCCCCCGCTTGCAGCGTGATGGCAAGCGGATGGTTTACCGTATCCGTGAGAGTGACATCGGAATTGACAACGATATTGCCATCCGCCCGCAACATCAACATGGCTGACCCTCCGCTGGTTTTGACGATGCTGCTCTCAACGCTAATATCGCCATGGTCCGAACCGATACTATTACCACCCGTAGTAATGGTAACATTAGTCCCAGTATTCAGTGTAGTTTCAATATCACTGGCCAGAATATACGATGGCGCCTCGGAATAATCGCCAATGATGACATCATAGGGATCGAGCAGCCAGGTGCCCACCCTCCCTTGGTCTGCACCGGCATCAACGGTCGATCCAGATATTGACAGGGTATGACCCGAGGTTTCTACCACGCCACCGTTCCCACTGTTTTTTCCGGCACGGGCTTTAGCCATACCATGGAAGGCGGTCTTTTTGCCGAGGACGGAAATGGTGCCGCCGTTACCTTTTTCTATGGCCGAAGCATTCAGGGCGGAGGTGTGATCAACCGTCACCTGATCTGCATTCCAGTCGCCGACGCGGATAGTACCCCCACCGTTGGTACCACTCGCATCGATCTGGGCCCCGGTCAAGATGACTTCTTTTCCGGAGATCGTGACCGAGCCGCCAGTGGTTCCCTGGGCATGGATGCGACCGCTCACCGTCACTGAGCCACTCGCCGCCAGCACTACCTCCCCTCCTTGGGTGGTGATGGCGCCAGCTTCGATATCTCCACTCATGTTGATCGCACCGCCGAGGAGGGTATCTACCGCTTTGGCAGTCAGAAGGACCCGCCCTCCCTCAGCTGCGATCATTGCCTTATTCTCGATTAGGGTTTGGACCGTTGTCGGCTCAACCTGCACCGATACGCGATCGCCGATATCCAAGGTCACTACCTCACCGGCCGCCAATACCACCGAACCCATCCGCGCCGTAATTACACCCTCGTTACGTAATTCAGGTGCCAGTAAAGCGACATAACCGCCCTCCGCTGCCGTAACGGTACCTTGGTTAACCACCGCCGCCGTTGACCCATTGCGCTGGAATCGATAATTCCCCACCATGAAATCGGTATCTTTGATATCCATGGTCGAGGCAACGATACCACCAACATTTACCTGCGCCCCTTTTCCAAAGACGATACCGGAGGGGTTGGTCAGAAATACTTGGCCATTGGCGGTGAGACTGCCCATAATCTCGGATGGGCTTTGGGTGGTTACGCGGTTCAATATCACCGCGTTCGGATTCGGTTGGCTGATATTGACTTGGGCTTGGCTGCCGATGCTAAACGTCTGCCAATTGATTACCGCGCGCTGGCTCGCCTGGTCGATATCCATACGATTGCTGGACTGGCGAATCCCAGCCGTTCCGGCTACAACCACCCCGCCTTGCGGTAGGGCGCCGACCGCAGAGTCAGCTACTGCAGGCGGAACCAGTAATACCAACGATACCCCCATCAGCGCGATGCGCACCGCCGTATGCACGGTGGACACCGATCGTGTTTTCTCAAAGGCGTCGGTCGGTTTGGTGTTGTTTTTTTCTCGACGCATAGCGAACTTTCCTAAAGTTACTCACGGTAAGATATCGGGCTACCATAAAGTATGGTGATAGTATTACCGGATGGATCGCATCGACGAATTGTCTGCTTAAAAATGATATATCCCTATATTAAAATGGTTAATGGCTTGATGATGAAGTTTCTGATGATAGCTATTATTTATTATTTATTCCAGATATACTTAAGTTACAAGGTTATACAATAGACATTATCCGAAACCCTCTAATCAGTTTTATGGAAACCTATGAAATCAATGAGTTGCCGTATCTGACGGACGCTCAGAAGGGGGTTTCGGATAATGTCTAAATAATTATTTATAATTAATAGAGAAATCAGGTTATGAATACAGATACTGTTTGCATTGATTCCCCCAAGACCCCTCCTTTATCTCACCGGAAACAATTGGTTACAGTGCTTGCCTCTATTGGAGTCAGTATTATGTGCTTGTGGATGGCCAAAATAATGATGGATATGAGCTATCACATGGGAAAAATGACCGCTTATGTCGGAAGCATGTCAAACAATGTTGACCACATGTCAAAAGATATTTTCGTAATGCAAGACCAGTTCTTAAAAATGACTATCTATGTCAACGGTATGGAATTTACCCTCAAAGAACTAAACTCCCACATGATCGACATGGAATCAACGGTTTCCGATGTGGATAAACACATGATTCAAATGCAAGGTAATCTTAAGGAGATTCAGGCCAGCATGGCAAAAGACATGGGTGCGATGCGGACTAATGTTGGTGATTTGGAAAGCTATGTTAAGTTCATGGCGGCAAATGTTACCGGTATGAACGTCAAGATGAACCGAATGGTTTATGATATCAACCGTGGAGCTTCCTCATTTTCTTCTCCTTTTAACTATATGCAGAATATGATGTCTCCGCAATAATCTAATACTTGAGAGCACGGATCGCTCCAATAATCAATCACCACTCCTTCGCCCCCTCAACTACATTTTTGGCAAGACTCATGGCTATTAATAGCGTATCTGTTGAACAATCCTCAGCACCTTCTTTTTGGAAACGCAACCCGTTGGCTTCTATTGTCCTGGCAATTGGTGGCGGTGCCATGGGGATGGCCATGGGGAAAATGATGATGGATATGGGCTCCTATATGGGGGAAATGACGATGTATGTTGGAGACATGTCAAATAATGTCGATCATATGTCGAAGGGAGTAAAGGGGATGCGCGATCAATTTGTACAAATGACCAAATATGTTGGAAATATGGAATTTACCCTCAAGGAACTCAATTCACACATGATTGACATGAGCGCTACCGTCATGGATATGGACAATCATATGATGCAAATGCAGGGTAACATTAAAGAAATCCAGGCCAGCATGGCGGGCGACATGACGATGATGCGTATCAATCTTGGAAAAATGACGGAACATGTCAGCGTAATTGCTGGAAATGTTAACGGCATGAATTTCCAAATGAATCAGATGGCGCATGATATAAATCGTAGCTCTTCCTCGTTTACTTCTCCGTCTAGCTATATGCAGAATATGATGTCGCCATGGTAAACAAATAATTTCCCCTCAAATTATTCCAACATCCCGATCTCGTACCTTGACGGTGGATACTCTCGATGAGCGCTAGGTTTATATTTTCACGTAGAGCTATCTTTATAGTATGGGTTTTCATGATCACCTCATGCACGAAAGAGAACTTACCGCCGGTTCCTCCCGTGGCCCCCTATCAACCATCGGCGGTGCGCCCCGAATCGCCAGATCATGGTCATGGGTCGTTGACCATAGCCATCCCCGAGAATAAACCGCCCTATTTTAACGGCGCTACCGATGATGGTATTGAGCGCGACATTATTCAGGAATCATTCCAATTGGCAGGACGACACCCAGAATTCATGGAAACCGCCGGCCGTCAAAAAAAATATGATTCAAGCCGTTTGGGTATCGAATGCGTATCCACTATCTCGGAAGAATTAAAGCTAAAATCGGAAAGTTATTTTTCAGATCCGGTAGTAACTTATCACTACACCCCGTTTACGCTTAAAAAAAGCGGCATTCTAATAAAAGATTACAAGGATCTTGCGGGAAGAACTGTAGAAGCTTTTAGCTTGGCTTCCAGCTATCTTGGTGAAGAATTTTCGAGCACTATTCCAAAGATGCTGAGTTACTCAGAGCATCAGAATCGTTCCAGCCAAGTAGCATTACTATTGCATGGCCGTGTTGAAATTTTAGTAATTGACCGCGCCATGTTCCATTTTATAAGAAGCAGTTTGGTTAGTGTGCGACCGGAAGACTATGATGCAGAAGTGCTCGAAGTCCCGGTGGAGAAGAACGTTGACTTTAAAGTTGTTTGTCACGACAAGGCTATATTGGACGATTTCAATCGAGGTCTTTCGATGTTACACGCCAGTCATCGCTATGAAGAGATCTTTGGCCACTATTTATCAGAAAAATAACCATACATATAGAAATATAACGAATAATTTTCTCAACTGTGCTCACGCTGGCGCGTATTCCCAGTGATGTGCTATATATATTTATAATAAACTATGGATTGACCGATTTGCGCTTATTCGCAGTGGTGGGAATTGGCTTGGAGCGGGTGGTGTGGCGAAACATCTGAATTGTGAATCTTGATTAATGATTATTTTTGCTCAGAAATTAATTACCGCCTGGATCCAGCTTCTTACTCGGTCGTGTGTTCCGTCGCTGTCGTTACCTGCGGCATCGTGGCCAGCATTGTCGCCGAGGGTGTGGGCAAGCGCCCCTTTAATCTGGACGTTGGGATACGGTGACCACGTCATCCCTAGCCCTGCCCCCTGAAGTACATAATCATTGGACTGATCGGGCACGGGCTGCCATCCGGTCCAGAGGCGGTTGTGCTGATGGATTCGACCGATATCGTAAAATCCGAATAGATGGAATTTATCGAGCGCCTTCCAACGCACTTCCAGCGTGTTCATCCAGCCGCCATCACCACTCGCCTCGCTGGCCGGATAAGCGCGAATTCCATTTTGCCCTCCCAAGGAGAATTGTTCGGAACCATCCAGGTTAGGGTACGCTACTTGGACCTGAAAGCTGGCCATCAACGTCACGGTATCGACCAATGGTTGCTCACGCGTCGCGGTCAATACCAATTTCTCGAAGGTGCCATTGGTGCGCGCAGTAGCCTCATCCGCCAAGAATTTTTCTTGCTGAGGGGTGAGGTCCACTTGGCCGATGGTCACGGTGGCCCCCAACCAATTGGTTCCTCCTCCCATCCAACCGTCTTTGACCATTGCAGAAAGACCAAGGGTACAAACTTCAAGCCGTCGGTCGTCGAGTATCGTGTCGCTTCCCCAGTCCACCATCCGTTTGTGGTCGAAACTCGCACTGGCGGTAAGGGAAAAGTCAGGGCTCCGTGTAATCGGATAGGTAGCGGTTAGGCCGAGAGTCCAGGCATAACCGTTGAGATCGAGCGGAGCAAATGCCTCCCCGACTTTATAGCCCAACGCTGATCCATTTGCCCCCAGAGTCAGACCGGAAACACCTACCGGCATCGTTATTCCCAAACGCGTATAGGTGCTCCCCGAAGATTTGAGCCCCACCACCGAAAACTGCTCGCCATGACCGAAAGGATCATCGATTGCCACCGAGGTCAGTACCCGTTCGGCCCCGGTGGCGTGGGAACCCCCATTATCGATAGTGACACTGCCATTCACCAATGGGCCGTTTTCAATCTTCAAAACAGCGACACTTTCACTTTCGGCGCGACCCGGTGCGAGGGTACTGGTGGCCTTAACGCCCGGTATTTCGTTAAGTACCCTCATTGCCTCCGCCAACTTAGTGGGGCGCAACCACTGACCCACACCAGCACGGAATCCAACCAAATCCGTAGCAAGCGAATAGTCCAAACGCGTGGTGCTTGATGGGTCAATCCTGACCTGTCCCAATCGACCTTCGACCACCACAATCTCGATGACTCCATTACGTACGGTTTGTGGCGGAAGATAGGCGTGGGCTAGGTAATCATGTTGACGATAATAGTCACTAATCTTACGCGTGGCTTCCTGAAGTTCGGCCAATGTCAGCGACCGGCCCACATAATCTTTGAGCACGGTACGAAGTTCATCCTCGGAAAAACGCGTTGCCTTGAACCGAAACGAGGCCACGAACACGGTTTGTCCGACCTTCTGGGGTAGGGGAGCTTCGGTGGACGGATGCTCAATAGGTGCCAGGGGGGCAGGAGCCATTTCCTGTTTGCCGGTGGCTCGCTCAATTTCCCGCAATAGGCTTCCCGCATCCAGTGCCTGCTGCGCCGGTATCGGTACTGCCACTATTGACAACACCATCACTATGCCCGCAATCACTGCGGACCTTCCGCCCCTACCGATTCGCACCGTAAGTCTATCGCTTGTGGTCATTCTCCAGTCAAAGCATCATCGTGAGACGGAAACCTAAATTGTTGTAATGGTACCCCGGACTCCGATGAGAGCGAGCCGCGGAACGAACCCATGCCGATTTATTGAACCAGGAGCCGCCACGATACACCCGTAGGCCGAGATCGCGTTTACTGTTCGAGCATT
>CAUYUB010000052.1:0-7655 GCA_963575685.1 Gammaproteobacteria bacterium | reverse complement strand
GGAATCTTAAGAACTTTCTACCGTGCGTATGGTTAGGTCAAGGTAAGGCACCACCAGAAATCAGCCAATCATGTAAATCAAGGTTCAGACATCATAGGTGACAACTTGGGTTAATAATAAACCGCCAACCAAATCGTCGGCTCGTCCGGCGTGGTCCATTCGACTCGGTGGCGTTGGTGCGCTGGAATATTCAAGAAGTCGCCGGGCTTCATCTCTACCAAGGTATCCTCAAACCGCAATCGGGCGGCGCCTCGCAGTAAAACAACCCATTCCTGCTCTTCTTGGTCATACCAAAATTCTTCGGGCGATACATGGCCGTGGGAGATAATCCGCTCAATGCGAAAATTCGGTCCGCCGAGAATCGTCTGAAACAATTCCTCGGACAGTTTGGCAGGCACGGCGAAAAGATTGGTGGGCATATCGTGCGTATTCACTGCTGGCTCCTGGGCGGATGCTCGTAAGGCAGGCGGTAAATCGCCACGCGGCCCACGGTAAGGGGCACAGTGATCCAACAATCGCCAGTAGGGGTGCAGCGGAAGTCGAAGTCCCATAGTGGGCTGGGGTACTTCATTTCCGTCGGCAAACGCAGGGTGAACAACAGGTGCTGGCTGTCCAGATCCCACAAGCGGACGGTCATATCGCCGCCCACAGTAGCAAGCTGGCGGCCATCAGGGCTGTAAATGGCACGGAGGACCGTCTGCTCGTGGCCCACTAGACGGCGTGGTTCGCTGGGGTTGGCGAGGTTGTAGAGCGTAACGATTTGTTCCCGCCCCACAGCGGCGACTTCGCGATCATCGGGGCTAAGGCTGGCCCACAGCAGCATACGACTGCAGTCTCTTGGGGCGGACGGTTGGGATCAAGCCAATCCCACAGGCGCAGTCGTCGATCTTCAATGCCGGCACTTAACAATCGATCTCCCTGTCGATTGAAGGCAATACTGCCAACCTTACCTTCATGAGCAGGAAACAAGCGTCCCTGACCACTATCCACGTCAAACACGCCGACTTGGCCATCATAGCTGGCGGTGGCGAGATGGCGGCCGTCGGGGGAAAAGGCAACGGCTTGGACGGCTCTGGTGTGCCCTTCGAATGTATGCAGTAGGGTCAGCCCATCACCGCCCGGTGCCACTTGCCACAGCTTGGCTTTGTTATCCATCCCTGCCATGGCCATCAGGCTGCCGTTGAAAGCAATACAGTTTATTCCGCCATTTCCGTGGGTATTCGTCTGCTCGGCGAGGATCTTTCCTTGCAGTAGGTCATACAGGCGTAAGGTGCCGTCTCTCATACCGACCGCAGCTTTTTGACCATCAGGTGAAATCGCTGCAGCTTGAGGAGAATCGCCCGTCTCCCACAACCACTGATCCGGAGTGGCCAATGGCCAGCGCCGCACGGTGGCATCGTCGGCAGCGGTGTAGATGCGATCACCGTGGAGAGTCACGGACCAGAGCCCGGCTTCGTGGCCCTGGTAGATACGCCTCGTGACGCCACTGGCTACATCCCACTGGCGGAGGGTGTTGTCACGGGAAGCAGATAGAAGTTGGCGGCTGTCGGCGCTGAAGGTAACCCCAAAGACGATATTCTGGTGGCCTCGCAATTGCCGGAGTAGTCGCTCAGTTTCGGCGTCCCAGAGAATTACCTGTTTATCATCACTCGCCGTTGCGATCAGTTTGTTGTCCGGGCTGAAGACGGCAGCATTTACGTAATCGTTATGCCCTTGAAGAGTGAGCAGAGATTTACCTTTCTGCCAATCCCAGATACGGGCCATCTTGTCGTAAGAAGCGCTGGCCAATCGACGACCGTCTGGCGAAAAAGCCAAGCCGTTGGGATTGGTAATAGAGCTTGTGTGTCCTTCCAGTGTGCGAATTTCTTTCCCGTCAGCCACTGACCAAAGGGTGATTTTGCCATTGTCACCGCCGCTGGCGAGGGTCGAACCATTCGGATTTACCGCCAAAGCCATGACTGCATCTGGCGTTTTCCATTCGCCCAGTTTCTCCCCAGCAGGCAGCGACCAACGGATGATGCGGGCATCCTCTCCGCCACTGAATAACCAGCGGCCTTGGGGATCGAATACCACGGAATATACAGCTCCCAATTGTCCTACTTTCGGATTATGCCTTTCCAACCGTCGCAATAATTTTCCGCTCGCAGCATCAAACAGCACCAGGGTGCCCCTTTCCCCAGCGGCGGCGAGCAACGTGCCATCTGGGCTTACTGCCACCCCCCCGGATAAGGCCGCACCGGCACCCGCATATATCTGCTCGGCTTGCCCACCCATTATCTCGACATAACCCGCCAGCAGATTACGGGCGTGGCGGCGGGAGGCGGGAATGTCAGAATCCCACTGCACAGTATCGGCCAGCACCCGACGTGCCTCGGCATAGTCCTCCACTCTTACCAATAGGCTCAAACGGACGCAGGCCCGGATAAGGAGCATCAACGGCACGGAAATCAAACATGGGCCACTCCCTGCCGTAGCTTTTCAACAAAGTCACTCAAAGGGGCAGGGGTGATGCCGCGACGACAATCCAACAGCATCAGATTGCGGCTGTTCAATCCATGGTCGGGCTTTTGTTCCGGCGGACCATCCACGAGCGCGCCCCAAATACCTTTGCGCTGAAAAGCCAATACCTTTTTTATCTTTTCATAATTCGTCTGTACCCAAATGGGCGGAGCGACGCCGTATACGATCAACACGCCGTGGTTGTAGCCTAATAATTCTTCCCAATGCTTGTGATATTCAGCAGGTAACTGGGTAGGCAGCGGTTCAGCCGCCAGGGTGGCTTCGACTTCTAATTCTCTAAGCAAATCCTGCACCCGCTTGCCCAATTCGCGATCGGGTTTATCGGCGTTGATCACTACACTGAGGGTGTTGGACGGGATCGGCCGGATAGCGGATGGAAGGGGAAGGGGGTTGGCAGGGAGTTGCGGAATTGGGGGAAGGTTTTGGATCTGACGGGCAAGGATACTCGCCAGATTATTAATTTCCCGCCAGTACGCTTTGTCCGATTTCGGATCGGGTACTGGCCAGCCCAAGGTTATGGGTTCAGGTTGATCCAGGCTTTCTGACCAACATTTCACTGCGGTGATGTTCGCAATGCCGGGATGCCAAAGTTTCCACTCGGTCGGCAGGAGTTCCACCAAGAATACCCGATTGTTGGCTTTACCACCGCCGACCTGTTCGACGAAAATGGCCATTTCTTTCGGGCACCATTCCGATTCCAGAAAGCGCGGCTATTTTTAAATGGTCGATAAAGTTGGTTACCCAACCTCTGGTGTCTTCATCGAAAGATTGGTTGTCGGCATGGGCGTAGCTGATGAATACCTGATGGCTGGGTACTTGGGCGGCCATGTTCTTCCTTTGCGCTCAATACGTTCAATTCAGAGGTGGCTCTCTTTGCGCGTTGGGATCTCACTGTGTCAACGCATAAGGGTCGAGCAGCACTTGGCGAAGGGTATCAGATTCGCCAACACTTCGCACGGTATCACTAACCCTGTTTTTTACGCAACAAATTTGTTCCCAACGGTTTCGTTGCTAAGATGGCTCACCATCTTCGCCGCAAGGGACCTCGCCATGGTGGCCTACGCAACTGTATGAAAGAGAAAATTATGTTGAGCATGACTGCCATCGAATCCGCCCTGAAGGAAGTCCGAACAAAAAATTTAGGCTCATATTGGGTTTTGAGGGCATATGGTAACATGCGAATGTTTCCACATAGTATATAAGGTTTACCCGCCATGTGTCATATCAACGACCTCATAGACGAAGCCAAATGTTACGAAGAAGTCAGGCGGATACGCTGGCCCAGCGGGGTGTGCTGCCCAAAGTGCACATCCAACAAAATCAGCAAACGCGGCAAAAACCATCGACAACAGGAATGCCGGCGTTACTCATGCCAAAACTGTGGGAACCGGTTTGACGATCTGACGGAGACCATCTTCATGGGGCGGCACCAGCCATTGTCGGTGTGGTTCTCCTACCTGTACCTGATGGGGTTGAACATATCAAACCGCCAGATCGCCATGGAGTTGAACCTGAACGAAAGCGATGGTCAAGCAATGGCGAATCAGTTGCGAGATGGTATCGTCAAACGCCGTCCCAAAGCACATATCAAGGGCAAGGCGGAATGTGACGAGGTGTATATCGTAGCTGGACATAAAGGCCAGCCCGACCGGATCGAGGGCCGGGCTCCGCGCCGTAGGCGGCTCAAGGGAGCACCCGGCCGGGGCACGTTGGAGAAGGATAAACCGCCGATCTTTGGCATGCTCGAACGCGGTGGCGAGGTCCGAATTATCATGCTGGAGAACGTGCAGCAGAAAACCATCCGGCCACTCATAGAAGAGACCATCGAACCTGGGACGCTGATCTATACCGACGAGTACGTGATCTATAACGCCTTGGAGGAGTGGGGCTATGAGCACGCGAGCGTTTGCCACGGTCGCGGGGAATATGCTCGCGACGAGGACGGCGATGGTTTCCATGAGGTCCATGTCAATACGATCGAGGGATTTTGGTCGCTGCTGCGTTCCTGGCTACGTCCTCATCGGGGCATTTCCCAGGAGAAGTTGCCGATTTACCTGGGATTTTTTGAATTCGTACATAACACCAGGCGGCGCGGTCGGGCTTTGTTGGGATCGCTTCTGGACATCCTGCTGCAACCGGCGCCATGTCCTCAAAACTCAATATGAGCCTGATTTTATTGGGGGTCGGGATTTTCTATCTCGTCCTGTGGGCTACCGGTACCAGCATCGAAACGGCCTCCCTACAAGGCTGGCTGGCGGGGACCATCCGCAACGAAAGTGCCAACGAAGCAGGTTTATCCCAACAAGTCGATTGGGAAACGATCCTACAGGCATGGCCTGCGATCATTCCTCTCGGCGTGGCGGTGATACTCACGACCTTGGTGAACGCCACCGGTTTGGATATCGCCTCGCAGGAGGATGGGGATTTTGATCGCGAATTGAAAGGGATTGGGATCGCTATCATCATCAGCGGATTCGCGGGCGGAATTCTAGGGCATACCAGCGCCAGTCGGAGTCTCCTACATCGTCAGGCGGGGGCGCAGATGCGTTTTGGAGGAATCTGGGCAGCCATCCTCTGTTTTCTGGCGCTACACGGTGGATCTTCCCTGGTCTTGCTCTTTCCTCGAGTGGTTTTATCGGGAATGCTCCTGTCCATAGGGTTGGCTATTCTCCGCGAATGGCTTATCCACTCCTATTGGAAATTGCCGTTCCGGGAGTTTCTCCTGATTCCGTTGGTTATGGTAATCATCGTCGTGAAAGGCCCTATCGTTGGGGTAGGGATCGGGGTATTCATTACCGCCCTATTGTTCGTCTTCAATTATAGCCAGGTAGAATGCACCCGTCGCCGCTATTCCTCCGGGGACCACCACTCCAATAAAGATCGGCCGGTTCAGCAAATGTCGGTCCTCCGTCACTTAGGAAATAATGGGACCGTGATAGAATTGCAGGGATTCCTCTTTTTCGGCACGGCCGTCACGTTGATCGACCTCATCCGTGCCGCCGTGGAGGAGGAACATGTCCGTTTCGTGGTCCTAGATTTTCGCAACGTATTTGGAATTGACGCATCCACCTCTTTCAGCTTTGTCAAGCTGACGAGAATCGCCTCCCGCAACCAGAGCCGCCTCGTATTATCTGGTCTACGCCCGCATATCAAGGATTTCCTGCGCCAGGTAGGTTTGTACGAAGGAAAAGATCTTCATATTGAGACTGACCTAGACCGGGCACTAGAGTGGGTGGAAGATCGGCTTCTTGAATCTTGGCGGGAGCGATACCACGAGGAATCCCGGTCGTTGATCGAAGAAAGCCGAGGCGCCCTCGGTAGCGAAACTACCCCAAAAGATTCTGCGTTCGGTACCAATGGATTCTTCCAAACTCCCGTTGACAAAGCCGTGGGAGATGGACAGCCCCCTGCCGAGGAAATGAGTATCCGGGAAATATTCGCTCCCTTTCAGATGCCACCTGAAAAATTAGATATTCTGCTGCAGTGTTGCAAAATTATCGAAATCGAGGAAGGAACCTCTCTCTTTCATCGGGGGGATCCTGCCGATGGCATGTATCTGATTGAACGAGGGACGCTGTCGGTGATCATTCGGATGTCGGACGAGAAGACCAAACGTCTCCGTACTTTGGGTCCCGGATCAGTGGTGGGAGAGATGTCGATCTATTCCCGCCAGCCTCGTTCCGCGGAAGTCCAGGCCGAAACCGCCTGCCGGGTCTGGAAATTGGGATGCGCAGATTTCGAACGCCTCGGCCGGGAACATCCCGAAGTGGCCAACGAATTTCACACCTTCATTGTTAAACTACTCTCTTATCGGTTGACTGCCGCCAACGTCCAGATCTTGGCTTTATCTTAAGAGACGGGAACAGCCGACGCCTATTCCGCTAATCATTACTTCACAGGACCGCCGACGGGTTACCCCCATCCGTAAGGGCTCGACGGATCTGTTGGATGACACGGGCAACCAGGGGGTCGATGGGGGTCTGTCGCCCCATAAAATAATCGTAAAGAATCGGATCGGGATACTCTAGCAGATCTTCAAAAATGCGTTGATCGGTCGCGGGGAGGCCACAATAGCGACGTTCAAGGAAGGCCGTCAGGAGGAGATCCAGCTCGCGCATCCCCCGTCGGCAGGCCCAGGACAACCGCCGTATCCGTTGATCGAGCGGTTCCTCGGTTTGATGATCCACGAGATATGCCCCCTTGCGTGGTTGCTCAAATCGCGTCTTCGAGCATCAGCGCACGGATTTTGGTGATGGCCTGACTGGGATTCAGACCCTTCGGGCAGACTTCCACACAACTCATGATGGTATGACAGCGGAATAAGGCATAAGGACCCTCCAGATCCGCCAGCCGCTCATGCCGCGCCTGGTCACGGCTGTCGGACAGAAAACGGTGGGCCTGGAGCAATGCCGCCGGGCCACGAAAACGCTCCGGATTCCACCAGAACGACGGACAGGCACTCGAACAACAGGCACACAGAATACATTCGTAGAGTCCATCTAATGAGTCACGCTCGGTGGGACTCTGGAGGTATTCGATCTCCGGCTCGGCATCGTGAACGATGAGATAAGGCTTGACCGCCTCGTATTGCCGGTAGAACTGGGTCATGTCTACCACCAGATCGCGAATCACCGGGTGGCCGGGCAGAGGGCGAATAACAATAGGCTCTTTCAAATCCTTAAGTTCGGTAACACAAGCCAGGCAGTTACTGCCATTCACGTTCATGCCGTCGGAACCACATACCCCTTCCTGACAGGAACGGCGAAAGGTCAAGGTCTCATCCTGGGCCTTGAGACGCAACAAGGCATCCAACAACATCATCCCCGGTTCTACGGCAACATCATAGTCCTGCATATACGGTGCCGTATCGGTTTCCGGATGATAACGGTAAATAGAAAAACGCATTTCCATTCCTCGTAAAAAAACACACCTACTCAATAGACACGCACCTTCGGCGGGAATGATTCTACCGTAAGGGGCTTGATTCGTACCGGTTTAAAATCCAATCGCCGTCCCTCCCGAAAATAGAGGGTGTGTTTGAGCCAATTTATGTCATCACGTTGCGGATAGTCCATGCGGGTGTGGGCGCCCCGGCTTTCCTTGCGGGCGAGTGCTGAGGTTACGGTAGCTAATCC
>CAUYUB010000051.1:0-7742 GCA_963575685.1 Gammaproteobacteria bacterium | reverse complement strand
TTGGAGAGTATTGGGAAATAACGTTGCTCGATGAAATCGAGCCAGAGGAGATCAGTAATTTTTCAAAGGAATCAATCGCGTCGTCTGGAGTAATTACGATATTCAAACCATAGCTAGTTGCACACGCCGTAATACGGATGTTGAGATAACGATGTAGCGCTGCTTCAATATCCTTGATATCACCCTGAGCCTTCACCAACGAAAAATCCCACTTCATTACGAAATATTGATTATGCAATGGCGTGGGATTTTTATCAATGGCGAGAGAACCGAAAAGCCTCTCGAATTGTCCAGCTTGATTTACATCGTAATAACTTTCCAGCATCGACAGCAGCAGGCTCTTTCCGAACCGGCGCGGGCGGAGAAAAATTAACTGCCGACCAGCATCTTCTCGCAGTGGAATCCGATCGGTGCGATCTTGGTAACAGTAGCCGTCTTGGGTTAATGTAGCGAAACTGCTCAAACCATATGGAAATTTCATGCGTCACCTTTTTGTTGGGATGATCTAAACTTTGGTTTCGCCGCTGAACTTATCGCATCTCTTGAATCTGCCGCCTGTCCTGAAGATAGGAAATAATATGTCCCGCCAGCGGGATCGCATGTTCCTGCAACGCTTGGTTGCCGAACAGCGGATTGAATTCCAAAAAGTACCAGTGCCCATCTACCTGCGCCAAGTCAAAACCGGCGTGGTCTATCCCCAAAATCTGCGCCACTCGCGCCACCAATGTCAGCGCATCCTCGGGCACATCGGCAAAACTTACTGTTCCGCCTTGTGCGACATTGTTGTAAAAGCTCCCGGTCGTCGCTGCCCGCCAGTAGGCGGTCAGCGGTTCCCGGCCCACATAGACCACGCGTAAATCGCGGGTAATGGGCAGCCGTTCCTGGAGGTAAAGGATCTCGTTGGTGGCTGCGTAGTCGCAAAGTGCTCGACGATTGGTCACCAGAGATACCCCCTGCCCCATACTGCTACGCACCGCCTTGGCCACCAACGGCAGACCCAGCGTGTCCAGGGCTTCTTCCAGTGCCTGTTCCGAACGGGGCAGGATTAGGGTCTCCGGGACGTGCTCTGGGACGGCCGCCCACAAGGCCCGAGTCATCTCTATCTTGTCGTGTCCCAGGTGATAGGTCGCTGCACTCGGAAATAAGCGCACCTTCCAAACATAGTGCAACAGGTTAACCTGCCAATATTCCGGATAGAGGACGAAATCCGCCTCCATGACCTCATCCCGATGGCGGTAGACTTGTTCGGGTTTGATGTAACGTACCCCAGGAAGGTCTAAGGTACGCAACGCATTGAAAGAGAGAAGACGCATACGCATACCTAAAGTCGTTGGTCGTTATCCGGCCGATGGCTGGTGAGAGAGCGGTTACCCGGCGACCTGCAAACAGGGGCGGGTAGGTTTAAAATGAAAACCTTCTCTATCGGTAACTCGTTGAGTTAAGTTGTCGGTTCGGTTTGTAAGCGTTACGATTTTAGGCGACGGGTTAGCAATAAAGTATCCGGTTGCCTTTCGCACCAACGAATTTTTGATGCGCTTGTCCTGTTATGCTGACGAAGTGATTTGGATAAGGGGAAACTGATGAATGTGAACCGGTTAAAACGTATCCTCACCGCCATCGTGACCTTGGTCATCGGCGGTATCGTCTTGGTGTGGCCGTTTGTGAGTGGCTTAGTCTTGCAACGCGATTTCGGTATCACCCTGGCAACGCTGTCCGAACCTAACCGCTGGTCTTTGCGCGAAGCAGAATTTAATCGCGGCTGGTTCAACTCGGAGGCGCGCTCGGTGTTGACCCTGGAAGGGGAATTGGCGAAACAGATGCGGGAGGCACGTCATTCCCTGGATCCGCGGATGCCGCTCCAAGTCACCCTGGTTCATCATCTTCACCATGGGCCGGTGCTTGGTATTGGGCGTCCTTCCCTGCTCCCCGCTGCGGCCTTGGTCGAGACCACCGTAGCATTTCCACAGGATACCCAGGAATGGCTCCAGCCCCTGTTCGGCGAGGAGCCCCCGATACGTCTGCGGACGATGGTCCGACTCAATGGAGAAATGATCAGCCGCATCGAATCTCCACCAGGGGAAGGAGAGCTGAAAGAGGGCGCTCGGGTGCATTGGCAGGGTATCGGTGGGACCCTGGCGATCGGTAGCGCCCGGGATACGATTCGGGGCAAGCTGACCATGCCGCTCTTGGAACTCTCGAACGATGCGGGCCAACTCCGCTTCCAACAGATGGAAATCCAAGTCGACAACCGACACCATCCGATGGGGCTATGGCTGGGCGAGATCCATGTCGATCTCAAGACGCTCGCCTTCATGATTCCGGGGAAATCAGAGCAGCGGCTCTCGCTCAACGGCTTCCGGGCGATCAGCACCTCTCAGGAAGTGGGTCAGGCACTCCAGGCAATGATCTCCATGGATTTGGAGGAACTGTCCGTAGGTGGTCATCCCCTCGGTTCCGGTGGATTTACGTTGGAGCTGCGTGGTATCGACCTATCGGCCTTCACCAACCTCTATAACGAGATGAAGTATCTGGAACGACAACCAGCCGCCGCTCGTTCGCAGGCGGAAGAGAAAGTAAGACAAATGATTATCGCACAACTACCGGCGCTGATGCGCTATTCCCCGGAGATCGGGATTACTCGGTTGGATCTGAGAACACCCCAAGGGGCTATCCAGGGCAAATGCCGGGTAAGTCTAACGGGAGGGGAAGACTTGCGGGTAATGAGTCCCTTGGAACTTTTCCAACGTCTGGGAGTGGATGTAGAGCTGAGCGTACCATTGAATCTGGTAACGGATTTGGTCCAGGCCCAGGCAACCAGAGAAATGATCGCACGGGGAGAACTCAGCGGCGGACTCCTCGAAGGTGAGAAACTCGCTCAAGCTGCCCACGATACTGCCGAACAACGCCTTTCCGCCCTGGTCAATCAAGGTCTGTTGGTGCGCTACAGTGACCGTTACACCACACGAGCCAAATTTGCCAAAGGACAGCTCAACATTAACGGTCGTTCCCGCAACGAATTGCTCGGAATACTTGGAAAAGGTGGGTAAGGAGCTTGGGAATGAGCGCCTAATTCCCCTATTCCAGTTACCTGGTGAGGAAGAGGATGACAAACGAAAATCTGACCAAGAGTGTCCTCATTACCGGTTGTTCCTCGGGCATCGGCCTTACCCTAGCGAAAGGTCTCGCGGCCCGTGGTTGGCAGGTCTTCGCCGGTGCCCGACAGGCAGAGGATGCCGCGCGACTCACCACTGCTGGGCTTACCGGATTGGTATTGGACCTGCGCAACTCTGCTTCGATTCAGGCAGCGGTAGCTGAGGTCTTGGAACATACCGGCGGTACGCTGGATGCCTTGTGCAACAATGCCGGCTACGGTCAACCGGGAGCCGTCGAAGATCTGTCCCGAGAGATATTGCGCGAACAGTTCGAGACCAACCTTTTCGGCGCCCATGAATTGACTACCTTGGTCCTGCCCGTGATGCGCCGCCAACAACAGGGACGCATCGTCTACCTCAGTTCCCTCTTGGGTTATGTCGCGTTGCCTTATCGGGGCGCGTACAACGCCAGCAAGTACGCCCTAGAAGGATTAGTCGATACCCTGCGTTTGGAACTGCGGGGCACCGGTATCCACGTCAGTCTCATCGAACCCGGCCCCATACGTAGCCGCTTCCGGGCCAACGCCTACGCGGCCTTCAAACGCAACATCAATGCGATTGGGAGTGTCCATGCGGCTCAGTATGTCGCGATGGAACGACGGTTTACAGCGGAAGGACCGGTATCGCCCTTCACCCGTGGACCGGAAGCGGTGCGGGCCAAGGTCGTCCATGCGCTAGAGAGTGCGCGGCCACGGGCACACTACCCGGTAACCTTTCCCGCCTATCTGTTTGCCGTTTTGCGTCGCCTGCTGCCTGTGCAAGTCTTGGACCGAATACTGTGGGAAGTGGGGGAATCGGAACGTCGCTGATTTCAACTATCTGGTAATGTAGGTAGTCAATTGTATTTAGGAAATCTCCATGACGATGAAAAACCTTCTATACGCCACTGGACCATTTCGCGCCGCAGGATTACGCTCGGGCGATCCCTACGAATTATCCCAAGGTCATCCCATTGTTTGTATGCCTACCGGGGGACGTGGTTCACGTGCCAATTTGGTGGGTGCCAGTGTTCTGGATAGCGATCCACAAGTCCAGGCCGCCGGTGTCGATACCGGCTATGCCCTGACGGAAGATACTTTACGTGCGCCGGACATTGCGGTTGGCAATGTAACGGATCAGCCAGGGTGGGTGGCGGGAGCCCCTCCTTTAGCCGTGGAATACGCGGATACGGGACAAGACGAACAGGATTTAAGGACTAAAATTGAAGAGTTATTAGCGGCGGGTACCCGCTATATCTGGGTGGTCCGGTTGCGTGGTCCACGTCGTGTCCAAGTATATGAGGCAGGACGGGAAATGAAAATGGTGGGACCTGGCGAGATGTTGACCGCGCCTGGGATCTTGAAAAATCCTGTGCCTGTGGAGGCACTTTACGATCGTGATGCGGCGCATGAGATGACGTTACGTAATTTATTGCAACGTCGTGGTTATGCAAACCTTGAAGCCGTTTTCACCGAAGGTGAAATGAAAGGCAGGGTAAAAGGCAAAGCGGATGGAATCATCGAAGCGGTATTGGAGCTATTCGCCACACAAGATATCGATATCAGTAATGAAGTCCGTGAGCAATTAACTACGACAACGGATGCGGAGCGCCTTAAAATGTTTTTGCGTGCCGCGGCCATTTCTAAATCCTCGGACGAGTGGCTGGCTCGTGTTGTTTAGCACCGACCACCGTATCGCTAGAGAGCCCGCGGCCACGGGCACACTACCCGGTAACCTTTTCCGCCCATCTGGTTGCCGTTTTGCGTCACCTGCTGCCTGTGCAAGTCTTGGACCGAATCCTGTGGGAAGCGGAGCGGCGCTGGTTTCAACTATCGGGTAATGTAGATGGTCAATTGTATTTAGGAAATCTCCATGACGATGAAAAACCTTCTATACGCCTCTGGGCCATTTTGCGCATTACCGCGGTTCACCTATTATCTATTATGTAAGGAACATGATTATGTATATGTCATACAAACTCGATCCGTCCGAGTTAAATGAAAATTTCATACAATCCATCAAGCTGTTGTTTACGGGAAACATCATTGAAATCATTGTGCGCAAGGTTGATTCCGTTAATGAATCAAATAATGATATTTGGCCGGCTATTCAGCGATTCCGCCAGCAGATGAATTCGGCTGATTTTCCAGAAAATGAAGATCTTTTCACGGATGTACGTGATCGTTCGGCGGGGCGTGAGGTGGTATTTTGAGTATCCTCTACTTATTGGATACCAATATCCTGTCGGAACCGACCAAATTGATACCGGATTCCAACGTCATGCGCAGATTTCATCAGCACCGCAATGATATTGCTACCGCAAGTATCGTGTGGCATGAGTTGCTATTCGGTTGTCAACACCAAAGTTGCTCTCCACGGTGATTCTTCAAGGCCGGACAACCAAAATATTCTCTGCCCCCCTTGACAGCCAAAACGGTATCTCCGGGGTCGAGATTACACCGTGCGCATTCCGGGGGTATCGCTTCGCTCAACCCCCGGTTAATGGCTGGAACCCCTCCGGGGTTCGCTCTCCTCTCAGCATCCTCGGTCGCTTGAAACAACCGCACAAGTTAGAAAATTACCGTTCCTGAGCGATTTGTTCCTCGGTCATGCCGATGGCTGGGAACGGGCAGTCGATTTACCGCAGTCCAATCCCCCCTTCTCCCGCGACCACAAAGGGTGCCCAAGCCATGGGATGGGAATATTGGGGATTGGGGGGATTATCGAGCAGCGCCATTTCTGACCGCCGCAATGCCTCGGCACGTCCCAGTTCAGGGTGTGATTGCCATTCGCGGAGCATACCGGTAGTGAGTAGGACGGTCGTATCCGAAAGTACCGACCAATGCGATACCAGCATGGCCCGTGCTCCGGCATAAAAGAATGTTTTGGCCAAGCCGGATAGACCGGGAGTTCCGGCTTCCTGGTCGGAACCCGCAGCGGTATTGCAGGCGGATAAGAGCACCCAGTCGGCATCGAACTTCAACTGCGCTACCTGCGAGGCACGCAGCAGGCCGTCATCGTCAGGGGACGACTGCCGAGGTGGTGTAAGGGCGATGGCAGGTTCGGCGATACCCCGCAACTCACCTCCGACCAGGGCGTGGGTCGCAAATGCTACTACCCGATATGCGGCAAGATTGGTCGTTCGGACTACCGGCACGCTGGCGCGTGTGCCCAGATAGAGACTGTCGGGTTTAGCCCTAAGCACACCGGCAATGGTCCGCAATTCATCAGCGGTTTCAGGCAGGGGGACCAATGCCGAGCGCAGTTCGTTGGCATCGGCGATTAGGCTGCGGGTCAGGGCAACGGTCGCTTTTTCGGTTCCACGTGCCGGTTTGGTTGCCGGTTTGGTTGCACCCGGAGCCGATGACGGTAGCGTGAAATTGGGATTACCAAAACCGATGAAAGGCTTATCGGCTTTGGATGCTGCCGCCACTGAGCGCAGGGCACGCAGTGAAGCCACGGTCGGCAGGGTAACCGGAGCCCAGCGTCGGACCAGCCACGCCACCTTCTGGTAGTTCACTACCGCGCCAACTGACGGCGGTTCGGTGACCAGCACCGAAAATGGCAACCGCTCCAGTGCCCCATCGGCGACGATGAATAGGGTCTTCACTCCTTCCAACCCCGCTGCCTCCGGCCCGATTAGATCGCGATAGAGCGAGTAAGCTTCGGTCACCGGGAACGGCGACATCGCGCCATTTCGCTCCGGGTCGAGAGCAGCACGCAGGGTATCGACGCGCGGTAGGAGTGCCTCCTGATTGAACGGCAGCTCGCGAACACTGGCGCTGCCGGGGCGGATCAGCCAGACGTAGGACTTCTTGGCCTCCTTACCCTTGCCGACCGCGAAGACCAGCATCGCCTCCTCGGGGTGGATCAGCCGTTGCAGTCGGTCAAGTGCGACTGGTTCGGGCAGGGTCAATTCGGCATAAGCCGGGAATTCCTGGTTCAGCCGCCGGTCGATGGCGTCCAGTTGCTGGCCCAGGGTGTGGACACGCTCACGTAGCGTCTGTTCGGCTGTGGGTTGACGTTCGGCGGGTGGTTTGCCGGCGGTGGCGACGAGATCGGCGTCAGCCTTCTGCCAGGCTTTCAGCATATCCTGGCGCTGACGCACCAGTTCGGCCAGTGGACCACTGCCGGCAGCGTAGCGTGCCGCCATCTGAGCCAACGCGGCCCCAATCGAGCCATCATGATGCAACTGCCCGATCTCGACGCTTTCAGCGGTCAGCATGGCACGCAAGGACGGGTCCTCTCCCATGCGGGCGGCAATGACACCAAGATGGATATGGAAGGTGAATTTTTTGGTACCGATCTCGCCACCAGCACCGGCTGACCGACTGTCAGCGACGGCAACCAGCCGTCGGCGCAAGATCGCACTGGCCTGACGGATACGCTCCAGTGCCTCGGCGGTCCGGCCTTGATTCTGGTAAAGCACGGCCAGATTGTTCAGGCTGAGGGCAACATCGGGATGTTCCGCTCCCAGGGCCTTTTCCCAGATCGCCAACGAACGTTTATACAGCGGCTCGGCATCGGCGTAGCGGCCTTGAGTCTGATAGAGATGAGCCAGATTGTTCAGGCTGAGGGCAACATCGGGATGTTCCGCTCCCAGGGCCTTTT
>CAUYUB010000050.1:0-7751 GCA_963575685.1 Gammaproteobacteria bacterium | reverse complement strand
ACGCCGCTACGCGGCATTGACCGATCTGGTAGTTCTTTAGCCGGGAGTTGCCTAATCCGCGTGCCTCACGGTATTTTCCGCGCTGAAAAAGGAGCACGGTTCAGCGCTGGGGACGATGCTTGAGTCGCTAGAATCTGCGATGGTGAAGATGGATTTTGCTGCTGCCCAGGCGGCCAGATACTCAGATCCCGGATGATTCAGTGAACTTCACGTTTCTGATGTAACCGAACCGTTTCTTAGTCTAGTTTATAGGGCCAGCGTGTCTAATACCGAATTGAGTATTCAGCTTTTTGTTCCGAAGTTCAGGGTTGATGAGTGCCTACGAGAGATCGGCGAGTGCCTCAATGGAGGATGGACCGGCCTGGGTTACAAGACAGCCGCCTTCGAAGAGGCGTGGAAAGGCTATACCAGGCTACCGCATGCCCATTGCCTCAACTCCAATACGGCAGGACTCCACCTGGCGCTCGAAGTTCTCAAGCATCGGCTTGGCTGGTGCAATGGGGACGAGGTCATCACTACACCATTTACCTTTGTCGCGTCGAATCATGCCATTCTGCACGCTGGCCTCAAGCCGGTCTTTGCCGATATCGACGAGTCGCTTTGCCTCGATCCTGACGATATAGAGAAGAACATCACCGCGCAGACCCGAGCGGTAATGTTCGTTGGGCTGGGCGGCAATGTTGGCCAATACGAACGGGTGGTCGAATTGTGCCGCCAGCATGGTATCGCACTAATCCTCGATGCCGCCCACATGGCGGGTACCCGTCTGTATGGTCGCCACGTAGGCCACGAGGCCGATGCTGTGGTATTCAGCTTTCAGGCAGTCAAGAATCTGCCAACCGCCGATGCTGGGATGGTCTGTTTCGCACGTCCCGAGGATGACGAATTGGCTCGCAAGCTGAGCTGGCTGGGGATCAATAAAGACACCTACGCGCGTACGGTGGCGCAGGGGGCCTATCAATGGCGGTATGAGGTTGACCACGTCGGCTACAAATATCACGGTAATTCGATCATGGCCGCGATTGGCTTGGTTCAGCTCCGCTATCTTGATGCCGACAATGCCTACCGGCGGCAACTTGCCACTTGGTATCGGGAGCTTCTGGCGCACGATACCCATATCCGGCTGATCCCGGGAATCGCGGGCTGTGAATCCGCTACACATCTATTTCAGATTCGCGTCCACAATCGCGACGACCTCATGGTGCGGCTCAACGCGAACGAGGTATATCCCGGCGTGCACTATCGCGATAATACCGAGTACCCCATGTATGCCGAAGGCCGGGGCCGCTGCCCTCGCGCGCGGATCGCGAGCCGGGAGATCATCTCGCTGCCACTGCACCTGGGTATGACGCGCCACAACGTCGAGACCGTGGCCAAGCTCGTTAAACAGTTCGCGGAATGAAACGACGGCAGCGCGCCTTTCGTCATGGCGGTGTCTGGCTGCGTCCCCTTACGGCCGCTGATATCGAATTAACGCGTGTGTGGCGCAATCGCGACGAAGTCCGGCGTTGGTTCAAGGATTCGGCCGTGATCACGGCCGACCAGCAGCGGTACTGGTTCGATGCCTATAGGAAACAGAGCGACGATTTCGTTTGGTTGGTCGAGGACGCGGCCCGGCCGGGTGAAGTGGTAGGCCAAGCGTCCGTTTATGCCATCGATTGGGACGCGAAAAAGGCGGAGATCGGTCGCTTTATAGCCGCGCCGCGGGCGCGAGGCATGGGGAATATGATCGCGGCCTGCCGTGCTGTGATCCACTACTGTTTCGTCGAACTCGACCTCGACATGCTGATGCTCGACGTATTCATCGAGAATGTGATCGCACTCCACATCTACCGAAAATGCGGCTTCATGTCCTTGACTCAGGAGGGCGGGGTGGTCGGCATGGTATTGACGCGGCAGGCATGGAGCGAACAACGCGAGGAGACTGACGCGATCTGACGTGGGCGTGCCTGCTAGTCGCCTTTATGGTGACCCGAAGCATGTTTTAACAATTATGTTTGTATCCGGTTATGGTGCCCGAGAGACCGCCTGGTTCACCGAGCCCGCCAACTTGGTCCGCTACAAGGCGGATCGGTACCACCTATGAAATGTCCGCTACGTGCGCAACCCAAGACCGTGCCATGAGTTCCGCCGTGGATTTGGACGCACTCGTCAATCGGCTCGAAGGTATATTGCCCTCCACTCGACCGCTATCTCTATACGAGCCCACCTTTGCGGGTCATGAATGGGACTACGTCAAGGCGTGCCTTGATAGCGGCTGGGCCTCAAGCGTGGGTGTCTTCGTGGACCGGTTGGAGCAGCAGTTGGCCACCTATTGCGGGGTGAGCCACGCGGTAGCGGTAGTCAACGGCACGGCAGCCCTGCATGTGGCTTTGATGGTGTTGGGGGTGCGGCGTGACGAGGAGGTACTGCTGCCGGCCCTCACCTTTGTCGCCACCGCCAATGCGATTGCCTACCACGATGCCATACCCCACTTCATCGACGTTGAGGAGCGCACCCTCGGGGTGGACGCCGCCAAACTGGCGGATTATCTGGAGGCGGTCGCTGAACGGCGTGAGGACGGCTGTTACAACCGCCGCAGTGGTCGGCGGCTAAGCGCCCTTATCGCCGTGCATACTTTCGGCCACCCAGTGGACATCGAGCCGTTGCACCTGCTCTGTGCCCACTACGGTATTCCATTCATCGAGGATGCTGCCGAGTCTCTCGGAAGTCTCTACAAGGGGCGACACACCGGAAGTTTCGCCCGCCTGGCGGCTCTCAGCTTTAATGGCAACAAAATCGTCACCAGCGGCGGCGGCGGGGCTATTCTCACCGACGACCCCGAGTTGGCCCAGCAGGTTCGCCATTTGACCACCACCGCCAAGCAGCCCCACCCCTGGGAATATGTACACGACCAGATCGGCTACAACTATCGGTTGCCGAGCCTCAACGCGGCGCTGGCGCTGGCGCAGTTGGAGCAGATCGAGTCCTTTGTCGAGCGCAAGCGCCGGTTAGCCGTCCGCTATCGGGAAGCGTTAGAGGGGCTGGAAGGGTTGACTCTGTTCCGGGAACCCCCGTTTGCGCGTAGCAATTACTGGCTCAACGCACTGCTGCTTGATGATGGGGATGGCGCTGTCCGGGACGAACTGCTCGCCCTGACCCACCGAGTGGGGATACTCACCCGCCCGGCCTGGCGACCGATGCATGAGCAGGCTATGTACCGGCATTGCCCACGCATGGACCTTGGCGTTGCGGAGGCACTCGTGCGGCGCATCGTCTGCCTGCCGAGTAGCGTCGCATTACAGCCATGAGCGGTGGGCGCACCATCATGGTGATCACCGGCTCGCGGGCCGACTACGGCCTGCTGCGGCCGGTGATGGCCACTATCCGCGACAGCACCGAACTCGTGCTTCAGGTCATCGCTACCGGTATGCACTTGGCCCCTGACTTCGGCTTGACCTATCGGGCCATTGAAGCGGATGGCTTCACCCTCGACGGTAGGGTGGAATCGCTCCTCGCCAGTGACACGCCGGTAGGCGTGACCAAGTCCTTGGGCCTCGGCATCATCGGTTTCGCCGACCTGCTGGAACGCCTGTGCCCCGATCTGCTGTTGGTGCTCGGCGACCGTTTCGAGGTACTGGCCGCGGTACAGGCGGCCCTGTTTGCCCGTATCCCCGTGGCCCACATCGGCGGAGGCGACATCACCGAAGGGGCCTGCGACGAGTCCATCCGCCACAGCATCACCAAGATGGCCCACATCCACTTCGCCACCCACCGCAACTCGGCCCGTCGCCTGGCCCAGATGGGCGAAGAGCCCGCCCGCATCCACACCGTGGGCAGTCCCGCCCTCGACTTGGTGCGGACCCTGCCGCGGATGGATCGTTCGACGCTGGAGACCGATCTTGGGTTCCGTTTCCACTCCCGTAATCTGGTGATGACCTTTCATCCCGAGACCTTAAATTCCGCCTCGCCGGATGAGCAATTGCGGCCGTTGCTCGCCGCCCTGGAGCGGTTGGGCGATGATATCGGCATCGTCTGCACCGGTTCCAATGCGGATGTCGGAGGCCGGCGGCTGGTCTGGATGATGGAGGCATTTGCGGCGGCTCATCCCAATGTCGCGGTGTATACCTCGCTCGGTCAGCGGCGCTATTACAGTTTGCTTGCCCAGGTCGACGCCGTGGTCGGCAATTCTTCCAGCGGCCTTTACGAGGCGCCCAGTTTCAAGGTCCCCACGGTGAACATCGGCAATCGGCAAAAGGGCCGTCCGCGCGCCCAATCGGTGCTGGACTGCCCCGCGGATGCCGATGCCATCGAAGCGGCCATCCGGCGCGCCTTTACCCTCGACTGCTCTACCGTGGTCAACCCTTACGGAGACGGCTATAGCAGCGAACGGATCGTCGGGATATTGCGCGGACCGTTGGATCGCGACGTACTGCTCAAGAAACGGTTCGTCGACCGGGAATTCGCCCCATGAGCGGTCTCCCGTCGGCCTCCTTCAAACTCGCGCATGCACGAGCATATTGCCGGATAAATTATGCTTGATTAACAGATCTTGAAAGTCTTTCAGAAATTCCATCTGATTTTCATCAAAAATCCGCTTAAAAAACGGATCGGGATTATAACGATTATTTTCGTAATACCCTTTAACGATCGACACATCGATCTGACCATTGCACTTCACTTCAACCGAGGAATAACCTACACTACGAAGTACGGTGTCAATTGATTTGACTGAAAACAAATTTAAATGCCCCGGCGGCAAATAAGCACGGTAGACTTTACCCAGTATTTGGAAATCAAACCCTTCATTATTAGGCGTCGACATCACCAAATGAGTACCTTGTTTCGCATTTTTGGCTATCGCTCCCAACATCAAGCCTGATTGTATCAGGTGCTCAACAACCTCCCACATCACGATTATGTCAATATCGTATTTTCGGTACTCGAGCTTTTCAGCCGCTTCACAGATTCCTTCAATGCCATTTTTTCGACACAAACCGATTGCAAACGGATCCACGTCACAGCCATAAACCTTTACATCCGGAAGTTTTTCCTTGACATATTTCAAAAAACCACCGGTACCGCAACCAATCTCAAGTAAAGAGCGAAATGGCGCAATTTGTTGAAGTTGATGAAGACGTTTTTGGTATAGGCTGTGCCGATGCTCTTCCGTAGTCGTTTCGATCATGCGATTAAATTCCTTTTGACTCACGCTATTAGCATACCAATAGTGGACTGAAGCCTCATCTGGCATGGGATTAATAAATTGATGCTCACAGTTAGCACAACGAAAATAAGAAAATCGATTCTTAGCAAAAAGTAAAGAGATTGCTTTGCTTTGGCAAACCGGACATTGGTCCAATTTTGTCCAACGAGACGTGTCTACCTTTTCAAAGAAATCCTCAAGAGCTTGTAAGTAAAGAACCTCCACCACATAATTCGTCTGAATTACCGGGCGAATCTTACTCTCGTCTCGAAGCATCTCATTTCTCTCTTTCACTGGGTATCAAAAAAAGAATCTCTATTTACATTATGGACTTCAAGCGCAATTCCCTAATGCCCGCCATCCTTCACCTTTCGCATGGCTTCCATGGAAAGGAAAATCCTTTTTTCGTACATGTTATTGCTGAGTTCAACGACGGGGTGACCTGGAGTTCGATCCATGAGTAACGAGCGCACCTATGTGATCGCCGAGGCGGGCGTAAATCACGGCGGCCGACTCGATACCGCCCTAGCGCTGGTGGAGGCGGCGGCCGCGGCCGGAGCCGACGCGGTTAAATTCCAGACCTTCGTGCCGGAGGCCCTGGTCAGCGGCCATACCCCCAAGGCAGCGTATCAGCAACACGCCACCGGCAAAGGCTCGCAGTTGGCCATGCTGCGCCAGCTCGCGCTCACCGACAACGACCACGTCACCCTCGCCGGCCGTTGCCGTGCCCTCGGGATTGCCTTTCTCTCTTCTCCCTTCGACCCGCGTAGCGCGACCTTTCTCATCGCGATGGGGCTCAAACGGTTGAAGCTGGGCTCCGGCGAGCTGACCAACGCACCGCTGTTGCTGCGGATCGCCCGTAGTAGTTGTAAGCTCATCCTCTCTACCGGAATGGCTACCCTGGAGGAGGTCGAAGAGGCCCTCGGGGTCCTCGCTTTCGGCTACACCAACGCCGAGGGGCCGCCGGGGCGTGAGGCCTTTCGGCGAGCCTATGCCGATGTAGAAGGTCGAAACTGCCTGCGTGCCCAGGTAACCCTGCTGCACTGCACCACGGAATACCCCTGTCCTTTCGAAGACGTCAACTTACGCGCCATGGGTACCCTACAGGAATCTTTTGGCCTACCGGTCGGGTTGTCCGACCACACGCCCGGCTATAGCACGGCGGTGGCCGCGACTGCCCTAGGCGCGGCGGTGATTGAAAAACACTTCACGCTCGATCGTCGCTTGCCCGGACCTGATCACGCTGTTTCGCTGGAGCCGGACGAACTGCGAGCCATGGTCGAGGCCATCCGCGCGGTGGAGTGCGCCCTCGGTGACGGCCGCAAGCGGCCAGCGCCGAGTGAGTGGAAGAATATCCCGGTCGCGCGCAAGGTCCTCGTCGCAAGCCGTCCCATTACCCAGGGTGAAGCCTTCGGCGAGGAAAATTTGGCGGCCAAACGGGCTGGCGCCGGCCTGTCGCCCATGCACTTTTGGGACATCCAAGGCCGCCGCGCGCCGCGGGATTTTGCCCCGGATGAGGCCGTGGTCCTATGAAACGGCCGATGATCCTACTGGGTGGGGGAGGACATGCGGCGGTGTTGTGGGACATCCTGCGGCAAACCGGTGTGAACCTGCTCGGCGTGGTCGCGCCGGGTCCGCCTGCATCGCTGGCACTGGCGGGACTTGCCTGGTTGGGTGACGACGATGCCGTGGCGCACTACCCTCCCTCGCAGGTGTCGCTGGTGAATGGGGTTGGCTCGGTGGCCGAAACCACCGCGCGCCACGCGGTATTCGAGCGATTCACGGCGGACGGTTACGAATTCGTGTCCGTCATCCACCCCAGTGCCGGGGTCAGTACGCTCGAACATACCGCGGGCGCTGGTCTTCAAGTGACCGCGGGGGCTGTCATCGGGCCCCATACTCGGTTGGGTGATAACGTACTTATCAATACCCGAGCAGTCGTGGAGCACGACTGTGTGGTGGGCGATCATTGCCATGTCGCCAGCGGCGCCGTGCTGTGCGGCGCGTGCCATCTCGCCCACGCTATCCACGTGGGCGCCGGGGCGATTGTGAAGCAAGGTGTTCGAGTCGGCGAGCACGCTACCATTGCTGCTGGCGCGGTCGTAGTGAACCCTGTCGAGCCTTACGCGCTCGTGGCCGGGGTCCCGGCCGTGCGCAAACGTCGAGTAAGACCATGATGGACTGGCCAAAGCTAGTTGTGGAGGATTTCAAGTGCGCCCATGTGGATTTTTTCGAGCACTTCACCGAATGATCGAGCAGAAACGGGTACTGGGGATCGTGGTTGCCCGCGGTGGTTCGAAGGGCCTACCGGGCAAGAATATCGCCAATTTGGTCGGCTGGCCGTTGCTCGCCTGGAGTATCGCGGCGGCACAACAGGCATGCTCGATCGACCGCCTGATTCTGTCTAGTGACGACCCGGCGATTAGGGCGGTGGCGCGCGCCCATAGCTGCGAAGTCCCCTTCGCCCGCCCGGCCGAGTTGGCGACCGACACCTCAACCATACAGGAGGTACTCATCCACGCCCTTGATAATGTGGGAGAGGCGTTCGATTATTTCGTTCTCCTCC
>CAUYUB010000049.1:0-7784 GCA_963575685.1 Gammaproteobacteria bacterium | reverse complement strand
TATATAGGACGGTCAAAAATGTGCTACAAGGTATCTCCAGTGTAACCGTGTAGCACAAAAAGGGCATAGGTCAAGGCACTAGACACGCAATAAATAGAAATATAAATACGTTCTTACTGACAGGGAATCGGTGACTACCTATGGACTTCTATAAACGAAAGGAGATGCTGCGGATGGATATGCAGACCTACCTCAAAGCCATGCAGAAAGACCCAAAGCTCTTCAAGGAATTTGATGACTTCATTTTCAGGATGGTCATCAAAACAGGCTTCGGGAAGAAGAAGATACTCGCGGAGTTCGAGACCTTCGGCTTGCGCTATGATGAAGAAGAAGGCGCACTGGTGAAGGTGAAGAAATGAACGGCCTGACTGAAGGGAAGCACGTCAGATTCTTTGAAGGTGACGAGAAGAAGCGCCTCTCCTATATCGCGAAGCAGAAGGGCCGATGGAAGGATGATAGCGAGTTCATACGGGCCGCTTGTCAGTTCTTCATGCGGTGCCTTGACGAAGAGCAACTACTCAAGCAAAGAGAAAAGAGACAAGCAGGACAAAAGACGGATGGTGAAACCAATGGCAATAAGCGAACGTGAATGGAAAGCACTGACCGAAAGCAAGTTCTGGCGGCCAGATATCGGACGGCAGTATAAAGTGATTATGAGCGCGTGGCGCTTTGAGATGCGCACGTTCAAAGAAGAGCTCGCTTCTAAGGATGCTTGCGACCGTGAGCCGCGGCCGACGTTCGTGGCCATCGTCACGAGCATCAACGGCGAAGTTCAAGAGCCGCCGAAGGAGTTCGCGAGCAGCAACAAGGCGCTCAACAAGCAACTCATGGCGGCGGTTATGCTTGCAGAAAAGGATGGAAGGAACAGCTTGAGGCTCGCGATGGGACGCACTGATGCAAAAACTTATAGCATCATCGACCTCGGAGATATGAACAGTCTCTTCTGATGGTGGAGACTTATGGCACAGATTGATGGTGACTCCTGAATGACAGACCTGAACCTCCTTGACGCGATAAACCCCGTCGTGAATATTCTCGGAGGCGTCGCAGGAGTCACCATCATCTATTTTGTCATCGTCGTGTGGCAGAACAAGAAGAACACGACCATACTCAAGAAGATACACGCGCAGCTTCACAAGACGAAGGAGCGCGAGACACAGCTCATCATGGAACAATCGCGGCTCAGCAGCGAGCTCGCCACACTCAATCGGAGGATAGCACGATGGAGAAAATAAAGAAGACCTTCACGAAGTACGATATGATAGCAGCGTATAACCTCGGCAAGAACGACGGGACGTTCCTTGAGTTCCGCGACCTCCTCAATGAGGTATCACGATGAAGCGGCCCGTCACAGAGAAGACGCTGACGGAGATAGTCATCGACATCATCAACATGGACGAGCACATGAGGCACATCACCAGGGTCACGCCACGAGACAACTATGCAGAAAGCGTCCACTATGTCGGAATGAACTACGACCTACACATCAATGAGCTGCGACGCCGAGGACAGGCAACCATCGCGAACCGCTACGAAGAAAGAGCAGCAGCGTGGCGACAATGACTCGCGACATCGTACCACCAACACATACAAGAACCGCCGAAATAATAGTCCTGGCCATCATCATCGTCGCAATAATACTATTCACCTAGTGAAAAAAATGAAGAGGTATGTTCAACGATAAGAATATAAATCAGTCATTTCAGAATGAACAATGGTGACAAAAATGAAATCTCCTTTCAAGAAAGAAATACCAACACCGACCCCGAAGGTTCTTTTGTTCGCATCGCGATTCCATCTCCTGCAAGAGATGAAGCTCGGTATCAATGAGCAAGACGGGACGCCATATTATATCCTGAAGTTCGAGCTCGTGGCTGACATGAACGAACTTCAGGCAATTCTCTCCACGCTCCAGAGCGACGGTTCAATCGTCGCGGATATCCTCGATGGGAAAGCGAATCCTCACGTCAATCAATATTGACAAGAAACTGCATGAAGACATTCGCGCCAGTGGCGTGAAGAACTTCAGCAAGTACGTCGAGAACCTCGCGAAGGCAGACATCTATAACGTCAGCAAACTCGGCGGCGATGAGCAGAAGAAGCTCGCGAAGCTCGAGGAAGAACTCAAGTATTGGGAGAATGAATGGGAGCAGTATCTCAAGAAGCACAAGGTGAAAGCATGAAAGACCCTATCGCTCAGAACTATCGCCGCATCCAAAGCATCGGCAGCATCCTCGCCACGGCCGTCTTCTTTATCGGCACTGGACTCTTCAGCGTGTATGAAGAGAACTGGTATCTGTGGTTTATCTTCGCCATCGTCGGCATCTGCGTCATCATCTTTAGTCAGCGCGCCGCGAAGATGGAAGTCCTCACCGTCCTGGGGATAGAATTAAAAACCTATGAACAAATAGCACAGCGTAAGGAGTCACGACGAGGAAGAACATGAGTTCGACCACCAAAGACCTCTCACACCTTGAGCCTCGTAGTGACTCTCTTTTTAAAGTCCAGCATCTCATCGTGAGCATCTACGCGATAGGACTCCTCGCGCTTCTCTGGACGTGGATTGATGACGGCTACCTGATAGCGCTTATCATGTTCGGCCTGCTGCTCCCGTTATATTTTCAGGTCTACTTCACACTGAAGGAGGATATTGATGAACTACGACAGCGTGGAAGACTACCTCGAGAGCCAGCGCAAAGGAAGACCTCAGACGCTCAAGGAGATAAGTCTGAGCGTCAATAAATCTGAGTTCGCCTGTATCAGAGAACTCAACGGCCTGATTCTCAAGCAGCGCGTGAACGTCCTCACCGTGAGGTTTAACGGGAAGAGCGTCCCGTTCTACACGGTGCGCGAGAACGTGCGCATCGAAATGGTCAGGAACGGCCGACCGCAGAACTGGACTTTTTGAACGCGCTGCGCGTCGCACCCAATAAATACCACGAAGCGAGAATGGTGAACTCATGGCCGAAAGAGTCCCTACTTCAAGGGTCACCATCAACATTCCAAAATCAAGTTCCTCTTCTGGAGGAAGTGCTGGAGCTGGAGCTTCTTCTGGCTCGTCACCAAGCACGTCGGGCTCCAGCTCCTCATCTTCACCTACTTCTCGCGTGACGATCAATCTCAGCACAGGAGGACAGAGTGGCGTCAAACTCGGGAGTCAGACGTTCACGGGCAAGAACGAACCGACACGCACCACGAGCGGCCAGACCGTCACGAGAGTCAGCGGCGGCGGAAGCGGTGGCGGCAGTCGCGCTTATGTCACGAGCGGCGGCGGTCTGATGAACCTGACCACGCAGCGACCACCGACACAGGCCCAGGTCTTCACGCAGGAATATGGCGGCGCTGGAGTACCAGCAGGCGCGACCGTCGTGGTCACAACCAAGGGACAAAGCGCTTTCGAGCAGCTCGCGACCGCCGACTTCTCAGGGTATAACCGACCATCACCAATCACCAGGAATGTCGCGCCAGGAATCCAGGAAGCTTTCTATGGGACAAGCGCGCAGCAGCAGAAGAAGATCGAGAGCTGGAACACACCGCCGAAAGTCGAAGGGCGTTATCTGCTCACGAACCCAAGAACAGGCCAGACCGTAGATATCAGCAAAGCAGCCAACGCTCGCGCTGCCTTCGCACAAGCAGGGTATTCAGCACCGCGACAGATAGGAGAGCTCACACTCCAGCGACCAGTTCGTCCAGTGTCATCGTATCGTGGAAGAACTGGCTATCGCACAGGACAGGAGATGCAGACCGCAGGGTCTATCAAGGTCTATCAGAAGACCGTCATCGCACAGAACGCGGCAGAAGCACGACTCGCAGGACTACCGAGCGAAGGAACCTATTCAATTCTGACGGATAAACGAACGTATCAAGAGCGCGTCAGTCTTCTTGAGAAAGCGAATAAGAGCGTGGAAGGTCGCATCGAGCTCGCAGGACAGAACCGCAAGGTCAGCATCTACGGCATCAGCAAAGGAATCGAAACCTTCGGGCGCAACGTCAAAGAAGAAAGCACTGCACTCGAGAAAGGCATCACGCCGACACAGCGCGACGCTGGACTACTCACGAGATACAGCCCGAAGAACCTCGGCATCGGAGCGCTCAAAGTCACAGGCACCACAGGCAGCATCATCGAAACACTCGGCAAAGACATTAGAGAACGACCCGTTACATTCGCCGCCGTCGCCGCCAGTGGCGCAGCTTTCAAGATAGCAGACACGGGAATCGTCGCGCTACGCGGCAGCAAAGCGCTTGCTGGCGTTGGACTCCTGGCGCGAGGAGCACGAGGAACCATCACCGCAGGAAGAGCCACGGTCATCGGTGGACTCGGCGGCGCGTTCATCGGGCAGACAGGACTAGAGCTATATAGCGCAAGAGGAAGCACCGAGAAGACGGGTGTGGTCATCGCGAGAACAGCCGAAGACGTGGCGGCCTTTGGTCTCGGCGCGAAAGCAGGACGCATCGGCATCGAGACCGCAAAGCCCATCGCGACCGCCATCACCAAAGATCTCAAGGTCACAGGCCAGGAACTCCTCGCGAGCAGAGAAGGAACCATCGGCGGCCGAAGCGCCAAAGAGCGCGCTGGAAGAATCACCGCCACAGAACAGCGACAGAGGAAACAAGGACGAGACACTCAGTATAAACTCGCAATCGAACCACTGTCACCATCTCAAAATGTATATACTCTCAGTGGAAAGGGAATCAGAAGAGAACTCAAAAAGACAGGAGAAGTGAATGTCAAGTTCACTGAGGATTTGAAGTCGAGAAATGATATAAAATTCAATGTTGTCGGTAAACAGCTTCTCAATACCGACGGAAAGATAGAGGTTCAATTTAAGGGAATACCATTCAAACCACTGGCTACGCCAAGAGAGAGATTCATCAGAAGTCAAGCGCTCGCAGGATTGGGCAAGCGTGTGAAACTACGCGGCTCTGAATTTATCTATGCAGCAAAGACGATGAAACCATTCAGCAAACAGCCACAGAAAGTCACGCTTCAGTCAGAAGCAACAATAGAACGAACAACATCTTCAGGAGTTCTTCTTCAGCAAACAAAGCTCGAGACCACAAACATCTATGCGACGGTGACTCGTGGAGAAGCAGCAGTCAGACAGCCTACCAGGATTATTCAATTCAAAGGTGCGCAGCTTCCACGGGTGGATAGAGGTCAAGGGTATATATCGGAGAGCCCGACAGGATTCGCTCCCGAGGTCTTATCACCCCAGAAGATAGGCCGCGACCCCGTAAGGTTCGGCAGTCCTGACTATCGAAGGATGCTCGCGCTTGAGCGGCTGCGCGCCAAGGCAGCAGCGCAGAAGGCACAGCTTGAGCAGCCTGCGCCAGTAACGCTCCCATCAGCTCAGAAAGTGGAACTCAAGCAGCCTGCCAAAGGAAAGACCGCTATTCGCAGCAGTGCGGCGAGCCTTGAGCGAACCCTTCAAGGGTCGCCTTCCGTACTTCGTGAAGCACAGCGGCCCGTAAATGACCAGGGATTAAGCCTAGTACAGCGTTCGTCTTTCACCACCACTCAAATCCCCAAGATAGCCACAGGACAAGCACAGGCCACGTCACTGGTCACCAGGCAGACGCCACGACTCTCTACCGCTACCGATACCACGCAGCGCCAGGAACCACAACCGACGCCTATCTTCGACCTGACTCCTCGACCACGACCCAGGCCACCGAAAGAACCGACTCTCACTCCCGTCAGACTACCCCGACCGACACCACGATACTTCGGCAAGTCAATCACTGAGAAGCTCCTGAAGACTCCCAAGCCACAGAAGAATCGCGCAGGGCCACGCGGCAGCGGCTTCAATGTCCTTGTGCGGAAGAAGGGCAAGTTTTCACAGGTGAACCGCGGTCTGCTTGGAGAAGCAGAAGCCTTGAGCCTCGGGAAGCAAACAGTCCAGAAGTCGCTCGCGGCGAGCTTCAAGGTCGTCACTCCATCAGGCAAAGCACTCAGCGCAGCGGAAGGACTTCCGACACTCGGCGGCACCTTCAGGACAGCAAAGAAGGACAAGAGCATCTTCGTCCAGAAAGCTCCCTTCAGGCTCAGCAGCCGTGAAGAGCGCACGAGCATCCAAGCAGCCAAGAAAGGATTCCGAGGTCTGCGACTATGAGACAAGGACAAAGCGGCGGCCCATTCGCGCCGATCATCATCATCTTCATGCTCGTCTTCCTCGTGTATCTCTGGAGCGTCATCGTCCCGAACGCGGTCGCGCCAGGCATCGACACCAGCATCAACGCGACAAGCGGCCACGCGAACGGCGACAGCGTGGAGTTCGTCTTGCGAATGATACCCTGGGCCATCCCCATCATCCTCGTCATCGGCTTCGTCTGGCTCATGGTGAAAGCATGAACAAGAAACCACTCCTTATCATTCTTCTCCTCGCGATAGCACTATCGACACCACTAATCGCACAAGCGGCGGAGACTATCGCACACGGACAAGTAGACAACACGGGCAACACAGATACAGCATACAACGGAGTCTCATTCAGGTTTAATGTCACGGGACGCATCACATCGATTCAACTATTCGACGCTGATAGCTTAAACGCCTGTGGTGTCTGGGATATGACTGCCCAGGATTGGGTCAATACTAGTACAACCATTAGCGGTATGAATTGCACGATAAGCGCAAATGTCGAAGCTGGAAAGAATTATAGTATCGTCGCAAAAGGAGCAACTCAAAGATATAAGCTATCCATACCTATCCCGATAGGTTCTACTGTCGGAAACTGGACGCAGGGAGTCGCGTGTCAAGAGACAGTGAACTGCGATAACACAGGATTGGTTTTAGATGCGATATATCGAAAGATAAAGAGCTTTCAATTTGAATCAGCAACTCCAACACCTTCAACAATAGAAAACGTGACGTATCTTTCTCAGTCTCCTGCGAATATCACGAGCACGAATCTCGTCGGGCAATACTACACGGGAGCAAACGCGACGTATCAGTTCTACAATGTCGGCCTCACCGCTGCTTATGTGAACCTGACGCTGCTCGTGAACAACTCGTGCGCGCAGTTCGTGAACGGCACCTGCAAGACACTCAACGGGACAAGCACGACCTTCTCCACGATCAGAGTGAACACGACGAACGGGAACTATTCAAACATCACCTACGGGCAATTCACGGAGAACCAAGTCTATCCTACGACCGAGAACCTCAACACGAGCCAGGTCGCACTCGGGACATACAACCTCACGCTCACCGGCCCGAACAGATATATCGCTGACGATATACAGAACCTCAGTCAGAACACGAACATCAACTTCTATGAAGCACCAGTGCTCAGCAACGGCATCGTGCAAGTCTACTACTTCAACAGCAGCTATAACTTCGGAAGCAACCCAGCGACCAACACGAACGTTCATAACTTCTGCGTCATCACGAACGCGACAGCCTACAACCACACGCACCCAGGCGTCGGTCACCAGTTCTGTCCCTACACCATAAACGCGAGCGGCTATATCGGCACCGTCAAGATGACGCCAGGCGGCGGATTCCTTATCCGCGGCAACGCGCAAGGAGTCACGGTCACGCTCGCGAACCTCACCGCGAGAACCAACGTGACACGACAAACAGGGAACAACGGTCTCTCATGGTCTCTCCCTGCTGGAACCGTCGCAGGCCACGTCCACCAATTCAGCGCAAGCGATAGATTCTGTCACACAGGCGTCGGCATCTACGGCAGCACCGCATACAACACCACGCAGACGTGCGACGTGCTCGACCTTCCACCATTCGCGCCAGAGATACCGAACATCTACACACCAAACGGCAC
>CAUYUB010000048.1:0-7828 GCA_963575685.1 Gammaproteobacteria bacterium | reverse complement strand
GATACCGAAATCGGTGACCTTGATCGTCCCGGTGTCGGGCTCGTACATGATGTTACCCGGCTTGATATCGCGGTGGACCACATTCTGGGCGTGGGCATAGGCCAAGGCCTCAGCTACCCGACGCACCAGGTCGAGCACCGTGGCCATCGGCAGCAACCGCTCGCGGGTGACGTGCCTGGTAAGGTCCTTGCCCTTGAGCAATTCCATGGCAATGTAGGCCAGGTCTTGTTCTTCCCCGGCGTCGTAGATGGTCACGATGTTGGGATGGGATAACCGTCCGGCGGTCTCTGCTTCGCGGAAGAAACGCTGCTTGACCTCGATCAGGTCGTTCTCGTCGAACTCCTGCGACAGGGCGATGGTCTTGATCGCCACCACTCGGTTGATCTTTGGATCGCGACCGAGATACACCGCACCCATGGCGCCGCGCCCCAGCTCCTTCTCCACTTGATAACGACCAAGCATGGGTTTCTGGGTACCCTCTCCTCCCAGCACCAAAGTTCCTCCTGGTGAGGTAGGCCGCGCCCCGCCCAGGACCATGGTCTCCTCCAGGTTACGGTTGCGGCGGAGACGGTCTTGGATATCGCGGAATTTGGGATTGAAGTCCGCCATGTAGGCGAACACGCTACCCGCCTTCGAATACTGACGTTTGCGCTCGAAATCCAGGGCCAAGTTATAGAGCAACTCCATGAGGGCGTCGTCCATCGGGCTCCTGCGGAACTTCTCGAAGGCCATGTCAAGTTGGCCCTGGTTCTGGAAAGCCAATCCCAGCATCCGGTTACTCTCGGAAGCCGCCGAGTCCGCCGCTTCCTTGCCTTTTTCGGTGACCAGATAGCGCTTGGTGGTCAACAGCAGGTGTCCGGTGAGGAGCAATACGGCGGGCACCATAAGGTGCAGCCATAAGGCAGGGCCGGTCATCAATACAAAGTGGGCAACCACCAGTCCGATCAGCAAGACGGTGGTAACGGTAGCCGCCATACCGGCTTTAAGGCGGGGTAGACCCAAAGTCAGATACAACACCAATCCGAGCAGGATCAACCACTCCACCAACGACCCCCAATCCGGGACCTTGTAAAAATTGCCTTGGAGGATGGAAGAGACCTCATGCGCCAACATCTGCGCCGGCGAAGTTGCCGGTGAAGCGGGGGTGGGATAGGAATCGCCGACCCCTTTGGCAGTAGTACCGATGAGGACGATCTTGCCGGCGTATTTACTGGGGGGGATCTTGCCGCTGTAGACGTCAAAGAACGAATCGACCGGGAAGGCCCCGCGTTCGTCCTTGTCGGCGTAGAAGTGGGGATAGATACGAAGGTAGGGATCGGTGGGCACGGTCAATTTCCCGAGCTGTACCCCTTCGCCCAGACGCAGACGCATGTCATCGGGTCTGAGATTAAGATATTGGGCGACCAATACCAACGAAATAGAGGGGTAGTATTCACCGAAGTAGTTTAAGACTACCGGCTCGCTCCGTACCGCCCCGTCTACGTCTCGATACACCGTAAGGTGGCCGATGGCGACCGCCGCAGCCCCGAACTCCGGCAAGGGGGGCAGGATCCGGACCGCGGTCAGCGGCATCAACTCGCTGTTTGCTGCATTCACCTCATCGACCACCTTGGTCAAGGCGTTGCGCCGCAAATAATCGGGCAGAGGTCGGTCAGGACGGCCCTCCTGGCGGCCGAGATCAAAACCCATCCCTAGGACCACATTGCCGGCACTACGGATGGCCTGCGCCAGATGGCGGTCAACGTCGAGACGGCCCTCGGTCTGGGTCAGGAATTCACGTAGACGGGCGGCATCCTCGGGGGCGCGGGTGAGATAACTAGAGGTGCCTAAAAAGGTGGAAAGTTGGGAGAGTGCCAGGTGCTCCCGTTCATCGGAGGGGATGCGCGGCTTAGGGGCGGGGTGCGTGGCGATGCTTGCCGTGGCTTGGTCTAATAGCCCCTTGAGCGTCGTTGCGTCTGCGCGCAGACCAGGTAGGCTGGAGCTGTCGTAGCGCTTGGTCAGATCACGGATGGCGGTAAGCCCCCGATCCACTTGGGGCTCGGTATAGAACACGGTATTGCCCACGACCTTGGCGCCGGCCTTAGCTAAGGTATCGAGCAAATGGGCTTGGATGTCGCGCGGCCAGGGCCAACGGCCCAGGTTCGCGATGCTCTGGTCGTCGATGGCGATAATCGCCACTTTATCGCTGGGAACACGGCCGGCGGCCCGCACCCCGAGGTCGTAGGCCTTACGTTCCAAACCTTGCAGCAGGTCTGAATTGGCGGTAACGATAACCAATAGGCTGACCGCCATACCGACAAACCAATCCTTCTTCCAAAATGCAGTCTTCAAGGCGTGTCTCCCGGTTGTTCGCCTGGGTGCGAATCTCCCCCTCCAGAGGAAGGGATAAGAACCCAACAGTATGAAGACTCATCATCGAGGAACCATCGCGGGCGAGAGAACAGCCCACCGCTGTTGCTTCACCTGTTTCCCGAATATGAGCGACGGCAGAATTATCCCGCCGATTGCCCCACATTAAAACAGTTTCGTGCTCTACCACAACGGGTGTATGTTCTCCTCGCCCATCCTGCTGGGCTTTGCCCCTTAACATCCATCGCCGTGGCTTTCACCACGCCGAGCAAACCACCATGGCTGCATCCTTACAATCCACCTCTACTACGTCGTCCCCCCCCGCACCGCAAAAAGTCTCCCCCAGGAGGGGGTGGGATTTCCACCGCTACGCCCTACGCTACGTCTTAACTGGGGTCGTATTGGTGCTGTTCCTGCTCCATGCCTTCCATAAGGTCTCTTTTCCTTTTTTGGACCGCTTGGAGTTTATAAGTTACGACACCCGTCTTCGTCTGGGCATGCCAGGCGGAATAGATCCACGGGTGGTCATCCTGGATATCGATGAGAAGAGTCTAGCCGAAGAAGGGCACTGGCCCTGGCCTCGGCAACGCTTAGCCGCCCTCATGGACCGTCTGTTCGATCAATACCATATCGGCGTAGTGGGGTTCGACGTGGTCTTCGCCGAGCCTGACTATAGCTCCGGGTTGCCTGTGCTTCAGGAGTTGGCGGCCGGGGAACTCAAGGAGGATCGTAGCTTCCAGGCTCGATTGCCGGGCCTCCAAAGCCGGCTCGACTACGACCAACATTTTGCCGCGGCTCTGCGCGGGCGGCGTGTAGTACTCGGCTATTACTTTGGAGACCTGCAACGCACCACCGGGCAACTTCCCCCGCCGGTACTGGACACTGAGGCCCTTGGCGGCCACAAAATCGGATCGGTCACCGCGGTTGGGTATGGCGCCAACCTGCCGGTATTCCAGGAGGCCGCCGCGGGTTCCGGCCACTTTACCCCCAGCGCCGACGTGGACGGCATCATCCGGCGGGTGCCGCTGCTCATCGAATATGAGAAGCACTACTACGAGTCCCTGGTCTTGGCCATGGTCCGGGTGGCGATGGACCAGGGGCAAGGAAAACCCAAGGTTGTCCCTGAATTTACGGAAGCGGGCCTGGAATGGCTGCAGGTCGGCAATCGGCATCTCCCGGTAGATAATCTTGGTCAGACCTTGGTCCCCTACCGAGGTAAACGCGGCAGCTTCCCCTATATCTCTGCCAGCGATGTCCTTCATGGTCGGGTCGCGCCCGAAGTATTGGCGCGGACGATGGTTTTGGTGGGTACCACCGCACCAGGTCTGATGGACTTGCGGGCAACCCCCGTCGGTGAGATCTACCCTGGGGTAGAGATCCACGCCAATCTGCTGGCAGGTATCATCGACGATGCCCTCAAGGAACGACCCACCTATACCCTGGCTGCGGATATCTTCCAAACCTTATTCCTGGGAGGTTTAGCGGTAGTGCTACTACCCTTACTCGGCCCCCTGTTCGCTACCCTCACGACCGCGACCTTGCTCGCCATCACCTTGGCCTGGAACTTCGCGGCCTGGCAGTGGGGTAATTTAGTGTTGCCACTCGCCCCGGTGGTAGTGCTGATTATGCTGGTCTACGCGCTGGATATGGCCTTTGGCTACCTTATGGAATCCCGAAACAAACGCCAGATTACCCACCTCTTCGGGCAGTATGTTCCCCCTGAATTGGTCGATGAGATGTCGCGTGATCCAAGCCGCTTTTCCATGGAGGGGACAAGCCGTGAGATGAGCGTATTGTTTTCGGACGTACGCAACTTCACCAGTATTTCCGAGGGTCTGGATCCACGCAGCCTCAGCCGGCTAATGAATGCCTATCTCACCCCCATGACCCAGATCATCCATCAAGAGCGGGGGACCATCGACAAATACATCGGCGATGCCATCATGGCCTTCTGGGGCGCTCCTCTCGATGATCCTGACCATGCCCGCCATGCCGTACAGGCGGCGCTTGCCCTACAGCAGCGAGCGATGGAAATCACCGAGGAATTTCGCGCCCTGGGTTGGCCTGAGATCCGCATCGGCGTCGGCGTCAATACTGGTGTCATGCGGGTGGGCAACATGGGATCGCAGTTCCGTACGGCCTATACGGTGATGGGCGATGCCGTAAACCTTGCTTCACGCCTGGAGGGTCTCACCAAGCAATACAAAGTGACCCTTATTGTCGGAGAACAGACCCGAGACCTTCTTCCCGACTTTGCTTTCCGCGAACTCGATCGGGTCCGAGTCAAGGGTAAACAGGAACCGATCGTCATCTACGAACCCCTGGGTAATGCCCAGGAAGTGAATCCGGCCCTGGCAGAGGAACTCAAGTCGTATCGCCAGGCCCTGCACTACTATCGTGCCCAAGACTGGGAACATGCTGCGGTGGCTTTCTATCGCCTACGTGAGAAATCTCCCCAGACCTACCTCTACAGTTTGTACCTGGAACGGATCGAGTTTTTCCGCGCCAATCCTCCCGGTAAGGAATGGGACGGGGTGTTTATTTTTACTACCAAGTAACGTTATCAGGTGTTAGGCAACTCCTGGTTAAAGAACTACCAGATCGGTCAATGCCGCGTAGCGGGGTAATGAATTTAACCGTGGGTTTCAACCCACGGTTGAAGTGGGAGATTTTCATCGTCGCGTAGCGACGACTGAATGAACGTGATGATTTTAGACATAAATTACAATCGTCGTTACGCGACGATTGTAATTTATGACTCTCAACCGTGGGTTGAAACCCACAGCTAAATTCATTACGCCGGCGGCGGTTGGCTCCTGGTAGTTTTTTAACCGGGACTTGCCTTAGCTACCGTACCCGGAAGCGTACTTTATGCTTAGACGTTAAACACAAAGTTACCGATTAACTTATTGTTTTATAAAGTTTTTTAAAACTAACGTCCCGTTTTGTACCCGGATTATTACCCGGTTTTGTAAAAGTGTCGCTATGAATCCCTCGGCAACCGTTCTAGGGCAACCTTAACCTATCAGTCTACAACCATGAAGACTGATACCGACAACCAGAGCGCCTACGGCGTCGGTCAGACCTACATCAGTTCCGTCGTGTGGATGGGCGCTACCAGTCGGAAACGTCGCACGTCGCGCCTCAGGGTATGAGGAAGCAACGGCCATTCAGCCGTTGCGAATGATTCTCGTTTGATTATTAATCAGATGAAAAAAGTCGAAATCCGCACGAAAACCGGGCTCGCGCGGCACCCGTGGGTAAAAAGGCCCAGGGAGTACCTTTCAGGTTTTCGCGCCATACCAGGGTGACCCCGGACCTCCCCAATTGTCGATGCACCGCTGCCCAGTCCGGCTTCGGGCGCGGCACCTGGGCGGTTGGGCTGCAGCGGGAACAGCGCCGCCTCCAGGACCGCTTCACTCACGCCCTCCGCCAGTGGCCAGCCGAACCCGGCCAATTGGGCGCGCCGCAGGTAGTCGGCGACCGTGGAGGGAGAGACCCCTACCGAACGGGCAATCTCCCGGTTGGTTCGGCCGCATTCGTGATGCAGCCGCAGAACTTCTTCAATCTTGCGCATGGATAACCTCGTGTTCGACACCGACACCTCCGGGAAAAATCCCAGGGTGCCATGGTTATCCCGCACATCCTCTCGCTACTTCATCTGTCCAGTTTCCTCTGGAACGGGTGTCCAGTTTGTCGTGGAATCTGTCCAGTTTGTTGCGGAATACGCAGGCTGCCGACCGTGGAGGCGGCAAGGAAGCAGCAGAGCGAACGGCGAGCGACAGCGAAAGCCGAGGATCGGCGCATGGAGGAAGGAAGCGAGGGCGCAGGGTTCGGACGATACATCCACACCGGAGGATTCCTCTCCATCAGCATTCATTCCAGAGCTTACATCGTATTTATAATCACCGTTTTTAACAGTCATAAAGGTCATTTCGGTATGGTATGCCTTGAGAACGGTATAGCTGAATACTTTTATGTTGCCATCATTTGGGATGGCGATTTCAGGATTGCCGATGACACCAAAGCGGTATTGCATAGCAGTTTTGTTGGTGCCGCATACCGACACGGTTTTTTCCCTGTATTGCAGTTGAAAATCACCTCTTCACCAACTGCGCAATGGGATGGGGCCGCAGTGCTCAATGCTGGAAATGGGATAATTGCAGCGGCTATCGTTAACAATCGTGATGCTTTCATTGGAACCCGTTTTCTATTTTTTGATCTTACCATCGCGGTAGAAACGGCCAGTTACCCAACCGCCCCCGCACAGAAACAGAATCCCGGCGTGCGGAACTACCGCACCGGGCTCTTCAAAGTTACTCGCTTCGCACAGGTAGCTCTGCATCATTCCTCTCCTAGAAGTCGTGGCAAATGCGTGGTCGCTGGAGATGGAAAGCTTCTATGAGCGCATATAATCCTGTCCAAATAATGCTCTTCCGTTGGCTGCGCCGATTGAATATTCGGTGCAGTACGCCCTTTGTCCAATAATAGAAGTCCCCTAAACTTTCATAATTCCCCTTCACCCCATAGTAATTGTAGTAGCCACGGAGTTTGGCATTAAGCTCTTTAAAAAACTCAGCCTTGGGTTTATGACAGTTTTCACGGCACCATTTCTCCATGTTCACTCAGGAAGCACGATATTTCTTTCGCGCCGTGCGCCGCTTGATCATAGGGTTTTCCCAGCGGTTTTGTCCCCAGCTAAACTCAAATCCAAGAAATTCAAAGGTGCCGTTCTCTCTCCAATCCTGCGGACTGAACCGTATCAGGTTCGTCTTCTCTTCAGCCAGTTCCAATCCAAACTTTCCAAGCCGTTTTCCCAATACCTTATAAAATCGTTGGGCGTCCGTCTCGTGTTGGAAGGCACATACAAAGTCGTCCGCATACCGACACAGGTAGACCGCGGCAATTCCTTGCGGTGTTCCCGTCGCCGAGTGAATTACCGAACCATCCGTCTCCAGTATGCCTGCCTTCAGCCATTTGCTAATCAGGTTTAAAAATCGGGCATCGTCTATCCTTTTCTCCAGCATCTTCAGCAGTTGGTCATGGTCGATATTATCGAAAAATCCTCTTATATCCGCTTCCACAATATAGCGGTATAACCCCTTTCTCAGTACCACACTCAAATCGCGGACTGCATCTAGGGCTCCTCGTTTTGGCCGATAACGTAACTGCATCCTAGAAAATCCTGCTCATATATCGCTTCCAGTATTTTGGCGACTCCCACTTGCAATACCTTATCCGCTATGGCTGGTATACCCAATGGCCGCATCTTCCCATTTGGCTTGGGTATATATCTTCTAAGCACCAACTTCGCTCGATACCATCTCCCCACGATTGCTTTTACTAATCCATTGATGTTCTCTTGGAGATTCTGCTGATAACTGCGGGCATCTTCATGGTCTACTCCACTTGCCGCATTCTTGCGGATAAATTGCCAACACCATAGCAGAAAACCAACGGTCAGCATCCCAAATAGGTT
>CAUYUB010000047.1:0-7952 GCA_963575685.1 Gammaproteobacteria bacterium | reverse complement strand
AAATGAGGCGGAAGATTTACTGACGCATCGCTCTGTAGGGATCCCAAAGGAGATGCTCCAGCTACCGGGACCGGACTATGTGGATCGCGTGGTGGCGGTAAAGGAGCGCAAGGTCGGAGTATTGCGGAGCTTGCAGGCACTGTACGGCAGCGGGCGGTTGGCAAATACCGGTTATCTCTCGCTACTGCCGGTGGACCAAGGGGTAGAGCATTCCGGCGGGGCATCGTTCGCACCTAATCCGATCTATTTCGACCCTGACAATATCGTCAAACTGGCTATTGAGGGCGGTTGTAACGGCGTAGCCTCTACCCTTGGGGTATTGTCTGCGGTGGCGCGTCGCTACGCACATAAGATCCCCTTCATTATGAAAATCAACCACAATGAATTGCTCACCTATCCCAATATGTTCGACCAGACTTTATTTGCCAGCGTAGACCAGGCATTTGATCTGGGTGCGGTGGCAGTGGGTGCGACCGTGTTTTACGGGTCGGAGAGTTCGCGCCGTCAGATCCAGGAAATTTCCGAGGCCTTCGAACATGCGCACGCACTCGGCATGGCGACCATCCTCTGGGCGTACCTACGCAATCCGGCGTTCAAGGTTGGCGACAAGGACTACCATGTGGCTGCCGATCTTACTGGGCAGGCCAATCATCTGGCCGCCACCATTAATGCCGATATCGTCAAGCAGAAGATGGCGGAGAATAACGGCGGCTACAATGCCATCAAATTCGGCAAGACCAACGCCAAGGTCTATAGCAACCTCACCACCGATCACCCGATCGACTTGGTACGCTATCAGGTGGCAAATTGCTACATGGGGCGCGTCGGGATGATCAACTCCGGTGGAGAATCCGGCAAGGATGATCTCCATCAGGCAGTACGTACCGCCGTCATTAACAAACGAGCAGGTGGGATGGGGCTAATCTCCGGGCGCAAGGCATTCCAGAAGCCGATGCAGGAGGGCGTGTTGCTGCTCAACGCAATTCAAGATGTCTATGCCGCAAAGGAAGTGACGGTGGCCTAGCGAGCGCCTAATTAGATAGCTTTGCCATTTTTTAAGAGGTAAGTATGGTTTCAACAATCATTACCATCGTCGGTCTTCTCGTCCTCGAAATCATCCAGAGCATCGACAACGCAATCGTCAATGCACATATGCTGAGGACCATGAGCGAACGTGCGAGAAAGTGGTTCCTCGTTTGGGGTATCCTGACTGCGGTGTTCTTCGTACGCGGGGTCTTGCCGTTTCTTATTGTTTGGTTAACCGCCCCCAGTCTTTCGCTCTGGCAGGCCGCCCAGGCAACACTCGGCAGCGATCCGATCGCCCACGATGCAATGGCGCAGAGTGCGTATATCCTCCTCATCGGCGGCGGGATGTTCCTGCTGTTGCTCTATTTCCATTGGCTATTCCTGGAGAAAAAAGATCCTTATTTCTTCATTGAGCGGATAGTGAAGGAGCAGCATGGGGTGTGGTTCTTCGCCATCGCTGCGGTACTTCTAGTTGGACTTTTGTGGGTCTCGCGCGACCATCCGTTGGCCATGCTTGCCGCTGCGATCGGCAACGCCGTGTTCTTTATCCTCTACGGTTTTCGTCAGACGGCGGAACAGAAGGAACAGGAGATCGAGCAGAGCGGGAGCGACATCTCTAAGCTTTTATTCCTTGAGATCCTAGATCTTTCGTTCAGCATCGACGGTATCTTCGGTGCCTTCGCATTTACGACGAATGTTGGTCTCATCCTCATCGGCAACGGTATCGGCGCCATCATCGTCCGCGAACTGACCATCAAAGGGGTTGACCAGGTCAATCGCTATCGTTGGCTCAAAAATGGCGCCATGACTTCGATTGGCGTTCTCGGTGGTTTTATGGTGACGGAATCTTTTGGCGTCCACCTTCCCGAATGGCTGCCGACCGCCGCTACCCTCAGTATCGTCGGTGCGGCCTTTTGGTCGTCACACCGCCATCTCCAGCAAGAGGAAACAGCAAACAAATACTGATGATAGGAAAAGCCACGCGGCATGATAGCGCCGCGTGGTTCACTGTGCCGGGTTTTTATCTTATCTGGGCATTAGATGAGGTTTCTATCTGTTCAGTTTTTTATAATGGTTATTATGGGAAAAGAAGAGCCCGAGGAGAGTGGTAGACGAGCCGTTGCAGATCATCAATGGCATCGGCCAAAAAGGATTACATGGCCTTTCCCTCCGAGCTAAAAGATGGGATGGGCTATGCCTTGGGCTTGGCGCCACTGGGTGCCAAGCATGGCATGGTCATGTTGTAAGGGCACGAGTGGGGAGGGTAGTATCGACAAATCTCGATTGGTTCTGGAGTAACTATGCGTTATCTAATGCTTCCCGTGCTGTTGCTCGCTCTGGCCTTTGGTTTGTGGCCTTATTACCACCTCTATCGTTTGGATCGTGCTCTGGTCCAGAACGATCTTACTACCCTGATGGTCTTGGTGGACCTTGACGCGGTACGTGCCGAACGCAAGCAGCATCTGGAAAGGCAGGGAGGGGAGGTGCGCAACCCCGTAACCCAGACCTTGCACCAGATGGCCAACATCCTCACCGGCAACAATGTAGAAAATACCATCACCCTCGATTGGGTTCGGGAGACATTGCGTGGGATACCGGCACGTCCTGATGAAGAATACCCATCGCTTCTTCACTATACGAGTTTTGCCTTCTTTGAGGGGTTCCGGCATTTTCTGATACGTATCCGCGACCTTGGGGAAAATCCCGTACACGTGCGTTGGACGCTCCACGACTGGATGTGGCAAATAACGGCTATCTACGATTATTAACTCGCCATTCGCTATAGAAAACCGTGAATGCTCTAATTATTTTGTTAGTTTAATCATAAAGTTATAGTATTTAATGTTTTTAGTGTGGTATCCAGGCTGGTTAATGAACGTCTAAGAGCATGATGTTCTGACCGTACGAAACTTACCTGAATCGTTCCCAAAAAACATGACATATTGTAACTATATGTTTATAAAAGAATATAATTAGAGTTAGGCGCGCTTTCTATAGCGAATGGTGAGTATTAAGAGAGGAGAGGACGCAGGCTCATCATAACGTCTACGGTATCCGTCGGCGGTCCACCAGTTCCTGAATCAGCGGGGTACAAATGATCTCCAGGGCTTGCTTTAGGGCACCCCCTGGTATCACCATCGTATTGGGACGCGACATAAAAGCGTCGTGGATGCGTACCAGCAGATTGGGGAAATTGAAACGCTTTGGTTCCCGGAAACGTATCACAATGACACTTTCGTCCGGGGTAGGTACGTGACGGACCATAAAGGGGTTGGAGGTATCTACGGTGGGAACCCGTTGAAAATTAATGTCGGTGAGGGAAAACTGGGGAACAATATAACGGAGATAGTCAGGCATATGCTGGAGGATCGTTGAAACCACGGCTTCCTGGCTCGCCCCTTTGAGATTTACGTCGCTGTGGATCTTCTGTATCCACTCCAGATTGACGATGGGCACTACACCGATGAGCAGATCTACCCAGCGTGCCACATCCACCCCGGTATCCGGCCGAGATTCCAGTTTTATCCGCTCACGAATTACCCGCGGATTGTGAGAGGGACCCATCGAACGGCGACTCCAGGAGGCTTCAATACAGCCCCCATGCAATCCTTCGTAGAATAATAGATCGGACCCCAACGGCAGGTCACGCCAGGGACTAAAGGTACCACACGGATAATCCAGGCGTTCGGCAATCTCGTCGTTTTCTATATATTCACGGATAAGACCGGTGCCGGTCCGGGAGTATTCCCGAAACAGTCCTTCCAGCCGATCGAAAAGGTTAGCCTCGGGGCCGAAATGGCTGATGGGGTGTCCCGCAGCAATCGCCTCAGCGCATTGTTGCTTCATACGGATGCGATCGAAGCGACGAAAGGCGTTACCTTCCACGTAGACCGCATTAAGCTCTTCCTGTCGGAAGATATCCTGGAATGCGTGTTTGACGGTAGTGGTACCTGCCCCGGAGGCCCCGGTCACCGCAACGATGGGATGTTTAACTGACATAGTTTTATTCTCATGATAGAAGTCCGAAGTCCGTATTTGTTTCATTCCTCGCTACCGCTGCAGGTAGACGATACCATTGTGTGGTACCTTTGCGTGGTGACTCAAGAGCCTTAGGCAAGTCCCGGTTAAAAAACTACCAGGAGCCAACCGCCGCGTAGCGGCGTAATGAATTTAGCCGTGGGTTTCAACCTACGGTTGAGAGTCATTTATTACGATTGTCGCGTAGCGACGATTGGTGCGCCTCGCGAGGCATGGACTTTTCACCTTACAAGAAGCCCATGCGGCAGCGTGCCGATCCCGATGAGGAAACTCTCGACTGGAGAGCCGTGTGCGGGAAAACCGCTCGCACGGTTCGGAGGGAGGGGAGGGCGAGAGCCCTTCCCTACCCCTATAAATTTACGTCTAAAATCATCACGTTCATTCAGTCGTCGCTACGCGACGATGAAAATCTCCCGATTCAACCGTGGGTTAAAACCCACGGCTAAATTCATTACGCCGCTACGCGGCATTGACCGATCTGGTAGTTCTTTAGCCGGGAGTTGCCTTAGCGCGACCATTGTCATCATGAAAACGAAAACACCCGCTCCGTTGCCTTCCTCCTTGTACCGTGCCACCCAAGTGCGGGAACTCGATCGTCGAGCCATTCAGGAATTTTGGATCCCTGGCACCACACTCATGGCCCGCGCCGGTAAGGCGGCTTTCCGAACGTTACGCCAACACTGGCCCAAAGCGCATCGTCTCACCGTCGTGTGCGGCGTCGGCAATAACGCCGGCGACGGCTATGTGGTGGCCCGTCTGGCGCGGGGAGCTGGGCTCAAGGTAAAAGTGTTTCAAGTGGGCGATGCCGCGCGGCTGCATGGCGATGCCTTGGAGGTCCATAAAGCGTTGTTGGCGGTTGGGATACAACCAGCCCCTTTTGCCCCAGGCTGCCTGGAAGGGGCCGAATTGGTGGTGGACGCGTTGTTGGGCACTGGGCTTACGGGCGAGGTACGCAGTCCCTTCCGTGAAGCAATAGCGGAAATAAACGGCTGTGGTGTGCCGGTATTGGCCGTGGATATCCCCTCCGGCCTGTGTTCCGATACCGGTCGGCCCCTGGGAGGGGCTGTACGGGCTACGGTTACGGTTACCTTCATCGGGCTCAAGTTGGGGTTGTTTACCGGAGAAGGCGCGACATACTGTGGTCAGGTGGTGTTCTCCGACCTGGATGTCCCCCCTGAGGTGTATCTACCCGTAGCGCCCAGCGCCCAGTGCTTGGACCTGCGGGATTTGCCGCGATGGTTGCCGCCGCGACCGCGAACGGCCCACAAGGGCGACTTCGGACATGTCCTAGTGATTGGTGGTGCCCCCGGCTATGCGGGGGCAGGGCGTTTGGCCGCGGAGGCGGCAGCCCGCACCGGTGCGGGATTGGTCAGTCTGGCTACCCACTCCAGCCACGCCGCCCAGATCGGCGCGACGCGCCCCGAAGTCATGGTTCATGCCGTGGCCGACCGCGATGACTTGGCCCCTTTGCTTGCCCGCGCGACCGTGTTGGTTTTGGGGCCTGGATTGTCTCATAGTTCATGGGCGCTCCCACTGTGGGAGGCTGCCCTAGCGGCAGATTTGCCGATGGTCGTGGATGCCGATGCCTTGAACCTATTGGCCGAACGAGTCGCCCTCGGGGAGGGACCATCCTTGCGTGAAGATTGGCTTTTTACACCTCACCCAGGAGAGGCGGGGCGGCTCTTGGGTTGCCCGGCCGCAGAGGTTCAGGCGGATCGCTGTGCCGCGCTGGAATCTCTGGTACAACGCTATGGTGGGATATGGGTGCTCAAAGGCGCAGGGACACTCATCGGTAACGCCGGGTCGGTACCGGGGTTGTGCCCCGTTGCCAATCCAGGAATGGCGAGTGGCGGTATGGGAGATGTGTTGGCCGGATTGTTGGGTGGGCTGCTGGCCCAAAGAGTCCCTGCCCCCGAAGCGGCTCGTCTCGGCGTCTGCATCCATGCTGAGGCGGCACGACGAGCCGCAATCAATGGCGAGCGTGGGATGCTGGCCAGCGAGGTGATTCCTTACCTGCGCACGCTGGTAAGTCTGCCCTAATGCCTCTCCCTAATAGAGATTAAATTGTAAATTTCGCAGCACTCTTGACAAAGAAGGGCGGTGTTTGCACAATTCCACTTCTTCCTCGCGCCCGTAGCTCAGTTGGATAGAGTACGTGGCTACGAACCACGGGGTCGGGAGTTCGAATCTCTCCGGGCGCGCCAAAATCAGTAAGTTACATAGTATTTTTGATATCAGTGGATCATAAAACCTCTCCTGTATCATTGGGAGTGCTTGGACGCTAGGCACTCCTCTGTTGTTTTCTTCATCGTAGCGGCTTCACCTTCTCCGGCTTTCTCCGATAAACTCGATCGGTTGTTCTACTGTCAGCATGTGATGTAGCGATCGGGCGTGCTCCAAACTCTCCGCGTCGCTTGCGCATTTTGCGCGTAGGTCGTGCTCAGTAAACTTGACTTTCAAATTCGTCTCAGACAGTAATCGGTCCATAAATCGCTGCCATATCGAATCCCAACCATTCGCATATCCGTCTTCGTTGACGTAGCATTCTCCACGTCGATTACAAAACAGGAACGATGATTCTACCGGTTTCGTTTCTTTTCCCATATCCACGGCGGCGAGTAAATCTTGATACCATTCAATTATTCGGCGCTTACATGTTGTTCCTGCTGTTTTACTCGGAGTGACTTGTATTAATTATTAGAGTAAATCTGACATCGTCAATCTCAGTAAATCGCCGCGACGCAAACCAGTAAGTAGCTTTATACGGATGTACGACTGAATCATCTCTACGCTTCCTTTCTTGCGCATAGCAGGCAAAGAAAGCGATTCAACTAACTCCCAATCCTCGATGTAACGCGAGCGGGGCTTCTCTCCTTCGAGCCTCACTTCGCTTTTGAATGGATGCCGATCCAGATATCCCCATTGTACTGCTTTTGTAAATGCGTGGGAAAGCACCTCTATTTCCCTTATGCGCACTTATCTTACCCCCCGTAACTCGTCCATCTTCTCCCTTTGTTTTCACACTACGCTTGTCTACGTACTGGTAAATCATCTGAGGTCGAATAGATGTAATAGGCATAGCACCGAATACAGCAGTTAATCGTCTAATTGCAGAATAATTACTATCCTGAGTCATTGCCGCCTTTGTCGGAACGACTTCAATAGCGTAGTCGCACTCTCTTTCCGATGAAGTCGGCAGATAAAATTGAATTTCTGAGTACAGATCGATGATGTAATACCTAATTCCGGGTATTGCATTTTTGCCAACCACTCAAAAGATTCTTTTGGCGATGAGCTGGTAAACCTTTTGTCTCCACCTACCACTATGATTTCTTGTGATTTATTCATGACCTTGTGCTTTATTCATGCTAATTTGTGGCAGGTGATTTGGAAACAGCAGTTCCCTGAGCACACGATTCGCGGCATCCTCGTTACTCTCTACTCCACGTATACGATGCTCGCGCGCCATCCTGCGAATTTCATCAACGATGTCTTCATCGAAAGACAACCATGGCCTGATTCTACGTGGCTTTTCTTTTACAGTCATTTTCCACCTCTCTCGAAAACCCAACAACGAACGATGGACGGCTTTCTAGTGCTAGTCCCTCTTAAATCGCGGTTGAAGCGATCATGGATTATTGAATTTACCGGTATTATTGCCAGAAATTTATGCCGACGGCTGGTATTCAGTACTCGCTTAAGTTCAAGTATTGGCGGAAATGAAACTCTTCTGTCATTACAGACCTGCTCGAAATGCGGTAGGTTAATGGCAATCATGCTGGGGTCGCGGTGGTGATTGAGGATACCCTCATCAGAATCAGGCTCAAGATAATCGAAGATCTCCCAGAATTGCTGCACCAAAGGATGATCGGCACCAATAGCACGCT
>CAUYUB010000046.1:0-8131 GCA_963575685.1 Gammaproteobacteria bacterium | reverse complement strand
CACCACCGGGTCCACCCGCACCGCCAGGTCCACCCGCACCGCCAGGTCCACCCGCACCGCCAGGACTACCCGAACCGCCAGGATCACCCGCACCGCCAGGGCTACCCGAACCGCCAGGATCACCCGCACCGCCAGGGCTACCCGAACCGCCAGGACTACCCGAACCGCCAGGACTACCCGAACCGCCAGGATCACCAGTCGAGGGTGTCGAAGGCGTGCCGGGCGAACCAGCACATAAGGGCACATCTTTTACTAAGGTAGTAGCACCTGCACAGGTAGTACCGGCAGGAGTGCATATATCGTTATTTGGTGCATCTTGGCAGCCCGGCGCATCCACACAAAGATTAGCTGAAACGTCTAAAACTTTAGGGGGCGAGCAATTCTGACCCGGTGGGGGAGGCGTGCCGCATTGGGCGGAGGCGGTGGCCACACATTGATTATAAGAAAGGTGGTAACCGCTATTGCAAGTTAACGTATGTACAACGGTAATAGGTGCGTTTGCATAATTAGAACCCGTTGAATTAGCAATAACGGCGCAGAAGTTGCCTGCTATAAATTGTATATGAAAGGTAGTGCTTTTTTTAGCGGCATTATAATCAGTACATATTTGCTCTTTAGTAGAATAACCAACAAATTGAAGCGGGTTATTTACCCAAGTTGAAGCACCATTGTTACCGCTATACGTTTCGGTGTCCGTTGGGTCTTGGACAGGGCATGACGTGCCGTCGGCATAACTGGCAGGGGCAAAGAAAAAGCCGACACACAGCAGGACTAAAAGGCGATAACACTGCATGTGGTCGGCTCCGGTTTAACGGGATGAAACGTAACCCGCGGCGAACATCAGGACGAAGGTCACGGAGAATAAGACGGTCGTCAGCACGGCTTATTTTTTGATCCAAGAAATGACCAAGCCAACACCTGTCATCAGGGCGGCAATGGCGATGATGCCGGGACCCACTTTGCCTAGTAAGACTTGGCCTTGGGCGATGGCGGCATCGATAGCCGAAGCGGCGTCGGCCGAGGCGATTTCAGGGACAAGGGCAAGTGAAGCGACCACCACAAGCGGGGCGAGTTTTTTGGCAGTTTCTTTGGCGGATTGATAACGGACAGTTTTCATAAGTAAGACCTCAAGTGATTAAAAGTAAATAACAAATGCCCAAAGGGCGGTACTACACACGGCGCAAACCTGCAAGGATTTTGCCGAGGACGTGGCCTGAGACAAAAGACAGCAGGAACGCGCCGAGCAGAGTGGCGGAAAGCGCGGCATCAAAGTCAAAATACGTTGAAAACAGCGCGTTGACGTTCAGGTTGGCGGCGTAGTCGGCTGAGCTAACCAGAAGATAGGCACAGGTATCCGGTGGGGACACCGTGTCCAGCCTCAAAAAACCGTTGTTCATCACCGCGACGCAGGTAGCCATGGACGTTTAAAGGGTTTTACCGCCCACGAGCGGGCGGCGAGTGGAATCAGTTCCCGTGGGGGGAGTAGTGTCAATTTCACCAGTAGGTTCAGAAGGTTCATCCCTAGCGAGGGAAACAGGCTCTAAAATGATGCCGTCGCGTATGTTCATGGAGGGCGCGTCATATTGGGCACGGGCAAGCGTGGCCTCCATGTCCCAGAGATATTCGCCGACCGGATAACCGGAACTGCCTTCGGGCAAAGAAATAGTGTACTGTTCAGGATAGGGGGCGAACTTGGTATGAATCCAAACTTTTTGCTCAGCCATCCGCCATTTGCGGCCGTTCTTTTCGCCTTCGCGAACACGGACAGTACGGGGGCTATTGACATCTACGGTGACTCTTAGGGACATTTTCTAAATCCTCTCTGGTTAGGTTCAAGCAACTAAACGTAACCCTTCTGGCTTGTAAACGTGTTGCGGTGGTGGTGGCTGATGCCATGTAGGGTGTTGAGCTTCAAAGTCCACTTGGATGAAACGCACGAAAGGGATGATTTGCGCACCGTCGTTAAGGCCGTTCATGTTTTGGAGGGCGGCACGGGAGAGGCCGCATTCGGTGAGCATTTTGACGTGACGCTGAAAGGTACGAATACACATACCTTGACTTGAGATAAGCCAACCATCACGGCGAATGTCACGGTAGGTACGGAAAGCGGAATCGGCAAGGACGGTGGACACTTTGCCCGTTTTGCCCGTCTTGGCGAATTTGGCGCGGAGTTGGTCTTGGAGTTCGGTGTCGTTAATCAGCTTCATGGTTTGTCCCTCAAGTGCCTTGAATAAGTCTTTGGTCGCTAAGTACCAATAGTGGTTGAGTTTGGCGGGGCTAAATGTGTTTTGTAAAAAAATGTCGTCCAGGCGGTTGGAAATGCCGAGGCGTTCAAAATAACGGTGGTAAAGCGAGACTTCCCAACGGATCAAGCCCGTAGCAAAGGCCAACACTTCAGGGGTGTACACATCGTTAAGCAATTCGCCGTCAACAAGGGAAAGGTTCTTACGGATGGTTTCCTTCACTTCGGCGGGTTTCAGATACACCTTGATTTTTTTCAGACGGCTGTTTTTCTTGCCGAAGTAGGCCGTGCCGTCGTAACCCGTGCGGCATTTGGTCTGACCATAACTGACGTTTTGCAGGGCATTAATAAACGCCCTCGCCTCGCGGTCATCCTTGGCGCGGCTGGAATAGGTAATGTCAATGTGACGGAGCGACCACGAGTCAAAATCGAGGTAAGGGACAAGTTCAGGGTAAGACGTACACAGCAGGTCTATGAGGGTTTGGCAACAATCGTAAAAATCGGATGAACCAAAAATGTTATGGCCTTGCATCAACTTGGCGGGGCTGGCCTGAATTTCGATGTAGAAGAGGTCTAAGCCGTCGTAACGGTTATCGAAAATCTTAAACGCCATGCTTTCGTAAGAACTGGGGATGGATTCCCAAGGGTGGCGGGTTCTGAACACTTGCCCATAACGGTTGACGGACTGCTCAAGGGGAACGCCCAACTCGACAAGGTGGAATGAAGGCCAGCGGGGGGGATAGCCAACCTTGATAAAATCACAGCGCAAAACGAGCTTATCTATCATGCCGAAAAGCTCCAAAATGTCTCACCATGAGACAAGAGTCCACATAGTGAATTAGTGCGAAAAACGACACCATGTCGCAAGAGTCCACTGGTTATAGTATGTGGACTCTTGGCGGCTGAGCGATGTGTTAGGAAAAGCGTTTTTAGGGCGGTTTTCATAAACGAAATTCCACAGCATGTTTCGTAACGCCAGAATGAAAAGGGTTTAGTTTCGTAACGGATGCACGGAGGCGGTACGCCTTCATTTTGCAGGCGTTGGAGCAGTAAACCGGAGGCCGTCCAGTACGCGGGATAACCAACAGGGTTTGGCAAACGGGGCAACTTAAATCTGTTGCCGGTTCGTTACGTAACCCGTAAAAAAATAAATCTCGGGTGTAAATGTCGATGGGGTCTTTCATGAGCAAGCCCCTTTTTGATACACCTTGATTTTTTTAGGATTTGCCGGATTTGAAAAATGGGCAGTTCCCCCCTGCCCCAAAGAAGCGGAAAAGGCAGAAACTTCGGCATAAAGGTTTGCCGCCTGAACCGATAAGGGAATAGGATCATCCTGCCCCACAGCCACGGACGGCTGGACAGGATGAAGGCCAAGGCCGTCCGTTTTTAAAAAGGGTGCTTCTTTAATTTCAGAAAGATAAAAAAGGCGGTCACGAAGTTTTATTGCACGTTGGGCGTGTGCAAAACTTCCGTTTTTTTCGATGAAATGGAGAAATAGGGAATTAGCCTTTAAGGCTTTTTGCTCATAAGTTTCAAAAATTTTCATAGCTTGGCCTCTATGTTTTGGTAATTTTTCACAATTATTTAGAATCTAAGAAATTAGAAACTAGCAATTTATAACAAACTTAGAAATTAGAAGTCAAGAAATGAGAAAAAAATAATAGGATAGTGGCTTACAGTAGGGAGAAAAAGACTATGCCAACAAAACACATCGACGAAAAAACATGGAAAAAAATACAGGATTTAACGGTAAAAGCGGTCATAGCAACACAAAAACCGATAAAAGAAGGCGACGTATTGCACTATGTCATCAGAAAAGGCCTTGAAGACATAACCATAGAAGAGCTAAAGACAATAAAGTAAATAAAAACAGATGGTTATATATAAAAAATAATCATACGCATGAATTTCTTAAGAAATTTCCTGATTTATGCCCTAGTCCTATTCGCCGGATGGATAATCATCAACTATCTGGAAATGGCATTGAAAGACACGGGCGGATGGTTGCCGGAGAAAGTAAATAAAGCAGCTCAAAACGAACCAAACGGGATGCAATTCGAATACGCCCCAACACAAGGCGGGATGGTGGCAACGGAAGGCGGCCTGACGCTGACGGCAGACGGTGACGGTTATTACCGAGGGTACGGGCTGATAAACGGAGTAAAAATGCCCTTCCTGATAGACACAGGAGCAAGCGACGTAACTATCCCCATCGAAATGGCGAAAGCGGCAAACCTGCCTATAACGGGAACCAAAAAGTTTTGGACTGCCAACGGGGATATAACGGACAAGACCACCAACATCAGAGAGCTAAAACTAGGCAACGCTGTGCTAAAAAATGTGGAAGGTTCAATGAATCGTTCAATGAAAGAAATCCTGATGGGAATGAGCGCGTTAAAACACTTCAACATGGAAATAAAGGGCAACACGATGAAACTGGTTTCAAAAGGGATGGATACCAACATAAGGACGGAATCATCACCCAAATGGACAAAAACGGTTGAATGCAACGAGGAAAAAACCGATTGCAGGACAATATATAGCGAATGAAAAAGACCTCGCATAATAGGGCCTATGCAAAAGAACCGCCGTGGGATGAAATTATCCACGGCGGTTTTTTTACATAAGCCCAATGCGTACATTATGCGAATCCTCAGGCGGTGTTTTTTTCGGGGGCGGTACGGGGTTCGGATATGGGAAAAAAGGCGGTAAAAGCTAAAAAAGCGGCCTCCATGTTGAAACTGATCAAGTGTGCGCAAGCCGAGAATCGTAAAATAAAGATTTATTTTGCCAGTCGCCTGACGGCTCGTTAAAAAGCGAGGAGAACCGTCAAATCTTAATTGCTCAACATAAAAATCCAGAAAACAGTAAGAAATGGACGGTTACTTTTAAACGCTACCGCTAAACAATCAAACCCTAAATATTGAGATTTTTTAAACGGCAGGTAGTCAGGACTTAAGCGGTGGATTACCCCGCTTAAGTCACTGACAAGCCTATTTTTGTTCGGTAGCCGATCAAGTGTGCGCAAGCCGCCAAAGAAAAAAAATGATGTGCCGGGGACGGTTTGAATTTTTTTTATTTGGCGCACTTGACGGCCTGTGGGGCTGTGCGTGGTGGATTCTCTGACTGGATGAATCACTCCGTGATGTGTTAATTGGGAAGACCTTCACGGTCTCCCCAAACCCCACCCCGTGATGATGAAGGCATCATCATCAATACACACGCATTTTAGCGGGGACGTGACGGCCTCAAGCAAAATAACGGTTTCCAAAAAAATAATGGCTAAGGAAAAGGCCATTTTGAATTATTTTTTTAGACCCTCCGTGATTTTGCTTGACCCCGCCACTCATCCCCGCTGTTTGATGTGTGCATCGACGTGATGCGCTAATCAACTAAATCGGAGTGTGCCATGAGAAATTACGAGAAAATGAATCAAATGGATTGGGATTATGACATCGTCCAAAAAGATTTTTGGAACGCGTTGGTGTTTGGAATATATCCAGAAGGTTATGTGAAATGCGATGACGAGATATGGCGGAAAGACATTTGGCGCGAAGATATAGAAAAAGCGGAGGCAAATTGGCTGTAATAAAACAAGGCCACGGACGGCCTTTGTTTACCAGTCGTGTGCTAATAAAAACGGCAAAAAGCCGTTTTTATAGGTTTTTGGCGGTTTTTTGGGGTCGGTTCTGGCAAGATCGGACGTATACCAGGTCAAAAAACGCCGGCTGATTGTCAACTGTCGGGAAATTGCCGCCGTGCGCTGGTTGCTCCGCGCGTTCCGCAAGCTCCACGTGCTCGCAAGCCGCGCACGGCTACGGCAGCATGGCGGTGGACAGCGGGTTTTTGAAGCGTGCGGCGGGGTTGGCACGGGTGTCGGGCTGGGGTTCGTTGATGAAAAAGACCACGTGGCAATAGTGGCGGTCACAGGCTTTGTTGGTGGCAAAGGCCACGGCCTGGAATTCGGCGGTGGAGTTGCGGGCAATGGCACACTTGACGGTTTTCTTGGCGATACGGCAGGACAGCGGCACGGTGGGCAGTTCGTCGGGCTTGATGCCGTGGTGCGACCAGGTGCGGATAATGAGCGGGTCTAGGGACGTTTTCAGAACAGGAACAGGGACAGCGCCGCCTTGAGCAGTCTGGACAGGATGACCGCCACCAGTATCAGGATGGACAGCCGGAGCAGGGCTTTGCCCAGGAGTTTGAGCAGGGGCAGGATCAGGCGGCGGTAAAGGGGGCTGGCGAGCGTCCGAAGTGGCGGAAATAGACGAGAAAACGGCGGCACACACGCCGAGCAGCACAATAAAGCCCAGAATCTTAGGGTCTGTAAACACCGAACGCCTGAAGGGGCTGGTGACATGCTCGCCTGTCGCCGTGCTCGAATAGCATTTAAAGATGCGGGTGTCGGCTTTATATCGCTTGGGCGTGCCGACTGTATGGGATTTCGATTTGCCATTGTTTTCGGGGTCGTGTTGGTGTTCCATCCAGGTGTTTTTCCACCACGGGATGATGCCGGACAGGTCGCGGTGGCGGTAGGCGAAGTCGGTGACTTCGCGGATTTCGCGCTTGACCTTGGCAATGTTGGTGGTGGACGCGAGGATATCCCAGTTGAAGTGGCGTTGTTTGTCGTAGGCGGTGAAGACGTCTTCGGGGCGGCCTTCCTTCAACAAGTCTTCGGTCATGCCGTCGTTGAAGACGTCGTCAGGGTGCGGGGTGAAGCTGTCGAGGCTTTCGAGCTTGAAGTCCCGCCTGTCGGGGTAAATCTGTTGGATTTCGTCGATGATGACCATCGCGCCAAACGGCACCCATTTGTAAAAGCAGGCCATCAGCAACCTGCCCTCCCCGCCCCGCGTGTCCACCCAGAGGATTTGCGCGGAGCTGGGGAAGTCGTGGTCGGGGTACACGTCTTTGATCAAATCGAGGCTATCAAAGCCGCGGATGTTGGTCACGATGGTACGGCCTTGCAACAAAGCTTCGATGGCGAAGCGTTGCACCAAGGTGAAGGACTTAAAAGAGCCAGGAGGGCCATGGTGGATTTCAGTCGCCATCACATGCCCATGAAGTTGAGGACATACCGGGTGACGAACGCGCTCATCACCAGGTTGACGAATTCAGGGACGCGCAGGAAGCAGATGAAGTTGAACAGGACGCTGTCCAGTTGGGCGAACGCCTGGTTGATGTACGACGACAGGTCAAGTTGCTGGATGATCTGCTGGGCGACATCCCAGGCAAAGCCAATCATGGCGATCTTGAAGCGGATCATCGACACCGTCGACCAGATGACAAACTGGGCATAGGCTTCGGTGGCAAAGTCATAGATGCCCGTCTGGAAGAAATCGACCAAACGGTTAAAGAACTCAACAATCAGGTTTAAAAATTCCATCAGCGTTTGTCCATGATGATAGCGAAAGCAATCAGGAAAGCCAGGAACATAATGGCCTGGGTGATCCAGTCCATTTGATCGGCATATTGGGCGAGGTTGAAACGGAAATCGACGCCCAGAAGGTCGCCAAAGTACAGGTTAGGCAACGAGCCAGAAGAGCTGGAGACATGCGGGGTCAGGCTGGACAGTTCGCCGCGTATCTCGTCGATTTTGTCGTTCAGGTCGGCGGTGGCCTGATCCAGGGCATCTTGGGCTTGGGAGTCGAAGTAACCCTGTTCGGGGTCATGCAGCCTGTCGGTGGTGGTGGCCTTGGTGCAGTTGCCCATAAAGAGCTTGTCGCCCTTGGGGCAAGCAACGCCGCCTTTGAGTGTGCCGTCGATGCCGTCCAGTTTGCCGCCGAGATCGGCAACGCCGTCTTTGATGGCCTGGACAACGGGGGTGATGTCCGTGACACCACCGGGTCCACCCGCACCGCCAGGTCCACCCGCACCGCCAGGTCCACCCGC
>CAUYUB010000045.1:0-8149 GCA_963575685.1 Gammaproteobacteria bacterium | reverse complement strand
AAATTACAATGGCGATGGGCGTTATCCGCCATATGCTGATGTTCCAACGGCACTCTACAAATGCTGGCACGGTGCCACTCCATGAGCCATTGATTGTGATCCTGGATGGCTTGCTCCAATTGTTCCAGAATCCTCTGGACCTCACTGATGCTGGGTTCTATGGGGAGGAGCAACATGAATGATCCGTAGTGAGCGATGAGCAATTATTTCGTGGCGGGATAAAATTCCTGATTCAGCACATCTTCCAAGCAATAAGGGCAAACTTCTGGAAAATTTTCCAACTCCAATCCGGTTTCGAGCATGGCGCTATGACGGGCATCTTCGTAGGCATCCGCCAAGGTTTCCACAAATTCTGTAGTAAGGCTAGGATTCTTACGCAACAACTTGACAATGCGCCGCCGCTGTTCAGCAATAGTTAACCTCCAGTTTTTGCTTTGTAGTGCGGGTTGAAATTGCCATTTAAGCAGGTGCATTAGCAGAACCTCGAGACGGCTCGTCAATTGCCGATACACATGATTACCCATATCTTCTACCTCTTCGGCCAGACGCATAATATCCAGCTCGGAGAATTGGTGTTGCTTGAGAAGGGTCGACTGCTGGCGTGTCCAGGAATAAAAATCTTGATGGTGGGGCGATAAAGTAGTCATAACAACTCTCATGAAGCATTTGAAATAAATTGAAACCTATCCCCTGCATGGGCTGTCCATGGCGGGAGAATTCAATCTTGCCCTACGTGCCAAGCGCCATTGCGCCAGAAACGGTACGGCCATCACGCCCAATAGGATAGACCAACCCAACATCTCCGTGTTGGCCACTAGGGCATACAGCAACAAAGGGATTCGTTCCGCCCAAGAGGGGTGGAGGTGAAGGAAATCCTGCCCCCGACTTAATGCCCAGGATTCCGACAGCGGCCCTACCCACATCGCCGCCAACAATATCAGCGTGGTGCGACCGGGAGAAATCGGGTCGTAGCGGACGTTGCCGGGAAAGAGCTTTGGTAGGGAAAAGGCCCGCAGCCATGCCTCCCTTTCCGACCGGACTCGTGCTAAGGCGTAGGCGGTGACCCCCAAACCGGGTACCAGGAACTCCCGCGTGGGGATATCGCGGTAGCGTCCATCCACAAACAACAACGCGGTCGTAAAGAGGGCGGCAACTACGTAGAGGATTATCAGCCTCCGCCCGAGAAGCGTTACCGATTCAGACCATTCCACCGATCGCCTCGCCATTCCTGCCAAAATGACCCCGGCAAATAAGAGGTGGAGGGCAATTCGCAGTCCTGCCCAGGAGGTCTCCACGGTGGTATAACTAATGTCCCAAACGTAGACCGCCTGAATTATTACCAGGCTTCCCAAGAATTGGGACAAGGCCATGACCCGCCAGTCCCGCGGCTCATCCTGACGCCAACGTGAACCCCCGCCCTTCCCTAACAGAAAACCTACGACCCCGAGCAACACCGCGACCGTGGCCTGCACCAGCCAATCAGGATTCGACACTACTGGCCCATCGAGTCCAAATTTGAGCCGTCGCTGTTCATTGACTACTCCCCAGTTAGCTCCTACCGTCCCTTCCAGGGCACTCTTCCAGGGCTGATCGAAAGCTTCTACCCAATTGTAATCAAAGCCATTTTCCTGAGAGAGGCGGGCTACGATGCGTAGGAAGCGGGCACTGTTCGTGACCGAGGGTACTGCCGGTCCCCGCGTTCGTCCCTGGGTAGGCCAGCCGATCTCGCCAATGAGGATGGGTTTACCTGGGAAGAGCCGCTGCATTCGACGATAGACCCACACCACATGTTCTGCTGCCTGTTCCAGAGAAACCGGCTCGTCTTCCCAATAGGGGAGGATATGGATGGTAAGGAAGTCCACCGCCCTCCCCACTTCCGGGTATTTCTCGAAAAAGGCCCAAACGTCGGCGTAGGTCACGGGTTGTTTTACCGCCGCTTTGACCTGACGAAGGTAAGTGATGAGCTGAGCTGGGGTTAGTTCGCCACGTAATAGTACTTCGTTGCCGACGATAACCCGCCGTACCGTATCGGGATAGGTGTTGGCGGAGCGAATCAGTGCCGCAATTTCGGGTTCATTGAAGGTTGGCGTCCCGTCGAGTTGATACGGTACCGTCAGCCATGCCCCTTGGGTCAAGATCAGACCGTATTTGCGGGCAAGTTGCGGGACATCTTCCAATCCTTCGCGGCTGGTATAGGTACGTATTCCTCGCGTTACCCCCACCAAACTGGCCATGTCTTCCTCGATCTGGGCCGGTGACGGATAGACCTCCGTGAGTGGATTTTGACCACGGCGGTAGGGAGCAAAGGAGACGCTGGTCAGTGGCTCGTCAAAGGACAATGGTAACGACACCGGACGGTTGAACCACCACCAGCCGGCAAAATTCAATAGGACACAAACTATGAAGAGGACGAGGACGGGGAATACGGTCAGCGTCGAACGATGACTGAAGTTGGGCACAGAGATACCTTGCACGGTAGGAATTGACCGATCGGATACTGGATATTTCCGGCTAACCTTCGGCCCGCAGCGTCGGCCAGGCAGCGCGTAGATAGACCAGCATCGACCATAGGGTCAGCAGGACCGCCACGTAGAGCAGGGCCAACCCCAGTTCCCAGGTCGCAATGCCTAATATCGGTTCATGGTAGAGAAGCAGGACGAGAGACACCATTTGGACGGTGGTCTTAAACTTACCTACCGTGGAGACCTTGACTCGGGTCCTCTCGCCTACCCCGGCCATCCACTCCCGTAGGGCGGAAATGGTAATCTCCCGACCAACGATCACGGCGGCCGGTACTGCTACGAAGGGCGTGGGGTGATATTCGACGATAAGCACCAATGCCACGGCCACCATAAGTTTGTCGGCGACCGGATCGAGGAAGGCGCCGAAGGCCGAAACTTGGGCCAAACGCCGCGCCAGATAGCCATCCAGCCAGTCGGTGAGCGCCCCCAAGGTAAACAGCGCGGATCCCAAGGCATGTGCCCGAGGTAGCGGTAGGTAGTAGACCACCATCAGCGCTGGGATGAGGGCGATGCGCAACCACGTCAACAGAATGGGAATATTGACCCGGCTCTGTGCAACGGACTGAACGTGGAGTTGAGAGGGAGCGGAGCCGGGATTCTCCCGAGGGGGCGGTGTTGCCGCCGTAATAACAGTCGATTCCACGCTCACCTTCGATCCGGCAATCCCGGAAGCCTAATCGACGATTTTTTGAGATCTTGGTAAAAAGACCAAACCGTCAGAAATGATAACAATACTGAACAGGGGAGATTGGATGGGCAGTCCTCGACGACTTCGGGTCGAAGAGGTAGCGGGCAGTATAGTGGGAGCCCTCTGTTCGGACAATGGATAGGGTTTTTCCCAGGTAGCGTCATGGTTTCAACGAATTTTCAGTCTTTCCTAATAGCGTAATAGGTACCAAAATCGTCCTAAATACTCATGCAACGCTACCGAACTTTTCCATAACGAGGAGATGCGTGGAATGAAATCTTCGATGGTCCACGATGACTCTACATCCGTAAGAAAAAGAGTAGGCGCGGGTATTACTTCCAGGCCATGGTTCTGGAATTGCTCGACTGCTCGTGACATGTGATAGGCGTGGGTTACCAGGAAAATCCGCCGCACCCCTCGCGACGCCAACAACGTGGCGCTCTCACTGGCATTCTCAGCAGTATTGCGGCTTACTATTTCCGCTTCAGCAGTGATACCATACTCCTGAGCAAGGACCTCACGCATTAATTCACCGTCCGGGTGTACTACATTTTTCATACCCCCACCCGATACGTAGATCGGCAAGCCGGTAAGACGATGCAAGCGGGCACCATAACGCAAACGTTGCAGGGTGTTTGGGTTTACCGTGTCGCCGCCATATTCTGGTGCCGGCATTCCACCGCTACCCAACACCACAATCGCATCTGCCCCGCGGCGCAATTCCGCTTCGGACAATGGAGCGGAGGTCCCAATATTGCTACGGTACAGCAGGTCGCCCACGGCTGGAATGCTTAACAGCGTAAATAGGACAAGTCCCGCTCCCAATAGTAAAATCCCTATTATTTTATGCCGCAGTAAAAAGCCAAACCAAAGCAGCACCAGCAGCCCACCAGGCGGCAGCAACAATCTTCCGATAATTCTTCCCACCATTACTTCGTCCACCTATCCCCCCTTTTCGTGATAAACCAAGAACCGGTTGGTAACATTAGCGAGCATCCTCCTATTTCAAATCGCTCTGTGACTACTCCCGATCACCCCTCCTCCAGTTTTGATCCTACCCTCCTTCTCCAGGAGATGACCCACCGTCCGGGTGTCTATCGGATGCTTGATGCCGCGGGCGCCATCCTCTACGTAGGTAAAGCGCGTGATCTCAAGCGTCGTTTGGCGAGTTATTTTCGCTCCAACGTTGATTCTCCCAAGACCCGGGCGTTGGTGGCGCGGGTATGCAACGTGGAGGTGACCGTCACTCGTAATGAAACTGAGGCATTGGTCCTGGAAAACCAGCTGATCAAGGCCCATCAGCCCCGTTATAACATCCTGCTACGAGACGACAAAGGGTATCTCTATATCTATCTCTCCACCCACCAGGAATTCCCACGCATCGCCTTCCACCGGGGGACGCGACGAACCACCGGGCGCTACTTCGGACCCTACCCGAGCGGTGTGGCAGTGCGTGAGACACTGGCCGTCCTTCAGAAATTATTCCGGCTTCGTCCCTGTGAAGACAACGTCTTTGCGCACCGTACCCGCCCTTGCCTGCAGCACCAGATCGGACGCTGCACTGCCCCTTGCGTGGGTTTGGTAGACCGCGTGAGCTACGCCCGTGATGTACGCCATACGGTGCTGTTTCTTGAGGGTAAGGATTCTCTGGTGGTGGAGGAACTGGTGGGACGCATGGAGGAGGCGGCCCGGGTCCTCGATTTTGAACAAGCGGCGGTCTACCGTGATCGCATCGTGAGCCTACGCCGGGTCCAGGACCAACAGCTCATCGATGGGGAAGGAGTAGACCTGGATGTAGTCGCCTGCGTCGGGCGCGCCGGCATTGCCTGCGTCGTCGTGCTCTGTCTACGGGGAGGATACCATCGTGGGCATAAGAGTTATTTTCCACATCTTCCTACTGATTTGGAACCAGCGGAAGTCCTGGCTGCATTTCTCCCCCAATATTATCTGGAACGGGAGGACCTGCCGCAGGAAATTCTGGTGAATCACTCGGTAGACGGGATGGAATCTCTGGAAGAAGCCCTTTATGCGAACCGCGGACAACGGGTCACCATTACCACCCCGATACGTAGCGCACGGGCACGCGCCGTAGAGATGGCGGTTGCCAACGCCGAGCAGGCCCTTTCCCTACATCTAGCCACGCGGGCCAATCTTGTGGCGCGTTTCCAGGCGCTGGGAGAGGCCCTAGGCCTACTGCTAACACCAAGCCGATTGGAATGTTTTGATGTCAGCCATACCCAAGGTGAGGCGACCGTAGTCTCTTGCGTGGTATTCGGCCGGGAAGGACCGCTCAAATCCGATTATCGGCGCTTCAATATTGAAGGGATTACTCCGGGGGATGATTTCGCTGCCCTGTATAACGCCTTGACCCGGCGTTATCGACGCCTCGAACGGGGTGAGGCACCGCTGCCGCAGGTGCTCTTCATTGATGGTGGTAAAGGCCAATTGCACCAAGCCGAACGGGTATTGGCGGAATTCGGCATAGAGGGGGTAACACTGGTCGGTGTAGCGAAAGGACCTACCCGTACCCCAGGTTTAGAAACTCTCTTCCTTCCTGGCCGGGAGGATCCCCTACATCTGCCGTCTGATTCTCCGGCCCTACACCTCATCCAACAAGTCCGAGATGAGGCTCACCGTTTTGCGATCACGGGCCACCGTCAGCGGCGCGCCAAGGCACGGACGAGTTCGGTCCTGGAAGGCATCGCTGGCCTGGGTCCTCAACGGCGACGAAAGATCCTGAGTCATTTCGGTGGGCTACAAGAAGTGGCGAGCGCCGGTGTCGAAGATTTGGCGCGCGTACCGGGGATTAGTCGGACCCTGGCCCAACGAATCTACGATGCCTTACATCCACAGTAGCTTCGATTTTTTATAGGCTCAGCCCATTTTCGCACAGTTCATCGGGCCGATTAGTCATCCGCGCACGGTCTGTAGGCAAGTCAGGACTTGCTCAGGCGTAATCTCCGCAAGACAGTGTCGTTCGTTTTGGCAAATGCTCACATTGCCGTCACAGGAACAGTTGGTTCCCGTTAGGAATCGATGCTGATTTCCCTGCGGCGCCCACCGCGCTGCCGCAGTCGGACCAAACAAGGAAATAGTAGGTATTCCCAAACCAGCGGCAAAGTGCAATGGCCCGGTATCTCCTGAAATAAAAACTTCCGCTCGCTTCAATAACGCCAGAAATTGCCTCAACTCAGGAATAACCGGAAGAATCAATGCCTGTGGCGCAACTCTCCTTAATTCATCCATTAATGCCTGTTCGCGTGTACCCTTGGCGGTGGTGAAGACAAGTTGCTGTCCTGCTGCGACCGCCAATGTATAGAAGGTTGCCCACTGTCGCACCGGCCATTCCTTCTTCGGTTGACTAGAAGCGATATGGCAAATAACCGATCCAGTTGGTAGGAGCCTTTCCGCAAAGGCATCCTCAGCCGAATCAATCACAATTTCCGGCGTCAGCGAAGAGGGCGGTGCAATCTTCCAAGCAGACAAAATATGCGCCAATCGTAACGATTCGTGCTGGGCGAGCGCTGTCGGTACGGCATGTTGGTGGTAGCAAAAGCGGCGGCCAAGAAAACCGCCTGGGTTGATCAACCCAAGTCGTTGTTGCGCGCCAATCAGCAGACTGAGCATTGCCCCACGATCGTTTCCGGCAAAATCCACCGATTGGTCAAAACCTTCGTGGCGCAATGCACGAATCACCGGCCAGCTTTGGCTGATACGGATATGGCCGCGTTGACGCGGCATTGGCCAAACGTGATGCAACCAGGGTAGGTGTTCGAAAATAGGTGCGACTTCCTCCGGCACCAGCACGTGCAGTTCGCTTTCTGGGAAGTGGCTATGAATGGCTCGCAAAGCGGGAGTCAGCATGACTGCGTCGCCATAATATTTGAATTGAATGGCTAGAATTTTTGGCGACTCTTTCATGAGGTTCGTTTGGATAAGGGAATTGATCCGCAAGGGAATGATCAATGATGGAAGGTTCCGCTCATGTCCGGCAGCGAGGTTGCTATCCTATCGTGTCCCCGCCGAATTCATTGACGATCTGCACAAAATCGAACACTTGTTCCCAGAAGTCGATGAGATTCATCGCAGCAGTTGAGGAACACTACCAATTGGCGTAAATGGAATGTTTTATATGGTAGGGATATAATATAACATTTTCAGCAATGTTATAGCAAGAATCAAAATAGATTCAGTGCCTCCACTCGCGATCGGTGGGCGTAGGGGGCATGAAAGCGCAATCAAGGCGCTGTTCCCTCTCCCGTTACCATTTTAGTTCAAGCGTACAAGCCACTTCCCTGGTTATAGGTGACGATCCTTATCGCGGATTCCTATGAGTTCACCATACCGATTATCTGGCACTCACCCGGCTATGGTTGCCAGGAGCCTCTTACGATTGATATCCCGCACCTTACGATGCTTCGTTACGTTGTCAGCGTCGCTCTTTATTTAGACTCCTAGATTCATTCGGTGACACGAATGGTTCTTTCCTATATAATCTATAATCCATAGGTAGGGGGAACAACCTCCTACAGATAACTTCTTGTCGCACCTGGATTTCCTATCCCTCTTATTCCAGTTCAAGCATGAGCCTTGCGGTAACAGTCGCGCTCCTATTCACTGGGATACGATATCAATACGCCTATTTTCTTTCCTAACTGTAGTGGTCGTCTATGACATCCTGTTGTGATCTCTTTACCGTTGGTGAGACGGCTGGACCGGGATTTGTGGCGAACCAGCTTTCATTGCCGGATCTCGTCCTTACTCCCGGTGCGATTCTACCGGAACAGGTCACCGCACACCTACACCTCCGAGGCGTGCGCGTTCACCGCATCGAGGATTCAGTAGCGTTTATAGGGGAGGTCCCTGCCTTTGGCGATGCGGTGGCATGGGGGAAGTGGATCGATCGATTCACCGAAGCCCAGGAGATTGTTCAGGCGGT
>CAUYUB010000044.1:0-38761 GCA_963575685.1 Gammaproteobacteria bacterium | reverse complement strand
AAGCATGGATAAGAGTTTTCAAATCCGGCGACAGCCGCGCCACAAATACATCAGAGCTACCAGCATTTGTCTCCTGAACGCCGCCAGCCGTGCCGGGAAAATTAGAAGAGGTAGTACCCCCTGCCACGTAGACGGAGCCCGCTGTCACCGATAGAGCCCAGGCAGTGGCCCAATTAGCCCCCCCCGCCCAGGTAGGTAGCCTGGACAAGTGTCTTCAGGTCAAGCGACAGCCTCACCACGAAGCCGTCCCAACCACCGCTGAGAGCCGTCAGAGCGCCGTTAGCTATACCGGGGAAGTCAGAGGAGCTGGTCTGCCCCGCCACATAGACAGAATCCGCCGTCACCGCCAGATTGGCGTAGGCATAGTCACTACCACTTCCACCCAGATAGGTACTTTGGGTGAGAGTTGTCAGATCAAGCGACAGCCGCGCCACAAATGCATCCGAGCCGCCAGTGTTCGTCGCCCGCGCCGTCGAGGAGGGATAGTAGTAGCCCCGCCACGTAATTTCCGTGTCACAGGGCGTAGGAAGTCATCATATTCCCACCCGAACAGAATGGCGATAAAGTCTGGTTACCGCTTCCCCGCCTGGCTCGCCGACCGTGCTGAAGGTGCCAGCTGGTAAATCCTGCTACGTAACAGCATCGGTCGTCACCACCAGTGCGGTTGCAGAATCATTAGCGCTTCCATCCAACAGGTGCTGAGCGTTTTATCGGCGAACCGCGCAAAGCGTCTTGGTTTCCGCTGTTGTACGTCGCTTGAGCACCGCTAACCGTGCCCAGAAGTCACGTAGCCCCTACATGGGAGTCCGCTGTTACCTCTGTACTCGCCAACTACTCCCCCCAGGTGGTGGGTGGATGTCAATGAAGACTGGATGGGAGGCGTCATGACTACCGAGCGCGAAACCGTAACGGTCGTGGTGCTCGCCGGAGGTCTGGTAGGCGACTTGAACGGGCCTGCGTTCACCATCGATTTCTTGCCACGCGATGGGGGCGGTGAAGGACATCAGGGAGCGGTCGGCGCTTTCGACCTGGAGCGCGCCGGTATCTTCCAAGCGTAAGGTGCCGCCCGCGATTTCCAGGGCGATGGCGTCAGCGTTGACGCCGGGCGCGAGGGTGAAAATCTTTTCGGCGTTCTTGCCGTGCGCGTTCAGGCGGACTTGTACACCGGGCCAAACCTCGCCGAGGCTGACCTGGCCATAGGTCGAGACGCCGGTTTGCCACTGCTTCTGGTCGTTGCCGTGAAAACGGCTAATTTGCGTGGGCGACGGACTCTCCCCAACGGGTTTGGGTTTGCCGTTGACGAAATGCTCGACCAAGGACCAGTTCGGTTCGGGCGGACCGACGAAGTCCTTGCCGTGCTGCGGAGTGAGGCCCCAGACCAGCGCGCCATCCTGGGTGACGAAGAGTGGCCCCGCGAGGGTGTGGGCCTGGAAGGCGACCTGTGGGTCGGACTGTCCCCGGTTTTCCTCGAAGGGAATGGCAAGTCCGGCCAAGGCATTGGCGGCTTGCTCTTTATTGACGGTCGGGGGGGAGGTGGAAGCGGAAGCGGAAGCGGTGGCGATGCCCGGCAGGGCAAGGACCAAAAAGCAGAGGAAGGAGAGGATGGAGCGTGATAGCAGGGAAGCGAGCGGGGCGAGCATGGGGCCTTCTTCTTCATAAAAAAACATGCCTATAGCTTCAACAATGATATTTCAAAATGTTAGTAGGGAAATCCCTATTTTTATGCTCACAAAATTCCCCACCGCTTCCTCTCAATTTTAACTTGACAATGTAAAAATCAGTTACGTTACCAAGTTAATGCGGTCCGATGCCAAGCAAGTCGGCGATGCTGGCGGCGTCAAGGATACCGTCCAGCCAGATATCCCGCTGTCCCACCGTGGCCCCGTCGATTTTTTGCACCGCCCAATCAGGGACGGGACCAAAGCGGCGTGCGAGGAGTCGCTTCAGGCTTTCCGTCTTACCCTTGGTCCTACCCCTGGCCTCTCCCCTGGCCTCTCCCCTGGCCTCTCCCCTGGCCTCTCCCCTGGCCTCACCTTTGGCCTCACCTCTGGCCTCACCTTCAGCTCTACCCCTGGCCTCGCCCTCGGCGAAAATTTCCCGATAGGCACGGGTTTTTTCAAGTGGAGTCAATACATTAAACATGGCCCAAACCTCTTTTCTCGTAAGCGAATCAAATTTCTCGAAAAACCAAAACGACAGGATTTCCGATAGGGTTTCACGGATTTCTGGTGTTACGAGGGCCTGCTGGATGGTTTGCCACAACCTCGGGGCGGTTTGGCGTAACTGTTTGCGCGACAACACCAGCGGGGCAAGCACCGCCAGGTAGGGATTATCCGGCTCCCGCGCCAACCATCCGGGGAGAAAGCTATCCCGACCTGCCACAGTTGAAGCTCAACCAGGCGGCGCTGGACCCGCTGGGATTGCCTACGGGATAAATGGGTAGGTTTCGGAGAACGGAGAGTTCATGACCGGATCGGAATAAATATGATAGGATTCAATATCGCCGACAGCGGCCCGATCGAGCAGTGTCGTTGTTACCACACAAGCCAGGATGGTTGCTGGAGATGTTCGCCGGCAGATAAGCACAAAGATTGATGACCGTGCCGCACGTGGCTATCGTCTCGAGCCGGTGGGCCACCAAGATCAGGGTCAGGTCCGGCGACGACACCCGTATGGCCTTCAGTAGGGTCGATTCCGCCGCTAGGTCCAACTGAGAGGTAGCCTCGTCCAATACCAGGACCTGCGGATTGGCCAGGAGAGCCCGAGCGATACAAAGACGTTGCCGTTGCCCGCCAGACAGGCGCATGCCCCGTTCTCCCAATCGAGTGTCTAGACCCAGGGGCAGGCGATGGACGAATTCGGTCATGCCGGTCAGGACCAGTACTTCGTTGATACGCTCATCAGACACCTGGCTGTTGGGTAGGCCCCAAGCCACGTTGTTGCGTAGGGTTTCGTTGGCTACGTAGGGATCCTGTGGCACGTAACCGATCAGACGCTGCCAATGGAGGCGTATGTCCGCAAGTGGATGACCGTCGATCTCGATACGGCCGCCCAGCGGATCGAGCAGGCCCAGTAGGGTGTCGATGAGCGTGGTTTTACCGCTTCCCGACGGCCCAACGATGGCCACGGTATCACCGCGTCTGATCTCGGCGTTGAGGTGGATGACCGCAGGAGAACCGGCCTGGTAGCCACAATCCAGCGCGTGCAGACGGATGGTTTCGGTGAAGATTGCCCGCCTGCTCACCAGTGCGCCAAGAGTGGGTGTTTTGATGCGTGCGGCCTCTGCATCCCATCGGGAAACCAGGTCACGGGCACTGGGCAGATGGGGGCGAATCTGTGAGACGGCATGAAGTATACGGCTGGACAGGGGTAGCAGGCGCCAACCCGCGGCACAGAATAGGGCCAGAGAAGGAACGATATCCTGTTCTTGTCGCTCGGTCAGCACCACCACCACCGCAAACATGAACAGACACAGGAACAGAAAGTTTTCGGTCCATAGTCGCGGTAAGGCTCTGGCGATACCCTCCCGGCCTATGGCCTGGGCATATTTACGGGCGGCATGGCGCATACGTTGCCGAAAGCCTAACTCGCGGTGCATCACCTTGACCTCCCTGACCGAGGATAGGGCCTGATTAGTCACGCTCAGGATGCCGGGCACGATCTCACGGGCTGCGTGGCGCAGCCTCCACTGGAGTTTGCGCGTACTCAGCACCTGCGTACCGGCACTGACGGCGAAGGTCAGTCCTAGGGCCACGCTTATGGCCGGATCCATCCACAGCAGGAGGCTTAACAGGGAAACGACCACCAACGCGTCCGGTACCAAATCCAGGCAGGGGATTAGGACGTTCTGGATCGATTGCCGGAGGTCTTCTATCAGCAGCGCGGTGACCTCACTAAGATTGCGCTCGGACAGTGATTGGAAAGGGATGGCGAGCTGTTGAATGAATAGGTTACGTACCGCCCCCTGGATCAGGGGCACCAGGATCTTATTTCGTAGGAAGACCATGTATCCCTGCATCAGAGTCTTGAGCAGGGAGATCCCCAGCAGGCCCGCAGTGGCCACAACGATCCGCCATTGCGAACGCAGCCATGGTCCGATCCAGGCGACAAACCAGTCTGGCCCGTGCTCCAACAGTGCCACCCGCATCAACAACCGAGCAAACCCTAAAACCCCGAGCATCAACAAAAGGTCCAAGACCACGACCACCAACGCCAAGGCCACGTAGCCACCTATGTGGCGACGGGGTCCGGGGCCAAGATGGTTCAACAGAGAGACGGCAACGCGGATCATGGATCAGTGCCGTTTCGGCCATGAGTTCCGATGAAGTCTCTCACCCTAGCGGCCACTTCAGCAGGGTCGTCGGCAAGTCGGCCAGGTGGCTAGCTGTCATGGACTGAGCACCCAGTTCCCGCCTGTCGGTTGGCTTGCCAGGTAGTAGCCCTTTAATTTGGGCCCATTTTTCATCGCCTAATATAAGGATAAGGCGAATCATTTTTCAACCCCCGTTACTGTGAACACGCCCTAGTCTTACGCTCCTAAATAAGCTGCCTTTACCTGCGGATTGGCAAGTAGCGCTTCCGCACGATCGCCAAGGGTGATGGTGCCACCTTCCAGGACATAGCCACGGTGGCTGGTAGCCAGGGCTAGGCGTGCGTTCTGCTCGATCAACAAAAGAGTTACACCGTCTTCTGCAATGTTGGTCAACGTCTCGAAGATCCTCTGTACCAGGAGGGGAGCAAGGCCCATGCTGGGTTCGTCAAGCAGCAGGAGTTTGGGACGCGACATCAGGGCGCGGCCGATGGCGAGCATCTGTTGCTCACCGCCGGAGAGGGTCCCGGCCTTTTGAGTCGCACGTTCTTCAAGACGTGGAAAAAGTTGATAGGCATGGGCCAATCCTGCGCGGAGGATGGCGTGATCGGTAATGAGATACCCACCCATGAGAAGGTTTTCCTCTACCGTTAGGCGGGGAAAGACCCCGCGTCCTTCAGGGACCAGTGCTAGACCACGGCGTACCCGTTCATGAGCGGGGAGATGGGTGATGGGTTCGCCGCGTAGATACACCTCTCCCGCCGTGGGGGGCAGCAAGCCGGCCAGGGCGCGCAGGGCCGTGCTCTTACCGGCACCGTTGGCGCCAATAAGACAGACCACTTCACCTTCAGCGACCGTCAGGTCGATGCCCGCAACTGCCCGGATACCGCCGTAGTGGACAACCAGACCGCGCACTTCGAGTAGGTTCACTCAGGTCCCACTCCCAGGTAGGCCGCGATGACCGTAGCATCCTGCTGGATCTCGCGGGGGGAGCCCTCGGCAATCTTACGCCCGTACTCCAATACCGCCACCCGGTCGCATAAACCCATGACCAGGGCCATATCGTGCTCGATGAGCAAGAGGGTCATTCCATCGTTGCGGATCTGTTCCAGAAGTCGGCGCAGAGCGACCGTTTCGGTAGCATTCATCCCCGCTGCGGGTTCGTCCAGTGCCAGTAGGCGTGGTTCGGTGGCGAGCGCACGGGCAATCTCCAAGCGCCGCTGGTCGCCGTAGGGCAACGTTTTGGCTAAGTCGCCGGCACGTGTGCCGATGCCGACATAGTCCAGCAGACGGTAGGCGGTGTCGCGGGTCTCCGCTTCTTCGGCGCGGGTGCCGGGCCCTCGCAGGAGGGCGCCCAGAATGCCGGCATGGGTACGGACATGGCGGCCGACCATGACATTTTCCAGCGCGGTCATGTTGGCGAAGAGTCGGATATTTTGGAAGGTACGGGCGATCCCGCGACGGGCCACGGCGTGGGGTTTGAGGCCGGCCAGTGTTGCCCCCTGAAGATGGAACCAGCCCTCATTGGGGTGGTAGAGACCAGTGAGACAATTGAAAAAGGTAGTCTTGCCGGCGCCGTTGGGACCGATCAGGCCGTAGATCTCACCCTTGCGAATGGCCAGTGACACCGACTCCAGCGCATTGAGACCACCAAAATGTTTGGTGACGGCGACGGCTTCCAGGAGTGGTTCAGCGGCTGGCATCGTAGAGACTCTCCTGCTCCTGGTGGATGATGTCGGGCTGTTCAGGGGCAAGTTCACGGGCACGTTGCGGGGAGGGCCACAGGCCCTCGGGACGGAACAGCATAACCACGATCAGGCCCACACCGAAGAGCAGCAGGCGCAGATCGGCAGGGTCCACCCAAATTCGGCCGAAAAATTGTTCCTGGAGCGGGCCGACGTAGCGCAAAAGTTCCGGGAGTATGGTGAGGAGCACCGCTCCCAATATTACGCCGGGGAGATGACCCATGCCGCCGAGGACCACCATGCACAGGATCATGATGGATTCCATGAGGGTAAAGGATTCAGGGCTGACGAAGCCCTGAAACGCGGCGAACAGTCCGCCGCCCAGGCCGCCGAAGGTGGCACCCATGGCGAAGGCGAGTAGTTTGATGTTGCGGGTATTGATCCCCATCGCCACGGCTGCCACTTCGTCTTCGCGGATCGCTACCCAGGCCCGACCAATGCGCGAGTCTTGCAGGCGTAGGGCGATGAAGATGGTGAGCAGGGTAAGGGTAAGAAACAGGTAGTAATGGGTGTGGACGCCGGGGAGAGTCAGGCCGGGGAGTTCCAAAGGTTGGGTGAGGATCGAGTCACCGATCTGGATGGGATCGATCTTGTTGATACCCTGAGGGCCGTTGGTGAGATTGAAGGGAGCGTTTAGGTTGTTGAGGAAGATACGGATGATCTCGCCGAAGCCGAGGGTAACGATGGCCAGGTAATCACCTCGCAGGCGAAGGGTGGGCGCTCCCAATAGAACACCGAAAATGCACGCGACTCCTGCCCCAAGTGGGAGCAAAACCCAAAAGGGAAGGTGCAGACCAAATTGGGGCGAGGCAAGGATGGCATAGAGGTAAGCCCCTACGGCGTAAAAGGCGACGTAACCAAGGTCAAGCAGTCCGGCAAAGCCCACCACGATATTGAGCCCGAGGGCGAGCATGATGTAGAGCAGGGTAAAGTCCAGGATGCGTACCCAGGTACGTCCTGCCGCAACGTCCACCAAAAAAGGCAATACCGCCAGCAGGAGCCCCAGGGCGATATATGCGACCCAGGCCAGACGCCGGTCGCGGGCGAGGTGTGCGGGGAGGAGATTGGTAATCACGCTCATATCAAACAGTTTACAATGCGCCAAAGACAACATCAAAAAATTAAAAGATTTTTCTTTCACGCTCAAAAGAAAAAATCTTTTAATTTTTTATATAGTAGACCTTATCGGAAACCTCCCGTTGGCACTTCCCTCGCCCGCTCCAGCCCATATAAATCAGTTATTTATACCAGCTAGCAGGAGTAGGTAGGGGGTTTCCGATAATGTCTAGTTTTTTGCCTGATAATTAATCTGGTTACGCCCGCTCCGCCACCTGCTCCCCGAGCAATCCGGCTGGGCGGAAAATCAGGACCAGAATCAAAACGAAAAAGGCGAAGATATCCTGATAATTGCTGCCCAGGAAGCCGCCGGTGAGGTCGCCGATGTAGCCGGCCCCGAGACTCTCGATAACCCCCAGCAACAGTCCGCCAAGCATTGCACCGGGGATATTGCCGATACCTCCCAACACTGCGGCAGTGAATGCCTTGAGGCCCAGCATAAAACCCATGGCATAGTGGGCGAGACCGTAATAAGTCGACACCAGCACCCCGGCGACTGCCGCCAAAGCTGAGCCAATAGCAAAGGTGGCAGCGATCACGGTATTTACGTTTACCCCCATGAGACTCGCCACCTCCCGGTTTTGGGCAATGGCACGCATCGCACGACCGAGACGAGTACGACCCACGAGTACCAGCAATCCGACCATCATGGTTGCAGCCAGGGCGACCATGACGAGCTGCACGTTGGTCACTGACACTCCCCACCATTCGTAGACCTGAACGTCTATGACCGCTGGAAAAGAAAGATACTGGCGTCCCCAAAAGATCATGGCCAGGTTCTGGAGCACGATCGAGACGCCGATAGCGGTAATGAGGGGGGCAAGCCGAGGGGCGTGACGTAGGGGGCGGTAGGCCACTCGTTCGATAAGCAATCCGGTGGTCACGCAGATCGGTACCGCCACGGCGAGTGCTACGCCGATTGTCCACACCCCACTGTAACCCGCCCCGGAGAGGGCGCCGAGAACGGTTAACGCCACCATCGCCCCAAGCATCACGACCTCACCGTGGGCGAAGTTGATCAGTTCCAGGATGCCATAGACCATGGTGTAACCCAGCGCCACCAAGGCGTAGAGGCTACCCAGAACAAGGCCATTGAAAATCTGCTGGAGCAAAATTTGGTAGAAGACGAGGTTGTCCACGGGTCAGTTTTTTCCCCCCATTGTTATTATAGGTACCCATTGTCCGCCTTTTACCTGGTAGAGGGTGACTGGGCCGTCTTTGAGATCGCCGTAGGTGTCGAAGGCGATGGGGCCGATGACGCCGTTGACGGCGATTCCGGCCAGTACCGGCAGATAGCGGGCCGGTTCGGCAGAATCGGCCTGGCGTATGGCCGCGATGAGGACGCGGCTGGCGTCGTAGGAAAAAGGGGCATAGATCTGGATCTTGCCGAACCGGGCGGTGAATCGAGTGGCGAATTCGGCGCCGCCTTGCATCTTTTCCAGGGGTAGGCCGGGTGAGGAGCCGATGACCCCTTCGGCGGCGGTGCCGGCAAGTTTAAGGAATTCAGCAGACTGCATCCCGTCGCCCCCCATGAAGACCGCCTTGAGTCCCAACATCTTCATCTGCCGTGCTATGGGGGCGGCCTGGGGGTCCATACCGCCATAGACCACGACCTCGGGACGCTTGGCCTTGAGCGAGGTGAGGATGGCAGTAAAATCAGTCGATTTGTCGGTGGTGAATTCCCTTGCCACCACCTCACCACCGGCGGCCCGGACGGCCTTGGCGACTTCATCGGCAAGTCCCTGACCATACGCGGTGCGATCATCCACCACGGCGACGCGCCGACCGATGCGGACAGCGTACCCACCGAGGGCCTGACCCTGTTGGGCATCATTGGCCATGACCCGGTAGGTGGTTTTGAATCCCTGGCGGGTGTAGGTTACTGCGGTAGAGCCAGGGGAGATCTGGGGGATCCCAGCCTCGGCGTAAATCCGTGCCGCTGGAATGCTGGCCCCGGAGTTGAGGTGACCGATCACCCCTTTGACGCCGCTGTCCACCAGCTTCTGGGCCACCACGGTGGCGGTTCTGGGGTCGGCTTGGTCATCCTCTACGAGCAGATCGAAGCGTACCGGCTGTCCACCCAGGGTGGGATGGGTGGCGTTGATCTCGTCGATGGCGAGCCGTGCCCCGTTCTCAATGTCCTTACCCAAGTGGGCCTGGGGTCCGGTGAGAGGAGAAACTACGCCGATTTTCACGGTTTCGACTGCGACTGCCTGTATTGCCGTAACCACGAGGGATAGCCCGAGTAACGCCCCCACGACGACCTTCATACCCCCTCCTCATCACTGCGGTGGACTGAGGAGGGGATTATGGAAAGAGCGCTATGATGCTGTCAATTTTGTGTTGAAGGCCAAATCCGATACCGCCGCACCGCAGCAAGCCTAGATATTCGTTTCAACGATCATGACGATACCTTGAGTGCTGAGAGCGTCGGTAAGGGCAGCAGAAATCAGGGAGGTTGGGTATCAAGGTCGGAGAGGTTATCATTCCAGTTCATCGGGAGACAGTGAAAAGATGGCTGTTGCAGCAGATAACGAACGTGGTTGGATAGTAATCTTAGGTCTCATCGGGGAAGGTAATCAGGTACGTCTGGTGGGTCATTAGCTTAACCCATACTTAGTCCTGTTCTTCTCTCCATTGTTGATATCTAATAATACTATTACTATCAGTATGTTGCTTGCTGCTATCTTTAGGTGGTATATATCCCGAACGTTGCTTGTATGATTTAGCGCGAGTAGTTTTCCATAGAAAGATGACAGATGAGAAAAGATGACAGATGAGAGACGAATGGTCAATCACCCCGGGCTAAAGCCCGTGGCTTGTGAAAGCAAGCCCGAGATTGACCAGCCTTAGTCCGAGAAATCGGACTACGTTGCAACGAAGTACAAGACTCACCTTGGGGCGCTTCCTCAACTCCAAGCTCTGAAAGCAGCAGAAGCAGACACGCGACGGGTACGCACGAAACGGTCTGCTGCAAAGTTCGCAAGAATCGAAGCTGCGTTGCAACATTGGCGAGGGGAGCGAGCCGAAAGGCTCCGTCACTAGGCGCGTAAGCGCTGACAGCCGGGAAAGACCGGCAACTAATTTTCTTGGTGGGACGGCGAAAACCGTCCCCTTTCCTCCCCGCCCTCAAGGGCGGGGTTTCTCGGGGACACTGATGACAAAACTTCGCATGACCCTCCTTGGTATTGCTGCTGTTTCTGGTTTGCTGGCCGGTTGTTCAGCGCCCCTTAAACCGAATTACACTACTACCAATCCTGATTTGATGCGTATCGGTGGAGAAAAACCGGCAGACCGGGCGCCCGAGGTTGCCAATATGGGTACCTATTGTATGCAGACTTCGGACCACTGGAAGTCGGATGGTAGAACACCAGATGGTGATACGATTTGGACCAAAGATACCTTCCGCAAAGCGGCTGCCTGCAAATAGCCGTTGATGGCATCTGCCGACTTACGCATTGATTACAGGGCATTCGCAAAATTACACTTCCCGTTGTATCGTGAGCTTGTTTTCGGTATGTCCTCTAACCGACGCGTAGGTTAGTAATCGCGTCGGCGTGCGTCGGTTCCTAATTAGACCTTATCGGAAACCTCCCGTTGGCACTTCCCTCGCCCGCTCCAGCCCATATAAATCAGTTATTTATACCAGCTAGCAGGAGTAGGTAGGGGGTTTCCGATAATGTCTATTGTTTACTGTTTTTCTCTCCGATTAAAGGTGAGCTCGACCCTGAGTGTTAAATCCTAACTAATTTTGTCTGGTAAGGTTGGCAGAAGTTCATACCAAAATGCTAGGAAATCTAAAGCGGATACGGGCATGCTTTAAGTCACTCAATTCAGGCACTTCCTCCTATATAGTCGTCTGTCTGTTTCATCCCAGCGAAGTAAGCTTGCCATCCGAGACCTCTCCGGGTGTATCCTATCTAAGGTGAAGTGACGAAGGTAACGATAGGTTCTTGTGTCTAGAGGACCAATAGTGCCTCGTTTCATAGAGACCTTAAGTTTAGAAACGGTAGGTATACTGGCCAATAAAAACAGAGACTGTGCACTTTTCAAAAATCGGCTGGATCCCCTGTCTGTTTCGTTGGCCGTTTTTCTGAACTTCTCAAATAAATTGAGGTTTATTAGGTAAGTTGCTGAGGGATTGCAGATAACGCGAATCTCATGCTAGTCTAATGTTTCCAAAATGATTGTGGAGAAAAATATGGTCAGCACAAAGTTCAATTCCGTATTACTTGCTTTTGCAGTGGCGAGCACTGGTTTCATGTTGTCGGCAGAGGCGGAGCAAGCTGCGTCTGCTACCTCCGACCAAGTGGCACCGCAGCAAGCAGCAGCCGCCAACTCCGCTCAGGTAGCCCCGAAGGTTGCCGCCGCCAATTCAGCCCAGGTGGCACCGCAGCAAACGGCAGCTGCCAACTCCGCTCAGGTAGCCCCAAAGGTTGCCGCCGCCAATTCAGCCCAGGTGGCACCGCAGCAAGCAGCCGCCGCTAACTCTGCTCAGATAGCCCCGAAGGTCGCTGCTGCCAATTCAGCCCAAGTGGCACCGCAGCAAGCAGCCGCCGCTAACTCTGCTCAGATAGCCCCGAAGGTTGCTGCTGCCAATTCAGCCCAGGTGGCACCGCAGCAAGCGGCAGCCGCCAACTCCGCGCAGGTAGCCCCGAAGGTTGCCGCCGCCAACTCGGCTCAGGTGGCACCGCAGCAAGCGGCAGCCGCCAACTCCGCGCAAGTAGTCCCGAAGGTTGCTGCTGCCAATTCAGCCCAGGTGGCACCGCAGCAAGCGGCAGCTGCTAACTCCGCGCAGGTAGCCCCGAAGGTTGCTGCTGCCAATTCAGCCCAGGTGGCACCGCAGCAAGCAGCCGCCGCTAACTCTGCTCAGGTAGCCCCGAAGGTTGCTGCCGCTAATTCGGCTCAGGTAGCACCGCAGCAAGCGGCAGCCGCCAACTCCGCGCAGGTAGCCCCGAAGGTTGCTGCTGCCAATTCAGCCCAGGTGGCACCGCAGCAAGCCGCCGCCGCTAACTCCGCGCAGGTAGCCCCGAAGGTTGCTGCCGCTAATTCGGCTCAGGTGGTACCGCAACAAGCAGCAGCCGCCAACTCCGCTCAGGTAGCCCCGAAAGTTGCCGCCGCCAATTCAGCCCAGGTGGCACCGCAGCAGACTGCTGCTGCCAACTCGGCTCAGGTGGTACCGCAACAAGCGGCAGCAGCCGCCAACTCCGCTCAGATAGCCCCGAAGGCCGCTGAAGCCAGTTCTGCTCAGCTGGCGCCTGCTACTCAAACTCCAGCAGCTAAACCAAGCCAGAGAATTTCGGCTCGGGAACTTCTCACTCCTGCGGAGAAAGGAGAATTCCGTCGTGCCATTAGAGCGGCACGTACGATGCAAGAGAAACAACTGCTCAAGGAACAGCTTTATAACAAACTGGTCCAGCGTGCGGCCGAACGCGGAATGATCCTTGAGCCGGGCATGAGGGGTGGGATGCGTGGAAATGCCAATGCAATGGAAAATTCTGCCGGTCATATGGCCGAACCCCCGCGTGTTCCCTGATTTGGTTCGACAATGACAAATCTCTAATGTAGGCATGCCGCCGTGGTACCGATTATTTTGCAGACGGTGCTGCGGCGGTTTTTTTAACGTATGGGTTAAACAATGATTTTATTTCCTGCCTAGGTTTGGCCACTAGAGTAAAGTTGAGCAGGAGAGCATTCAGGCTATCTTCCGATGACGGAACAGCGATTACGCGACAGTGAACGGTTCCATCGTACCCTGATGGAGGACCTGACGGACTTCGTTGCCCGTTTTGATACTAATCTGTGCCATACCTACGTTAATCCCGCCATCCTTAAATCTTTCGGTCAGCCAGCGCGCTTCTTTCTCGGCCGGACGATTTGCGAACTCCCCCTGCCCGGCAATCCGGAACAGAATCGGCAGTTGCTCGACGCCACTCGTGAGACCGTTGAGACCGGCATGCCCAATGTCCGGGAAGCCGTTTGGCCCACGCCTGAGGGCGAAGGCACTTTCGAAGTACGTTATATCCCTGAACTCGATGACGAAGGCAAGGTCGTCGGCGTGTTGGGCATCGCTCGGAATATTACCGGACGCAAACGTAATCCCACGATGCCCGTGGTTCCAACGCCTGGTCTGGATGGTACGGGGAATGGTGCCTTGGCCATTGGCCAGGGTATTACCGTCTCGAAGGTGGAAGAACCCTATTTCGAAGAGTCTAACGCCCAACTGCGCGAACTGGCCGCCCGCCGCGAGACCGCCTGCGAGGAAGAGCGCAAACGTATTGCCCGTGAGATCCACGACGAGTTGGGGCAATACCTTACTGCGATCCGATTGGAGGGCTCGCTGTTACGTCTTCAGTTCGGCAAGGATAACCCGTTGCTGTTGGGACGTATCCAGCGGTTGATGGTTCTGGTGGATGACCTCACGGGTGCGGTACGCAACTTGGCTACCGCCCTACGGCCTGCGGCGCTTGATGTCGGCATTGGACCTGCTTTGGAATGGTTGGCTGAGGAGTTCACGGAACACACCGGAGTCCCCTGCTTAGTGAAGGTCGAAGGAGGCTCGATTACTCTCGACGATGCCGGTGCTACGGCGCTTTTCCGCGTGGCGCAGGAATCGCTCACCAATATCGCTCGTCATGCCGGGGCGAGTGAGGTCTCCGTCGTGCTGACTCGGGTGGATGGCCACTACCTTCTTCAGATTCGTGACGATGGTCAGGGTTTCGACCCCGCGGCTATCCGCCCAGGGGCATTGGGGCTGCTTGGTATGAAGGAGCGGATACTTCTGCTCGGCGATCAACTAAAAATCAACAGTATCCCCTCCCGTGGAACGGTGATAGAAGTCCGTGTACCCATCCATGAACCAGGGGATCCCTTACCCTTATGATCCGATTACTGATCGCCGATGACCATACCATCGTTCGCGAGGGGCTTAAACAACTCTTTGCCCTCACTACCGATATCGTCGTTGCCGCCGAGGCGGCGAATGGTGCCCAGCTACTGGAGCAACTACGCGATTATGATGGCGGTATTGACTTGATATTGCTTGATATGACCATGCCCGGCATCAGTGGGGCAGACCTCATCACCCGCATTGTTAGCCACGAAACCAATCCCCCGATCCTCGTCCTCACCATGCACAGTGAGCCACTGATCGCTCGTCGTGCCCTCAAGGCTGGGGCTGCCGGCTATCTCACCAAAGACAATGAACCGGAGACCCTGTTGGCGGCGATCCGTCGGGTGGCCGGTGGGGGGCGCTTTATCGATTCCCTGCTGGCCGAAGAAATGGCCTTCGAGGAAAATACCACTCGTCGACGTGCACCCCACGAACAACTCTCTGAACGAGAGATACAGATTCTGCGACTACTCTCCAAGGGAATGAGCGTCAACGATATTGCGGAGTCGCTCGTCATTAGCAACAAGACGGTAAGTACTCACAAGGCGCGGTTAATGGAGAAAATGGGATTTCACAACAATGCCGATTTGGTACGCTATACCGTCAGCTACGAATTAGGTGAATAGCACCCGATCGAGGCATATACCGCATTCAGGAAATCCTTACAACAGTTACACGTTTCCCTACTTCAATATCGTCCCTTCCTGATAGCGCAACGTCTCCAACTCTACTAACTTTGCGTGCCTGGATGCGTACCAGTGATGCCTGCCCTGGCCCTGTTAGAGACATTGCTGTCATGACTATGAAATTATCCCATGTCCTGATCGCTGACGATGATCGGACCGCGCGTGTTTTGATGCAAACAGTGTTGGAGAAGCAGGGTTTCAAGGTGACGGCAGTCAAGGACGGTGAATCCGCGCTGGCGGTTCTGGGTGATGGAATCGATCTGGTTCTGCTCGACATCGGGATGCCGGGGATCTCCGGTTTTGAGGTTTGCCAAATCATCCGGCAAGATTTCGGGGCAGAGATTCCCGTCGTGATGGTTACCGGTCACGATGATGTCGCTTCGATTGAATATGCCTATGAAATCGGCGCCACTGATTTTATCGCCAAGCCGATCAACTGGACACTATTCGGGCATCGCGTACGTTACATCCTGCGTGCTTCTCGTACCCTGCAGTCACTCCATCTGGCCGAGGCCAAGAATCGCGCCCTACTTCGTGTTTTGCCTGATCTGATCGTCCGCGTCAATGCCTCTGGTGATATTCTCGAATGGCATGGCGCGAGCTTGGCCGGAGTGAAATTTGACGGCCATTTGAATCTTGCCAGACTGCTCCTGAAAAATGGCGCCATCAACTGTCTAGAGACCCTCGAACGCACTATTCGGGAAATGTTGCAGTGGGTGGTAGAGGAAAGAACAAATACCGAGTGTGAGTTATCCTGGAACGATGCGGAGGGTGAGCCGGTAGTCTTCGATATGCGAGCAGTACCCGAATTCGACCACTCCGGCAAGGTGGCCAGTGTGCTTACCATCGCCCGTGATGTTACCGCCCGCTGCCGAATGGAAAAGGCGCTACGCCGTAGCCACGAGATGCTGGAACAAGCCCAGCGTATCGGCCACGTCGGCCACTGGGAACTCGATCTGGCCAGTGGTCGCCTTGAGTGGTCGGAGGAGGTCTGTCACATCTTCGAGATTGATCGGGCAACCTTCGGCGCCAACTATGAGGCATTTCTTGCCATCGTCCACCCGAATGATCGGGAGCGGGTCGATCTCTTCTATCGTAAGTCCCTGGAGAATAAAACTCCCTCCTACATTATCGATTATCTCCTGCTTCTCCCAGATGGTCGGATCAAATATATCTCCGGACGTTGCGAGAATTGGTTCGACGAGACCGGCCAACCGCTACGTTCGATGGGTACAGTGCAGGACATTACTGCCCTGAAAGAAGCGGAGGATCGGCTCCGCGAGTCCCACGAACTGCTCAAGGAATTGACCATCCATCGCGAGGCAATGCGCGAGGCGGAGCGTAAGCGGGTCGCTTGGGAGATGCACGAGGAATTGGGGCAGTATTTGGCCGCCATTCGCATGGGCCTTACCCGCGTGCGCGGTGGGATCGCCGGTCAAAATCAGCAACTCAACGGCGAGAGTTATTCCTTGGTCGGCCTACTGGACAGAACTATCCACATCGTACGCGAGGTGGTGGAGGAACTGCGTCCCCCCGTTTTGGACCTCGGCCTTAGCTCCGCCTTGGACTGGTTGGCCAATGACTTTACCCGCCGTACTGGCCTCCCCTGTGACCTGTATGACGATAGTGAAGAGGTCCAGCTCGACGAGGCGCATACTCTCGCGCTTTTTCGGGTGGCGGAGGAGGCATTGGGGAACGTTGCTCGCCATGCGGAGGCGAAGCGAGTAGAACTGTCTCTAATACAAGAGGAAGAGGAGTGCGTCTTGACCGTGCATGACGATGGTAAAGGGTTCGACCCCATGACTACCACGCACAAACACTTTGGTTTATTGGGCATCCAGACCCGTCTCGCTGCCTTTGGGGGAGAGGTAAGGACCACCCCCGCCTCCGGTGGCGGCACCGTGCTGACCGCACGGTTGCCAGTAGGAAGAAATAATAAAATATCAATGGATAGTCTACCTCGGCGCAAAGTCGGAACTAAAAATAGGTTGGAAGCAGTCCTATAACCTATAACTCAACTCTCCATTCGCTATAGCTAACTTAAGTTGCCACCGATAATGTCTGAACCTTGATTTACATGATTGGCTGATTCCCTTGATAAAGTCGAAATCGATTATCAAGAAAATCAGTTAATCAGGTGAATCAAGGTTCAGACAGAAAAAGCAAGGAGACTAAATTTTGGATAGGTGACAACCTGGGTTATAGCTAAAACGAGCACCCCCAAAGCTCATTGAATTTGCGCCATGACGCAAGTAGCCGTGTAGGTCTTTTGGTTCATGACGGGAAATTGGGTTAAAGCCCACGGCTAAATTTATTATGCCGCTACGCGGCAGCTAACGGATTACACCCAATGCACAAATTAATAAATTATCGTTCCTAAGTTCCTTTCCCTTCGTCCAACCACTCCTCCCACAATCGCACCACCTCGCGCCGATAATCATCCAGGGAATTATCGAATTGTCCCATCGGAAGACAGGCCGATTCCCCTTGAAGGGTAGCGTGGTGAACCGCGTGACGCAAACGCCGGTAGGCTTCCTGAAGCGTTGCGGCATCCTCCGCGGGGATCAGGCCACAAACGCGAAGGGTATCAAGCTGGCGGATATTGTCGGTCCAGTGGGCTAGCTCGGGATGGGCGTGGGCGTGGCGTAATACGGCATATTGGACCAGGAACTCGATATCGGCGATGCCGCCCCGATCCTGTTTGAGGTCAAACTGTTTCGTCGGATGTTTGCTGCCCAATTCGGTACGCATCCGCTCCCGCATCTCCCGTACCTCCCGACGCAAGGCCAATGGGTCGCGTACTCGGCACAGAACTTCATGGCGGATCGCCCGGAAGGAATCGCCCACGGCAGGATCTCCCGCTACCGCACGGGCGCGGACCAGGGCTTGTTGCTCCCAAGTCCAGGCCGCCGTGCGTTGGTAACGACCGTAGGCATCCAAACCGGTGACCAGCAGCCCCGAGGCACCGCTGGGACGCAGACGGAGGTCGATCTCGTAGAGTCTGCCCGCCGGGGTGTGGGTGGTGAGGATATGGATCATCCGTTGGGCCAAACGTAGGAAGAATACGCCGGTCTCGATCGGGTGTACGCCATCCGTGGGGGCGGTCACGTTGCCACCGTGGAGGAAGACGATATCGAGATCCGACCCGTAGCCAAGCTCGATGCCCCCCAACTTACCATAGCCGATGATGGCGAACCCCTTGCCGTCCGGGCTCCCGATCAGGTCGGTGGGACGCCCGTGTTTTTCCACCAGGTCGTGCCAAGCCAGGTCTAGGACCTCCGCCAGAATCACCTCGGCCAACTCCGTGAGGTGGTCGCTTACCACCATCAGTGATTGCGATCCGGTTACGTCCGCTGCGGCTACCCGCAACACATTGCTGTGCCGGAAGTGGCGTAGCGCCTCCATCTGGGCCTCCAGGTCGTCTTCGGGCAGGCGTACCAGCGTCTGACGTAAGGTATCCGCCAGTGCATCATGGCGGGGGAGGGCATAGAGGCTACGAGGGTCGATTAGGTCATCCAACAGCACTGGAAAGCGCGCAATCTGTTGGGTGATCCACGGGCTTGCCGCGCACAGGCGTACGAGTTGGGACAGGGCGAGCGGGTTTTCGACCAATAATGCGACATAGGCGGTACGTCGGCCGATTGATTCCAATACGGTCACCAGTCGCTCTACTGCGGCCGTGGGGCGGGCCGCCCCGGCGGCGGCTGAAAGCAGCAACGGCATCAGTCGGTCCAAGCGCTCCTGACCGCGATCGGAAAGGGCTCGTACCGCCGAGCAAGTACGTAGCCGCGCCAGCGCCTCGGCGACCGACGGTTCCATCTTCAGTTCCGCCAACACCGGAGGGATGCGTTCCGGCTCCAACAGTCCACGCCAAAGGGCATGGAGGTCGCCGGATTCTCCCGCAGGACCGGCCTCACTTTGTGGAGAGGCAAAGACCCGCTGAAAATGGTCATGGATCCGGGCAAGGTGATGGTTCAGATCGGATAGAAACGCCTCCCACGCCGAATAACCCATCGCTACGGCGAGGCGGATACGGCCGATCTCATCTTGGGGTAGGGTTTGGGTCTGCTGGTCGGCGTGTTCCTGAAGACGATGTTCTACATCGCGCAGGAAGACATAGGCGGCGGACAGTTCGTGTATCGCAAAGTCGGGTAACAGACGTAGACGGCCGAGGGTCTCCAGCGTGCGCAACAGACGCGGGTCCTGGAGGTCGGGGGTACGCCCGCCGCGCGTGAGCTGGAAACCCTGGACGATGAATTCCACCTCCCGGATGCCACCGGGGCCGAGTTTAACGTTGCCGATGAGCCCTTTGCGGCGGACCTCGGCGGCGATGAGTTCCTTCATCTCACGCAAGGCCTCCAGCGTCCCGTAATCGAGGTAGCGACGGTAGACAAAGGGGTGGAGAAGTTTGATCAGTTCTTGTCCCGCGTTTTGCTCTCCGGCGACGGGACGCGCCCGGATCAAGGCGTAGCGTTCCCATTCCCGACCGTGGGACTGATAGTAGGTCTCCAACGCATCAAAACTCACTGCCAATGGCCCCGACTCACCGAAAGGGCGCAGGCGCATATCCACCCGAAATACGAATCCGAGAGGAGTGACCACCGATAGGGCCTTGATGAGTCGCTGGCCGAGGCGCACAAAGAATTCGGAATTGCTCATGCTCCGCCGACCACGGGTCTCCCCGTCTTCCGGGTAGGCGAAGAGGAGATCGATATCCGAAGAAAAATTGAGTTCCGCGGCGCCCAGTTTCCCCAAGGCCAAAACCACCAAAGATTGGGGTACACCGGCGGCGGAATGGGGGACCCCCAATTCTCGATGCAGCCAAGTCTCCAAATGGGTGAGGGTGGCATCGATCGTGGCGTCGGCAAAGGCCGACAGCTCGGCAACGGTGGTGCGGTAGTCGGCGCGTCCGGCGAGGTCGCGCCAAGCGATTCGGACCATTTCGCGGCGACGTAACCGGCGCAGGCTGGCCCCGAGTGCGGCCTCGTTGACAACACCGGCCAGGGCTGCCTTGAGTCGATGGGGGTATTCCTCCGCGTCATAAGGCCGGGCCAGGTCGCCACTATCGGCGAGATCGACGAGTAACGCGGGGTCGGCAATACAGAGCCGGGAGATAAATTCGCTCGCCGCCCACACCTGGGGTAGTTCTGTGAGCAAGGAGGGATCACGGAGAGGAGTTATCTGGCGGGAGACGGTGGCGCTCAGGTATTGCTCGAAGCTACGGGCGACGCCTTCGCGCAGGGGGATAGGTAGCGCGGTGAGGTCGAGGGGGGAGACCATTGAGGGGGTGGGCATGAGGTCGGTCGAATCCGGCGAACTGCTTGATGGGAAGGGGCGAGAATATGCAACGTAGAGCTAGAGGAGTAGGAAGAGTATCTTATTCTGAGTAGCATTAAGCCACGAGCGTTACTGGCGCATTTGCGAAATTTCCACGGAGACGGTGACTTCAACGACGATATTATCCTGGTTGAAGTATTGATTTAAGCCTTAGTCATACCGTGGGAGGCATATAATTTTATGTGCTATAAAAGAGATATCGAGAAATTTTGCATCGCCATCTTTGGCCAGAAGCATTTTTGGGCAATGCAATGGTGCGGTTGGCGGTATTTCTTCTTCCTTATGGTATCGATAGGAGCCATTCTTCCACTTTACGTCCGGGCATCATCATTCACGATCGAAGATGCTTCTGAACAACGGTCCAGGACGATAACAAACAATGCAATTGAAAAAGTCACTCTTCAACTGATTTGGAAGCATCAGTTCGAGTTTGCCGGTTTCTATGCGGCCATTGAGCAAGGGTTTTACCGGAGTCATGGCTTGGAGGTCACGCTGCGGGAATACGAACCCGGCCTGGACGTCGTCGAAGAAGTTCTCTCGGGACGAGCCACCTATGCGATTGGCAGCAACGCGGTTCTCAGCGAACGGCTGCGGGGGCACCCGATTACGCTACTCGCTAATTATTTCAAAAAAATTCCCCTGGTCATCTTGGCCCGGGAGGGCATCCACACCGTGGACGACCTCAAGGGAAAACGCTTGATGATCTCCGACAAGGATCTCCGCTCTCCGCTCTTCCAAGCCGCCTTTCAAGAAGCAGAACTTATCCCTGGCGAGAACCTCACCATTGTTCCCCATAGTTTCAACAGCGAGAGCTTTCTCCGCGGGGAGGTGGACGCCATGACCGCCTTCCTCAGCAATGAACCGTTCGAGCTGGAGCATCGGGGCGTTCCTTACCAGATCATCGAGTTAACCGGATTCATGCCGGAATTGGGGGATGTCTTTCTCTTCACCTCCGCAGAGGAGGTATCCGCTCGCCCGGCACGGACCCAGGCATTCGTCGAGGCGAGCAATGCCGGATGGCGCTACGCCCTGATGCATTCGGAAGAGATCATCGACCTAATCCTGAAACGCTATTCTCAGCGTAAAAGCCGGGAGGCCCTACGGTTTGAGGCGGAGAAAACCCGGCAATTGATCTTGCCCGCCGTGTATCCGGTCGGCTCGCTTTCCCAGCAACGTATCCTGCTGGCCGCTACTTCCCTATTGGAAATGGGACATGTCGGCAGAATTCCTCAGATAGAAGGTTTTCTTTTTGGGCAAAATGCGCTGCCGCTCGAATCAAGGGTGTTGCTCAATGCCGAAGAGCGCGCCTATCTGGCCGGGAAAACGTTCCATCGGTCCCGTGCGGAGGGCTGGATGCCGTTTAATTTCAAAGACAATGAAGGCCGCATCATCGGCATTACGGAGGACTTCTGGGAATTGATCCGAAACAAGCTAGGCCTGCAGGAAGAGCTAGATCCTCCCAGGCCTTTTATTCAGGTGTTGCAAACTATGCAACAGGGAAAAACCGATATCTACCCGAGCACAACACGCACGCCCGACCGTCAAGCGTATGCCCTGTTCTCCGACACCTATGAGAGCTACCCCATCGCCATCGCCACACGAAAAGGGACAGGATTCCTCTCCAGTGCGGCCTCTCTGGAAGATCAGGTAGTTGCGGTCGGGAGGAATTACAGCGCCTATCACCTGCTCAAGGCTCGTTATCCCGGTATCCAGTTTCTCCAGGTCGAGGATACCCGCGCTGCGCTTGAGCAGGTAGCCCGTGGGACGGCCTATGCCGCAGTGGACATCCTGCCGGTTTTGCAGTATCACATTGAGAATTTTTATTCTAAAAATGTGAAATTTTCCGGCGTGACTGATGTGATATTTCCGTTGCAAGTAATGGTACATCGGGATCACGCCAAGCTAATTCCACTAATCAATCGGGCCATTGCGGCTATCACCCCCCAAGAGCGCGCGGATATCTATAAAAAATGGACCTTTCGCGAGGTCGTTACCACCGTGGATTACAAGCTGCTGTGGCAGATGCTGTTCGGCATTGCGGCGGTACTGACCATTACGCTGCTGTGGAACCGAAGACTGGCACGGGAAGTATTCAGGCGACAGCAGGCTGAGGCGGAAACCCATCAAGCCCACAGCTTCCTCCAGGGGGTAATGGACGCCCTAGGGGAAGGTGTCTTTACCCTGGATGAAAAAGGCAACTGTACCTTTCTCAATCCAGAAGCCGAGCGCCTCTTGGGCTGGCCGTCCGTTGAACTGTTGGGCAAACCTCTGCATGAATTTATCCACAAGGATTCTCAAACGGGAGATGCTTCCAACAACTGCCCCGTGTTGCGTTGTCTATTCCAGGGAGAACGACAACAATCCGAGACGGAAAGCTTCCTCCGGCGGGATGGGAGTCGCTTTTCGGTCGCCCTGGTCACCGCGCCCTTGCAACATGAGGGAAAAAGTATCGGATTGGTTACTGCCTTTCAGGACATCACTCAACGTTTGCGGGCGGAAGAGAAAGCAGTTCGCTACAGTCGGGTGCTCGAGAGTTCTCTCAACGAAGTCTATCTGTTCGACGCCGAATCGCTCCATTTTGTCGAGGTGAATCGCGGGGCACGGGAAAACCTGGGCTACACCATGGAGGAACTCTATGCCCTCACCCCCGTTGATCTGAAACCGGAGTTTACCGCGGAATCCTTTGAACAGGTACTCAAACCATTGAGGGAAAGGGCTCGGGAACAGATCACATTCACCACCACCCACCGCCGCAAGGATGGCTCGCTTTATCCAGTGGAAGTTCATCTTCAACTCCTATCCAACGGTACTCCCATTTTCGCAGCAATCATCCACGATATTACGGAACGGATATGGGCGGACAAGAATCTGACCGATAGCGAACGACGCTTCCGGGAAATGGTCGAGGCTACGGGAAAAGCGTTTCATTTCTATTCCTTGGCACCGGATGGTACATTTCTTTACGGTAGCCCAAGCACGCTGGATATGTTCGGTATTCCCCAGGACCGTTTCATCGGTATGAAATTATCCGAGATTGCTCACTGGAGCAACGGTACGATGCAAAGGATGAATTCTGCTCTCAGGTTATGTCTGGAAGGAAATATTATTCCTCCGGTCTCCTTGGAATATTCACTCAACGGCACGCAACGTCATCTGATCAGCTATCCCCGCCCCGTGTTGGATAACACCGGACAGGTGAGCAAAATCGAGGGGATCACCATTGATCTGACCGAGCGTTTAGCCTTAGAGCAGGCGTTGCGTCACGCGGTTGAGGCGGCGAATCAAGCCAACCAAGCCAAGAGTGAATTCCTGGCCAACATGAGTCATGAGATCCGCACCCCGATGAATGCCATCATCGGAATGATCCATCTCACGCTGGGAACGTCCCTAACCCGCCAGCAGCAAGACTACCTGACCAAAGCCCAGGGGGCCTCAAGGTCCCTGCTAGGATTGCTCAACGACATCCTGGACCTTTCCAAGGTAGAAGCCGGCCACCTAGAAATGGAGTCCGCCTCTTTTACCCTGCACGACGTAATGGAGAATCTCGCTACGGTGGTAGGCCCCAAGGCCCAAGACAAGGGGCTGGAATTCCTAATCCACTGCGCCCCCGATGTCCCCTGCCGATTAGTAGGTGATTCCCTGCGTCTTGGGCAGATATTGCTCAATTTGGCCAATAATGCGGTTAAATTCACCGAACAGGGCGTGATTCTGATTATTATCCAAAAGTTGTCAAGCGATGCTGGACGCCACCATTTGCAATTTCTGGTACGTGACAGCGGAATTGGCATGACCGAGGAACAGACCCTTGCGTTGTTTCGTCCTTTCCATCAAGCGGATAGTTCCATCACTCGAAAATATGGGGGTACCGGCCTGGGACTCTCCATCTGCAAACATCTGGTGGAGATGATGGGAGGCAAAATCGGTGTCGATAGTCATCCCCAGCACGGCAGCACCTTTCATTTCGACGCCTGGTTTGGCATGGCCGAGGACGATCGGCGATTGGTATTGCCGGATGAATTGAAGGCGTTGCGAGTGTTGCTGGTGGACAGCAACGCCGATGCCCGAGAGGTCCATGAGAGACTATTGTCCCAGCTCGGCTGTCGGGTCGATACGGTAATCACGGTAGAGGCCGGGTATGAATTCCTATCCCTTACGCCCATAGAGGACCCGGTTCGTCTCGTCGTCATGGACGAGAAAGTAATTGCATTGGAGGAATTAGCCCAAGTAGAGGAGATTCGGCGGATTCGTGCCCTTATCGAGCGTTCCCAGCAACCACGGATCCTCCTGGCAACATCATATGGAAGCGTTCATGGATTGGAGCCTCGAAGGGGGGTTGATGGCTTACTGATCAAACCACTGTTGCCAAAAATCGTCTTGGAAGCCATTGTCAACCTGTTCCACCCTTCATTTGTTGTATCTAAGCCCACCATCAAATCCATGCCGGCACCGGATCTGACCGGTATTCGCTTGTTGGTGGTGGAGGATGACCTCATCAACCAGGAAGTGGCGCGCGGCTTGCTGGAACGGGTGGGAGTCATGGTGGTATTCGCCGATAACGGCACCGAAGCCGTGGCGATCATGGAACGTGAGGGAGCGGGGGCTTATAATGCCATCTTGATGGACATTCAGATGCCGAAAATGAACGGTTATGATGCCACGCAACGGATTCGCACCCTGCCAGGATGCCGAAAGCTTCCCATCATTGGTCTTACGGCGCACGTCCAACGCGAGGAGGTAGAACGGATTCGTGCCGCGGGTATGGATGACCAAGTAGGTAAACCCATCGAACCATCAACGTTATTCGCCGTATTGGCCCGACATTTGCGCTTCCATAAGATCCCGGCGTTCGAGAAAGCTCTGCCGAAAGTCTCGGCATTTCCCTATCCGGTGATCCCAGGAATCGATATGGAGGCGACCATTAATCGCATGGGTGGGGACTTTTCCCTATTGCGGGAATTGCTGACTATTTTTGTTGATTCTTGCGATCATACCGTCCAAGATATCAAGAATGCCCTAGCGATGGATAACCGAACCGCTGCCGTACGTTTTGCCCATACCGTGAAGGGTACAGCGGGTAATCTGGGCATTGTCGATGTCCAAAAGGCCGCGGAACGCCTGGAACGGGCGCTAGCCAATGATGAGAAGGTGGAGATGTGGTTGGAGGGTTTCCAAACGACGCTGCAGACAACCTGTAATGCCATCAAGGAAGCCCTTATCGGTAGTGAAAAGTCTACCAATCCCCGTGATGGTGAGATCATCAGCCCGGAGCATTTGCTATCCCGGTTGGATGAGTTGCGTGTGCTGGTGGCCAGTCATGATCCCGGTGCGGAAGACTTTCTGAGCGAACATAGTAGAACGTTGGAATTGGGATTACCCGTAGCCGTGTTTGGGTCGCTTTCTGATCAAATTCGTCAATTCCAATTTACTCAGGCCCTTGGGACCATTGATAGGGTTCTAGCAAAGAACAAGCCATAGGAAACCGGGATGCATGTCATATTGATTGTCGATGATAGTCTGAATAACCTCAAGGTGTTGTCTAATATATTGAAGGGAAAATACCGTGTGAAGGTAGCCACCGGCGGAAACGAAGCACTGCGACTGGCCATTGAGGAGCCGCTACCCGACCTGATCCTATTGGATATCATGATGCCGGAAATGGACGGTTATGAAGTCTGTCGTCGTCTCAAGGAGGATGAGGCTACTCGTGACATTCCGATCATTTTTCTGACCGCCCTGACCAGCATGGAGGATGAAACCCGTGGCCTCGAACTGGGCGCGTCAGATTACATTACTAAACCCATCAACCCTCCCATTGTCTTGACACGGATCCGCACTCAGCTCCAGCTTAGTCAACCGTTCCGACAATCAAAAAATCTGCTACTGGATGTCAGCGACCAACTAGTCAAAGAAGCGGTGGCGCGCCTGCAGTCGGACGAGGGACGACAACGAGTGCAGGAAATCAAAATGGCAATCCTGCGGCTTCTGGAGACCAGTTTTCAACCCATGACGCTGCAAGAACAACTTGAAGCTGCCCTGGATATCATTAACTCTGTTCCTTGGCTTATGGTGCAATCAAAGGGGGCTATTTTTCTAGCGGAGCCCAATGGAACATTAGTTCTGATGGCTCACCGAGGGCTATCTAAAACGCTATTGGAGCAGTGTACCTATGTTGCCAAAGGTCACTGTTTATGTGGTCGGGCAGCTGAATCCCGACGGATAGTCTATGCCGAGCATGTAGACGAACACCATCAAACCGTTTGCTCGGGAGTGTGCGATCATATCCACAGCGCTATGCCTCTCCTGGAAGGGGACCGCCTACTGGGCGTGTTTCAATGCCATCTCCCCACCAGCACCATGCGGGCCGACGAAGCACAACTCCTGATGGCAGAATTATCCAGGATTCTCGCTGAGATCATTTCCCGCCGATTATTAGATGCCAGTCTTCAGGTCAGCCGCTTCGAGTTGGAGGGTAATCAGGAGGAGATCATTCGCCGGTTGGGCACGGCCGCCGAATTTCGGGATAATGAAACCGGCATGCACATTGTCCGCATGAGCTACTATGCAGCAAAAATTGCGGCGACCATCGGTCTTCCGGAAGAAGACCAAAAAATACTACTCCAGACCGCGCCCATGCATGATGTAGGCAAGATTGGCATTCCAGACAGCATCCTGCTCAAGGAGGGAATGCTCACGGAGGAAGAATTCAGCCTGGTCAAGACTCATACCACCATCGGCGCTCGGATCTTGGCCGGGAGTACCCCTATGCTTTCCGCGGCTCGGATCATCGCGCTTTCCCACCATGAGAAGTGGGATGGCAGCGGGTATCCCAACGGATTGGCCGGCCACGACATCCCTCTATTTGGACGGATTTGCGCGATTGCCGATGTCTTCGATGCCTTGACCACGGAACGCCCGTACAAACAAGCGTGGTCTGTAGACAAGGCAGTAGAGCTGATTCAGTCTCAAGCCGCGCGACACTTTGATCCCCAGCTCGTCGATGCCTTTTTGGTGTGCCTGCCGGACATCCTAAGCATCAAGGAAACCTACCAGGACAGGCGTGGACGGCATAATCCTTCTGTGTTTTTGCGTCCATTGCAGATGGATATAGCAGAAAACAGTCCTCTATGGGGTGACCAGTATGCCCTTGGTATTGATGCCATCGACAGGCAGCACAAAATGCTGTTCTGTCTGGTGGATCGGTTGGAAGTAGTGCTGCGAGAACGGCAAGCTGTTCTAGAAATCTGCAAAGTGCTGCGGGAACTAGAGAGCTATGTCTACATCCATTTTTCCGACGAAGAGTGGTTAATGCTTGAAAATAACTATAAGGACTATAAAACTCACAGAAAGCAGCATGAGGATTTCGAGAAACGAGTCACAGGATTCTGGAAGACCCTTCGCGACAATCCTTTCTTAACCGGCACCAATCTAATCACCTTCCTCAGAAAATGGCTGATCGGCCACATTATGAAAGAAGACATGAAACTCAAAGAGATTTCTAGGGTGGATACCGATCTAATGAAATCGTTCGACTGATGAAGGGATCAGACCATGTCCCTTCACGTGGGCGACATAGCTAAGATTTTCCGCAGTCTTTGGTTCCTAATCAGTTTGCTAATTTCTATTAACGCCAGCGCGGGAAAAACTTTTAGCTTGGGTGAAGAGGAGTCGGTTTCGCTTGATCTCGGGGTACGTGCCCGCTTTACTAATATGGAAAAAGCAACACCGAACGGCAGGTCGCGTTCAAGTGACTTTAGTTTTGGTACGGATCCACTGACTAGCGATGAACGCAATTGGCTGATAAATAATCAGTCGCGGCTGGTTCTTGCCGTTGAAACCGGGTATCCTCCGTTTGTATTCATTGATTCCACTGGCCAACCTACTGGTCTTGCCCAAGATTATCTAAACCTTGTCGAATCAAAATTGGGGGTTCGCTTCAATCAAAAACGCTTCTCCTCCTTAGGTGATATTTTCGAGAAAGTTAGGAGTGGAGAAGTACAGATCGTCAATGCAGTCACGCAGACCCCAGAGCGTTCTAGGTTCCTGTCCATGACGGATCCTTTTGTTTCGGTACCAAACGTCATTATCGTCAAAAAGGAACGTTCGGATAAGTTGAATGAAGGAATGCTGCCGGGATTAAAGGTTTCGCTTGTGCGGAATTACGCAATTACGGAAAATCTTATAAGTAAGCAGCTAGGGATTATGCCTGATCTCGTTTCCGATGACCTCTCTGCACTGCTGAATGTCTCTTTCGGACGTTCCGATGCGGCCATTATTGATCTTGGAACCGCCTCCTATCTAATCGAGAAAAATAGCATTGCTAATCTCCGCGTGGCGGGCGAAGTCGCTTTCAAAATTCAACTTTCCATGGCAACGCCCATCGCTGAGACGGTTTTGTATGGCATCCTCAAGAAGGGATTAGCGACCATCACCGAGGAAGAGAGAAGGCAGATCCACAGTCGCTGGATTAATGCCTCCAGCGAGAGCTTGCTTACCAAGCAACAGTTGTTGACGGTGGTTGGGGGTGTTCTTGCTTTGGTATTGCTGGTATTCCTCTGGAACTGGTCACTGCGTCAACAGGTCGCCTTACGCACTGCGGCCCTCATCAAAGAGCAGGAAGCCTTGAAGGAAAGTGAAGCACAGAAACGAACACTTATCAGCCAACATAACCTTGAACTTGAAAATCAGATAAACCTGCGCACCCGGGAACTGCGCTCCGCGATGAATCGGTTGGAAATGGCTACGAACGCCGCAGGAATCGGTATTTGGGTCTGGAACTACCACGATAATACGCTGGTCTGGGATCAGCGCATGTTCGAGATTTATGGGGCACCTCCGGCGGCTCGTGAAAGCCAATTGTTGTATGAGTTCTGGCGTTCACGTGTCCATCCCGATGACATCACCATGGCCGAGCAAAAACTTCACGCGCAAATGGAGGGAAGCGGCCGCTACGACCCCGTATTTCGTATCGTTATGCCTGACGGAGGTATTCGCTATATCCAGGCGGCCGCGTTTATCGATCGAGATCACGCAGGAAAATCCATCCGCATGGTCGGCATTAATCGGGACATCACCGAGCAGTGTGAAGCGGAAAATGTCCTGCGTCAGGAAAGAGCGAAAGCGGACGCCGCGAATATGGCCAAGAGCCAGTTTCTGGCGAACATGAGCCATGAGATTCGAACACCGATGAATGCGGTTCTGGGGATGCTGCAACTGATGCGGCACACCCACCTGGATGCGCTCCAACAGGACTATGCCGACAAAGCGCACTCAGCCGCGCAATCACTGCTGTCTATCCTCAACGATATTCTCGATTTCTCCAAGGTGGAGGCAGGTAAGCTGGAACTGGAACGAGCCCCCTTCCTTGCGCAAGAGATCCTGCACAACCTATCGGTCATCCTGGGTACCGCTGCCAAGGATAAGGATATTGAAGTCCTGTTCGACCTGGATAGCGCCCTACCTGCGATTTTGATCGGCGATGCCTTGCGTCTACAACAGGTCTTGCTCAACCTGGCCAGTAATGCCATCAAGTTTACGGCCCGAGGGACCGTTGTTCTTGGTCTGGTGATACGTGAGATAAACAACGGCCATGCCCGAATGGAATTCAGTGTGCGCGACACCGGCATCGGTATTGCCCCTGACAAGTTGGCCACCATTTTCGAGGGCTTCACCCAGGCGGAAGCCTCGACAACCCGTCGCTTCGGCGGCACCGGATTGGGTTTGGTGATCAGTCAACGACTGGTCGGGCTGATGGGCGGCCAATTACAGGTTGACAGCACGTTGGACGTAGGTAGTCGGTTTTACTTCACTATCGAACTGCCTTATGCCGACGCCTCCACCAAAGTCGGTTTGGCGCAACAGGCCACACAGAAGATGCTACGGGTGCTGATTGTCGATGACAGCGACATCGCCGGTGCATTGCTCGCACGCATGGCCACCGATTTAGGGTGGCGCGTGGCGACCGCGAGCAATGGAATCGAGGCCATTACCCATCTGGAAGGACAAGCCAGCAGAAACATCCCCTACGATATCGTCTTCCTGGATTGGAAGATGCCGAGATTGGACGGCTGGGAAACCGCCAGACGCATTCGTGCCATGTGTGCCGATCACACGCCACGTTTGATCCTCGTCACCGCCTATGGGCATGAGATACCACAGCAACCTCAAGAACCGACCGACAATCCGTTCGACGGTTTCCTGACCAAGCCAGTTACGCCCTCAAAGCTAGTCGATGCGGTATCTACGACATCGGCCGGCGGCATGGTGACGCCGGCTTTCGACACCACGCTGGCCCGCGCGCGGCTTCTGGCGGGTCTAAAACTGCTGTTGGTCGAGGATAATCCGACGAACCAGCAGGTCGCACAGGAATTACTCGGCCTACACGGTGCCCACGTCGAGGTGGCGAACGATGGGGCCAAGGCGGTTCAACAAGTCCTTCACGCACATCCCCCCTTCGATGCCGTGCTGATGGATATCCAGATGCCGGTCATGGATGGCTATGAGGCAACCAGGCGATTGCGTCGGGATTACGACGAAAAGGGTTTGCCAATCCTCGCCATGACCGCGAATGCGTTGCCGGCGGATCGCGAGGCCTGCCTGGCGGCGGGGATGAACGACCACGTGGGCAAGCCCTTCGATATCCGGGAGGTAGTCACCAAGCTGCTGCAACTGTGCGGGCGGATTGAGGCTATGCCGCTCACCAATCCTCCCCCGGTTTCGGTGCCCCCCTTATCGGCCACCTTCTCTGGATTCGACCTTGAAGGTGCCCTGGGACGCATGAGCAATCAAACCGAGTTTTATCTTTCCCTCGTAGCGACGTTCCGACGGGATCAGCGAAACCTTCGTGACCGACTACAGCAGGCATTGCATACAAGTAATCTTGAGGAGATCGCCCGCGAACTGCACACCTTGAAGGGAATGGCGGGGGCTATCGGCGCCACCGCATTGGCCGATTTCGCCCACAGTACCGAGACCAGGCTCAAAGGGGGGGATGGTACCGCAATCATCCCCGGCTTGGTCGAACAATGGGACAGTAAGATGGCCGAAACGCTCGCCGTGCTGGATGACATCGCCGTATGGTTGCTTCCTAAAAATACGGCTGCTCCCGCTTCCGCCAATACTGAAATTGCTATTCCGTCGCTATTTTCCTATCTCGATGAGTTAGAACCCTTGCTCAAGAATAGTGATGCGCGCGTCTTTGATGTATTTTCAGCCCTTAAGCAAAATTATGGCCTTACGTTTGGCGCCCGCCTTGACGTGCTTGATGCCGCTATCGATAGAATGGACTTCAAGGCCGCGTTGCAAGAGAGCAAAATTTTACGAAACGCTGTTCAATAACAACTTGAAGATATCTACATATTACATATTTTTCGACGTCACTATTTTTTACGGTTTATCCCCGTGGCCACCAGCGTAAAGTTGCGCAGAGCACAGAGAGCGATTAAGGCAAGTCCCGGTTAAAAAACTACCAGGAGCCAACTGCCGCGCAGCGGCGTAATGAATTTAGCCGTGGGTTTTAACCCACGGCTAAATTCATTACGCCGCTGCGCGGCATTGACCGATCTGGTAGTTCTTTAGCCAGGAGTTGCCTAAATGAGCCAGCGTATCGTCCATGACTGGTGCGCTTCGTCCCTCAGCGCACCCTACAAAATAGGTTGTTCCCTGCGGCCGCCCTTTTCGAGAATGCGTAGGGTGCGCTGAGGGACGAAGCGCACCACTCTGCGCAACCTTATGCTGGTGGCCATCCCCATAACGAATAACGAAAAGCTAGTTGACCTTTCTGACCGATAGGGTGCCGCGCAAGCGATCCAAATGTTCAACGATGGATACACTCAGCTTGTCCACTTCCTCGACCAATGCCAACGAAGCCACGCGTTTTCCGTCCAGATGGGTCTTTACTGCCTCACGAGCCTTTTGGTGTAGTTCCTTGTGGGGAGTTTCCACCGCACGGTAATCGGCATTAGCACTGAATTCCTTGGCACCCGGACCGTAGTACCACTTGCCAAAGCGACAGGCGGTATGGTCACTCACCTCGTTGGGGGCAATACGCTCGTTGAGGTAGTACATACGATAGAGTCGTTGCACCCAATTCTTATGGGCGAGACGTGCGGAATCGATCTCAAAGGCGGTATCGGGTGGCAGTTGAAAATGGGTGATCTCACCGCTTAATTGGGTCACCGCCGCGCCCAATCGCGCGATCTCAATAAGCATAGCCTGCATACCTGATCGGATGCGTCCAGAGGCCATGGCAGATTCTGTAATCCCTTGGGTAGTTTGTTCTGATGCCACGCTTTGTTGAGTGACCGCAGCGGCAATGGTGACCGCCTGGTCGGAAGATTCCTTGGCAAGGCCCAAAATACCTGACAGTGCCTCTTGATTGAGCTTGATCTGTTGCGCCCATTCACGGCTTTTGGCGCGAGAAAATTCCATTTCTTTCTGGGTAGCACGGGATTGACCACGGATTTCCTTCATGGTGTTACTGATATGCGCAGTAGCTTGCAGAGTTTTCTCGGCAAGCTTGCGCACCTCTTCCGCTACGACGGTAAACCCCCTACCCAACTCACCAGCGCGCGCCGCCTCAATCGCGGCATTAAGGGCGAGGAGGTTGGTCTGATCGGCGATATCGTTGATCAAACCAACGATCTTACCAACCTCATCAATTTTGAGGGCCAGCCCAGAAACCGTGGCGTTAAGTGCGTTGCTGGCTGCTTCCATTTCATCTATACCCACGCTGGCTGAATGCATGGTACTCATCGCTGTTTCAGCAGCAATACGCACAGTTTCGGAGCTCTCGGCGGCCAGTCGGGCATTACGTGCGATCTCTTGGGAAGTTTGTGCGGTTTCCTCGGCAGCGGTGGCAATGGATTGTGCTTGCTGCTCATTGATCTCCACGTCCTTTAGATTTTCGTTGATTGAGGACCAGACGTTGGAGATACCATTAGAAATATTCGCGCAAATATTAAGGAGGTTTCCCAAGATGCCGCTCCATGCGACACTCGTAGTGTTGAGACTTTCCCGAATTCCGTCGAGTTCGCCGGGCCAGGCTTCCTGTACAGGCTCGGGAATATCACTACGTCCAATCCGTCCAATCAGCGTCACGCTTTTCTGCAGGGGGCGGATAACGATTCGGTCCATGAAATAGCTGATACCCACCGCAAGGAGTAGGATAGAAACAAAAATACCAACGATAATGATAACATAATTCTTGTGGAGGCTTTCCTTGCGGGTTTCCTGGCGATACCCCAACTTCAGTGATCCGAGTGCCTCTCCGGTTTCCATTTGAATGGCTTTCTCATAGACCATAAATTCTGAAGTGTCAGAGGGTTCCACACTTTCCTTCGTTACCGGTCGGTGTTGCAGATCATAAAAAACGGCGAACGCAACCTCTGGGTCCTTGGAGATCTCCTTGACATAATTTTCTAAGGCGAGGAAGTCAAAGTTGGAGTAATTGGTTACACTGATTTTACTCATGAACTCAGCGATGGTATGCCCCTTGGAGTCCATGAGAAAATGGATGGATGCGTTGGTGTTTATAGACATAAACGTACCCTATCCGATCAACAGCACGGTAACCAATGTCAGCGTAGGGATAAGGAATTTTTTATTGAGGGAATTAATCTTCATAGGTTCTCAATGTCGTTTCCCCGGCTCCGGCCTGGTCCGAAGCCGGGAGTGTCGTTAATACGTAAAATTGAAGACCTTGGTTACCCCGGCGTTCTTGAGCAACGTTAGCGTATGCTCGAAATCCTTGATGGTAGTTACAATATATTCTCGAATCTCCAGACTATTTTTCACGGCCTGAGCCTCGGGCGAGGTATCTTCTTTCACCGACAAAAGAGCCGAGGTGACTTTTGCAACCAACTCAGGGCTGGCACTCTTTGAGACAATCAGAGTGTTGTCGGGATTTTCGCCGTTATCTTCACCGACCAGGGAGAGATTTGGATATTTATCTTTAACCTTGTCCCATACCCTGTTCTTCACAATAGCAATGTCGGCTTGACCTTTATCCAGGGCATCGATAGCCGCTCCGTGGGATGCGGCCTTGAGCAACACGGCACCGGACGTGACCGCGCCAGGTAGGGAGCGAAAATAGACCTTATCGGAAACCTCCCGTCGGCACTTCCCCTAGCCACTCCAGCCCATACGAATCAGTTAGTTATACCGGACGACAGGAGCGGGTAGGGGGTTTCCGATAATGTCTAATAAAACTCACCAGCGGAAGCAAGACTCGTAAAGATTACTTTCTTACCTTTAAAGTAATCAGCGGCGCCGGTAAATTTTGCTGCCCCCTTGGGTGCGAGAATCACGGCCCAATACGTACTCTGTCCATTTGCGCCAACCGGTCGTATTTCAGGGATGGCAAGCTCCTTGATAATCATGCTGCCAGCGATGCCGGAACCACTAAACATGGCATCTACTTGGCTCGCCGCGAACATAGCGGCTGCGGAAGGATAGTCCCGTGCTCCGACAAAATTCGCGTTAATGCCTTTCTTCGTAAGATAATCAAGGAGCGGCCTAAATTTTTGGGCCGCGCCCGGTTGGTCCTGCATGATCGCAATCCGAAACTGCTCGGCGGCGGAGATACCGAATGACATGAGCCCTAGAAACATCCCAATCAGAATTAACAACACGCTACTTTTTCTCATATTATTCACCTTTCTTTGCCTAGTGGAGTGCCTTATCAATTCATACAACGGTAATGTACGTAGGTATCTTCAAAGATTTCGATCCGAGCTTCAATGGTGATTGGATCAACCATCAGCAGCTGGCGATTGGCGGCAATTGTCAATTTGATTTCTGTGATGGCAAACCCGCCGTGAGCGTGACGAGGGCGTTTTCCGCACCGCGGAAGTCAAAGCGTTCGAGATGGGCCATGAGTGCGTTTAACTGGAGATCAAGATTGTAGCCAGCCAGTGCATCCCGTAGCGGGATTACCGCCTTACGCGCCTTAGTGCTGTTTTTAGCCAGCAGGGTGCGCAATTCTGCGATGAGCCGGTTCACCTCATCGTGGGGGATAGTGGGTACGGTAGCTGGTGGTGGCGGGGATTCCGGAACAACCTCGGTGGGGATCACCCGTACCGCCGCTGCCAAAGCGGGAAGCAATTCGACCTTAACCGCATCGACCAATGACCGGGCATCGTCGATGCGCGCGTTAATCAAGGCGTTTTCCAGTATCCCTGCGGCCTTGGTCAGCGCGGCCGCCTCCAACGTGGCGGCAATGCCCTTGAGGGTGTGAGCCAGCCGCAACAATTCATCGAACCGATTTTCACCAACCAGTCGATCGAACTCCGCTGGCGCATTACCGAAGATCTTATGGAATCCAATCAAGGTTTTTCGCACCATCTCCCGTTTGCCACTCATCCGCATCACCGCTGCCGCAAGGTCAAAAGGAGGAAGCGAATCGGGAAAGTCCGATGGTGGGGCAATTGCGGCAGGTGGTGGCAGTGGCTCCGCGGGCGGTTCGATCCGTTCCGCTTCCACCGATGCCGTCTCACGAGGCGTGATCCAACGGCTCAGGGTTTCAAACAGCACCGCTGGAACAATTGGCTTGGCGATATGGTCATCCATTCCGGCCAGCAGGCAGCGTTGCCGCTCGGTTTCCATGGCGTGGGCGGTCATGGCGATAATCGGCAAACGGGTCGCGCCGAGACGTTCACGGATACGCCGGGTCGCTTCCAGGCCATCCATTTCCGGCATCTGGACATCCATCAATACCGCATCATAGTCAACGCTGCTGTCGAACACCTTGGTTACCGCTTCCCGGCCATTCACGGCAAGATCGACCCGCGCCCCGGCATCGGTCAGGAATTCGATGGCAATCTGCTGATTAATTTCATTATCCTCGGCCAGCAGAATGCGGACACCTCGCAATTTAAATGAAGCCGCCACTACCGGTGCTGGTTGATTGGCGTTTGAAGTCCGTTCGCTTTTAATGAAGATCGAGCTAATCGTTTCTAGTAATAACGATTTTTCAATCGGTTTGATCAGAAAAGCATCGATACCAAGATTGCTCGCCTGGGTCATGATCTCATCATGGCGATAATAGGCGCTGATCATGATAATATGTGGCTTCTTCTCGATCTTGTCGCTGGTCATGATTGCTTTGGCCGTTGCCAAGCCGTTCGGCTCCGGCATCTGCCAATCCAGCAGGATGAGATCAAAGGGAGCATTGTCCGCTACGGCATGATGGAGAGCGGCTAATGCTTCCAATCCACCCGTGGCGGTTTGAACCTGCATCGACCACGAGATCAATATCGAGGCAAGTATCTCTCGCGCCATGGCATTATCATCGACCACCAACACCCTGGGATTGAACTGTAAACTCGCCTCAATGAACGCCTCGTCAGCGCTCCGTTTACAAATACCAAAAGTGGCGGTAAAGAAAAAAGTACTCCCAACCTCGGGTTCACTCTCAACACTGATCTCGCCACCCATTAATTCGATAATTCGTTTACTGATGGCGAGACCGAGACCAGTGCCACCAAAACGACGGGTGGTTGAGGCATCTGCTTGATTGAAGGATTGGAAGAGTTTCGCTTGCTGTTCCGCGGTCATTCCCATGCCGGTATCGTGTACCGAAAAGGAAAGCACGACTTCACTTTCCCGTTTTTCAACCACCATAATCGACAGCACCACCTCACCGTGCTCGGTAAACTTGATCGCGTTATTGATCAGATTGAGCAGCACTTGTCCCAACCGTAGCGGGTCACCCATCAGGCATGAGGGTACATCGGGAGCGACATGGAAGAGCAGTTCTAAATGTTTTTCTGATGCGCGCATGGCGGTAACATTAGCCGCGCCATCAAGTACGGATTTAATATTGAAATTGATAAACTCAATGGTAAACTTTCCCGACTCAATCTTCGAAAAATCCAGAATATCATTGATGATATTTAATAGCGAGGTCGCGGAGGAGAGGATCTTTTGAAGATAATCCTTCTGCTTATGGTCCTGGCAGGATTTGAGTGCCAATTGGCCTAAGCCAATCACGCCATTCATCGGGGTACGGATTTCGTGGCTCATGTTAGCCAGAAATAAGGCTTTAGCCTCGGTGGCCGCCTCCGCGCGCCGTTTTTCCGCTTCCAGGGCAATTTGTTTTTCTTCCAGGATAACCCGCTTTTCTTGAAGCTCTCGAACATGCCGCGCTGAACGGCGCATATGCATAATCACGCCACCCACCAGCAGTATCACGGCGACACCGGCGATAAATATCGCAAGCTTGATCTGGCGAACGTCATGTCTAATTCGGTCGATCTCTTCAAGCTGGTCAATAACCTGAACCGTCATACCTTCAGCGGTTTCGGCTCGGGTTGTGATTAGATGGGGATAAGGTGAACCATTGAAGTGGAACATCTTGGTCGCGCGTAAATTATTCCATGGCGTTATGTCGATGGTAGGAAAATCGTGCCGTTTGTAACGCGACTCGCGCGCCTCGGGTGAAAGCTCCGCTAGGCGGTTTTCCGGTAGGGCATGCATTACCAGCGCCGCACGGCGCGCCATGATGATGATTCCATACTCATCCGTTACGAATGAGTCGGTACTGCCGAGCAATGGCGAGAGTTTGACGAGATCGACCTTGATAACGACCACCCCCAGCACCCGTTCTCCTACCATTACCGGTGCGGAAAAATAAACGCCCGGAATGCCCGTGGTACGTCCAACCGCGAACTGATGTCCGAGATGACCCTCCATCGCCATTTTGAAGTAATCTCGGTCGCGAAATCGAGTGCCAAGCAGGCTCTGGGGGCGATCGAAATTACTGGTAGCGATACAATCGCCGGCAATATTGAGGACCCAGGCAATATCGACGCCAAATTGACCGGCCTCTTTTGCCAGTTGACGGGAGAGCGACGTCAATTCAGAGGAAGACCAGAATGCCGCCGCCTTTTCCTTGGCATCGGCAGCAGAGGGAATCGCTTCGCCGCTATAGGTACGCACGGCGTTGGCCACTTCCTCATCACTGGAGATATGAATGGGTAAGGCGTGTAGAAAAGCAAGACTGCGGTGCAGATTATAGCTAAGCGCGTCGGCATGCTCATTGAGCATAATGCCATGCGCCTCGACCAAGGTATCGACACGCATCGTGATTAACTGGTTGCCACCGACCCAAACCAATGCCCCCCAACCCCCCAGGAGTAGTCCAGCCACCAGGACATGTCGGCTAAAGTAGCCTAACCAAGTATGGATCTGCATGGATCTGATCCTCCCACGAAAAGTAGGCAGCGCGATTTTCTGGGCGTAGTGATGGACGGATGGATGGTGGTAGTCCCCTTCGGATAATGGGTTGCTACTCTTGGCGAGGCACTAACTATATAGAATTGGGTAAGGTAACCCCTAAATCTTATCAGAAAAACACACTATTCAATTATGGATAGATACGGAAACCAAAAAGAGATATTGACATATATAAAAAGAAAGAAAACCAGAAAACTGACCTTCGCGGAGGAGGCAGATTGATCGAGATATCCCAACCACAAGCCAGGACACGAATCCTGAAAACAAATCGCAATCTACCTCACCGTTACTCATGCTGGTCGTCTGCTTGCAACTGTCCGCGTGCCCCCCCCCCCGGAACCGGAAGACTTCACCGGGTGAGGGCTCCCCTTGCGGGAATGATCCGGTAGAATACTAACCTGCGCGTTGGTTAGGGGACAGGTGCTAAATAGCACCCTCCCGACCC
>CAUYUB010000043.1:0-8300 GCA_963575685.1 Gammaproteobacteria bacterium | reverse complement strand
TTGCCTCCGTTCTTGATTGCAAGGCGAGCGGCCGGACGGGCGCGGCAGAGCGGGCGCGGTTCTCGGTTCTAGCGCGCCTTATTCACGCGCGCGCCATTGCAGATGCCGCGCGCGGCGCGGGTTTCGCAAGCGGGCGCGCCGCGATTGAATCATTCCGAAGCGGGCGAGTTTGGGCGCGCTTGGCAGATGCAATCGAAGCGCGGCAGACTCCACATGACGCCAGCTTGCGCCGCATCTGGCGGCGCGCCGTGGCAGAGTTCAAGCGCGCCGTTCGGGCGCAACGGCGCGCGCGCGCGGGCGCGGGCGCGGCAGACATTGCGCTCGCCGTGGCGCGCATCGTCACCATTACAACGGGCGCGGCAACGGTCCACTACACGACAAGCGGCGCGGCGCAAGCGCGGCAGATACGACGCCAAATTGCGGCAGCAGATTTTGCTTTCCTTGGCGTTGCGTTCAATCCGCGCGGCGCGGAGCTTGCCAGTATCGGGCGCGGGTATCGCCTACAACGGGCGCGCGGGCGCAAGTCAATTCTTACTAGTGGACTTTCCGGGCGCGGCGCGGTCCATCCGCAAGCGCGCGCTTGGACCGTGGCCACAGATGCGCGCGGGCGCGCAATGGCCACGGCGCGCGCCGCAAGCGCGGAGCTTGCGCGGCGCGCGGCGCAACGCGCGGCAGACTTCACGGCGGGAACGCGCGGATTGCGCGCGGGTTGGTTGCGCTAGCGCGGGCGAGACATAGACGGGCGCAACGGGCGCGCGGTCCATCCGCGCGCCCGTTCTTACGTACACGCGCGGCGCGGCATCTGGCGCGGCATCTGGCGCGCCGCTCCGTCTCGGAGCGCGCCGCGCGGGTACGCTCCGCGCCGCAAGTCTGCGCGGTTCAAGCATACTCTATGGACCGCGCGCGCGTCATGCGCCCGCGCGGCGCGCCGTTGCGGGCGCGGGCGCGCCGCGCGCCAGCCCTCACGTATGGATTGTCTTGGACCTGGTCAGACGCAAGTCTGCGCGGTTCAAGCATACATAAATGAGAAACCGCGCGGCGCAAGTTGCGCGGGCTTGAAACGCACACACTCTGCACCCTAAACGATCGCTCCGACTCGGAGCGGCGCGGGCGCAAGTCTGCGCGGTTCAAGCATATTAAATGAAAGCGCGCGCGCCGTTGCGCGGCGCGCCCGTGGCAATCTGCCGCGCGGCGCGCCGTGGCGCGGCGCGCGCTCCGCCCCCTCCGTTCCCACCTCACACAGCCCACCCTGCCGGGCTCGTTCCCCGGCAGACGTGGTCCGTGAAAGGACCTGTAGAATTTCGGGACGTGTTTCCCCTGTCTGCTTTCCCAACGGCTCACGCCCGCGGGAGACGCTAAACGGGGTAGCGATATACCCCATCAACAGTTAGTTACCGCAGGAAACACATATGTTAAAGATGCTCCCGAGGACCGTCATTCTAAACATGACGGTCGACGAACAGAACAAGCTGGTCAAAGATTGCGTCGCGCTTCAGAAGCGCATCAGTGACGCAACCGAAGCCCACAAGCTCTCCATCCCTATGGCGGGCAAGGTGGTCTACGGCATCCAGAAACGGTTGGAATACGAGAAGTCCTCGACCAACCCGGACGGCTCTGCCAAGAAACCCACGCAGGGCCTCAACACCAGCCTCAACTCGTATTGGGAGTCCATCACGCGCAGCAATGGGAAACCCGGCGTCAAGCTGAACCCCCATTGGCTGAGCTGTGCGGTGACGATCGGTACCTACGTCGACTCCGAGCTCATCACGGAGAAAGACTATGACGACAATCCGGCCTCTCACCTGGAACTGGCCGCCTCCATCAGCACCGCGGTTGGGCACGAGCTCGAAAACGAGCACGTCCTCGCCGCCGCTGAAGAGCTGCGCCACCAAACCAAGGACACCACGGCCAACCTCAAGGCCATCCTTGCCAAGGTGAAGGAACCGACGGAAATGACGGCCGAGAAAGCCCAGGACCTGGTCAAGCGGATCATCTCCCACGGCCACCTCAACCTCCTCATTGCCGCCGTCGGCGCGGAAATCGCCCACCTCACGGACCCTGAAGCCGCGCGCAACGCCTTCTACGGCATGCTCGCCGCCAGCGCCATGTTCGCCGCCAACGTCGACGAAAAGGGCGCCCGCCGCTTCTCCGACGAGGTCCTCAACGCCTGGAGCGCGTCCTACGACGCCGCCAACCAGCAGCCCGAGGAAACGGATACCGACGACACCGGGACCCCCGAAACCGAGCCCGAAGCCGAACCCGCCGGCGCCACCAGCTAAAAGCGCCGCCCGCCCCACCCCCAGCCGCACACGCCTTAAAGCGTGTGCGGCTTTTTTGTGTAGTTGTGTCCTCTCTGTTGTTTGTCACACCGGAGAAACGCCTCACCGCGTTTCTCCGGTTTTTTCGTGCAATGAACAGTTAAACACCGTTCGCACCAATGGAAACCATCTACGACCTCATCGGTAGATGGCGCCACCTGGAAACCTGTGAGGGCGTGTCCACGGTAGAAACGCTGCCGCGCCCCGCGCACACTGCGCGCCCGCCCAGCCTTCCCCCGCCACGCCCGGCAGGTAAACCCCCGTAACGCCATCCCCTAGGCCGCCGTAGCCTGAAACTGAACACGGCAGAAAGGCATCCCGCTCAAACGGGGTGCCTTTTTTTGTGATGAAAACCATCTTAGCAGACCGCATCTACGTCGGCACCGTCCTCAGAAAAGACGGCACGCCCGCGCAGACGCCCCACGACTACTTTGCCACCCGTGAAGCGGCGGTGGATTTCTCCCACAAGATCCGCAGGCTTGGCTTTCGCCTCACCCTGAAGATCGCCCGCCTCCATTGGTAAACGCCGCCTCCAACCCACCCACCGGAGAAACGCCTCACCGCGTTTCTCCGGTTTTTTTATGCCGTGAAGGCGCGCCGCAAGGCGCCCCCTAACGCACAGACGCTGCCGCCTGCCCGCTTACTCCGACTCGGAGTAAGCGCGGGCGCGGGTCTGAAATCGGGCAGTCGAATAAACCTCGGCTGCCCGTCAATTTAACCGCAGGTTCAAGTTCCTGGGGACGCTCACAAAAGCCCTGTGTTCCCCGCCTGGTGCAACCCCACCCGACCGGGCAGGTAAACAGCAGCCCTGCGGTTCACGCTTTATGAAACTGAAAATCCACGTCCGTTTCCCCCGCCGCACCAAGCCCCAATACGTGCTCGTGCGCATCCGCCGGCGCTACCCCAGCGCCGCCGACTGAAACAGCAAGTCCAGCCATTGCGAGCTGGTAACAGGCCGGGACCGCCCTCCCGGTGAGCTGAACAGTCCCCCCCCGCACACCGGAGACGCGCTCCCCCCGCGTCTCCGGTTTTTTCGTTTCCCCTTTTTTTTTATTTTTCCGCCACCCGGGCCGAGCCCCGCACGTGCCAGAACGCACGCATCGGCTATCGGCTATTGCCTATCGGCGATCGCCAGAAACGGCTCAGAAAGGACTGCGCCCGTTTGCGCAGCAACCTCAACGCCCCAGCACCAGAAACCCCGCCCACGCTCCGACTCGGAGCGCCTCCGCCATAATGATATGACCAATCTCCAGAAAGACGTTGCCCTCGCCATGCTCCTCCTCGCCTGGGTCGGCGCCCTCATGCTCATCGCCCGCATCCCCTACTGGTTCAACCTGTGAGTAAACCCATCCGCGACGGCCTCGCCGCCCTCATCCTCCTCGCCGCCGCCACCCTCGTTGCCGCCCTGGCCGCCGTTGCCGCCCTGGCCGCCCGCTAACCTATGCCCCACCTCCTGGAACGCTTCCTCGATACTCGCTGGAGCTGGGTCGCCATCGCCCTCCTCTGGGCCTTCGGCCTCACCTGCGGCTACCTCGCCACCCACTAAAAACCCCTTGCGCGCCCCCTTCGTGCGCATAAACTACACACATTATGGACGGACACTGGCACTGCCGCTCCTGCAATAAACCCGTCGATCTCAACCTCGACGGCGAGCAGTCCCGCTGCGCCACCTGCGGCTCCCCCCACCTCCATTACGTCGATGGATGTTCGATGTTGGATGTTCGATGTTCCCCTCCACCCACCCCCCTTTCCCCCGCCGATTCCGCCCCCCTCTTCGCCGCGCTGCGCGCCGCCGTGGAAAACGCGTGAAACCGCGCTCGGCTATCGGCTATTGCCTATTGGCTATTCACCTCATGTCCGCCCTCGTTCTGGCCCAGCATCGCTGGGGCCGCATCCTCCTGCACCTGCGGGTCCTGCGCCGCCGCCCCTCCCTGTGGCGCCGTTCCCTGGCCGGCATCCTCCGCGAGCTGTTGTGAATCCCTCCCGCTCACGTGAAACCCCTCTTGGCCCTCCTGGCCCTCACCGCGGCCTGGCACGCGCACGCTCGCACCAGGCTCGCACCGGGAGCGCCGGCGTCCCCGCCGGCGACCCTCACCGCCTACTGCCCCTGCCGGAAATGCTGCGGCCCAAACGCCGCCGGCCTCGCCGCCAACGGCCGTCCGCCCATCGCCGGCCTCACCGTCGCCGGTCCGCGCCGCTACCCCCTCGGCACCCGCATCTACATCGCCGGCCTGGGCGTGCGCACCATCACCGACCGCCTCGCCCAACGCTTTGACAACCGCTTCGACCTCTACTTCAACACCCATGCCGACGCCCTCCGCTTCGGCATCCAACAACGAAAGATCAGTATAATCAAGTAACCATTACATGAAAATCCAACACTTTGAAATCCGCCGTTGCTGCCGTACCGGCGGCGGCATCGACATTGGCCTGAAAGTCAATTTCCCTTGCAGCATTTGGGACGGCGCCTGCGCAGACCAGCCCGCCGCCACCAACACCACCTACACCAGTATCCTGGTGATCGTCGGCCTTATCTTCTGGCAAGCCAGCTTTTGCCTCGACTACCGCATTCGCCCGCTTCGCCAGTTGACATAAACCCATCCGCTTTTTTCGCGTCTTTTCGCGTGTTTAGCGGGCACTCATTATGATCATCCTCCGCACCGCCCAATGGCGTCGCCGCATGGGCTACCGGGGCGCGGGCCCAGCTCACGCCGTTGCCGGCCAGCTCACCGTCATCAACTGGCGCGGCCACACCGCCTACGTCCGCGAAAACTACCGCTCCCTCACCTTCTACACCTCCTCCAACGCCCGCCTCGGCATCGCTGGTGGCGGTCGCCGCGGTAAAAACCTCGGCCAACTCCCCGCCGATGCCCAGCAGATCCTCGAGCTCGCCGCTCCCGCACCCCACTGGCAGACCATTGCCGACCTCGTCCACCAGGCCGACGCCCACCACCGCCCCGTCGTCCGCTCCCACAACTTCACCATCCCCACCGCCCAATACCTCCTCCGTCTCTACGACGGCCAGCTTTCCGGCACCATCGCCGGCTAAACCAATTCAACCCTCCACTAAATAGAAAGGAGCCCACCATGGCGTCACCTGACCGCGCACAAAACCCCGGGACCATTTGCCAGCCCGGCGGCCATACCCGCGGGGAAGTGACCTAAACACCCCACACCCAATGCGCCCGTCCGGCTCCGACCAGCCGGACGGGTTTTTTTTTGGACCGGCTGTTCCGGTCCGCGAAATCCGCGAAATCCGCGGTTAAAACTCATATGAAAACATTCCAAGAACGCTCCATGCTCGTGCGCTTCTCCGGCGGCATCGGCTTCTCCTCTCGCAAGAAGGACAAGAAAGTCGCCAAAGAAGTCGCCCGTTCCAAAGGCACTGCGGACGAAGATATCGACGTCCTCAAACGCCTCCTCCCCAAAGGCTCCCTCGATGCCTGGGAAAACGCCATCAACGCCGCCCGCGACGCCCACGAAGAAGCCACCCGCCCCTGGAAGGACGACGGCTATCGCATCCTCAAGTCCGAAAACTTCACCAGCTACACCGACATGATGCGCAAGCACCGTGCCCTCTGTGAAGCCCAGCGCGACCAGTTCGCCCAGCTCTACCCCAGCTACTGCGAATCCGCCCCCGGCCGCCTCAACGGCCTCTACGACCCCAAAGACTTCAAACCCATCGAAACCCTCCTCAAGAAATTCAAGTTCAAACTCGACTGGCTCCCCGTCGCCGTCGGCGACGACTTCCGCTGCGACATCGCCAACGACCAAATGGCCGAGGAACTCGCCACCATCAAGCGCCAGCTCGACTCCGAAAGCCGCGCCGCCGCCCTGCGCCCCTTCCTCGACCCCAGCGCCCGCAGGGAGGAGCGCCTCTCCGATCCCGACGCCGTCTTCCGTGACACCCTCGTCTCCAACATCACCGAAATGCTCCGCCTCACCCCGGAAGGCGATCCCGACCTCGACGTCCTCATCACCCGCATCAAAGACCTCGTCCGCCACGACCCCCAGGTCCTGCGCGAGAGTCCCTCCACCCGCCAGGCCACCGCCGCCAAAGCCAACGAAATCCTCGCCTCCATGTCCGGCTACCTCGGCGCCGCCGACACCCCCGCCGCCCCGCCACTGGAACTCCCCGCCCCCGAGCCCGAGACCGAGACCATCCTCCCCAACTTCGACCAGGTCGCCAACGTCACCCTCCAGCTCGACGGCGAAACCGCCAAATTCGTCCCTCTGCCCCTTCCAATGCCCACCCCGCCACCGCCGGCCCCGCTCGCACCGGGAGCGCCGGCGTCCCCGCCGGCGCCGGCGATCCCCGCCTGGCGCCACGCCCTCCGCTGCACCACCAAAACCCTCCTCTAATTGGTGCTTCTGTTCTGGCCACGCACCCCCGCTCGTGCGTCGGCCAGACCAGAATCCCTATTATCCGTCCTATCCGTCCTATTTCCGTCGTCCCCAAACACCAACACTCAACCAAACAAACAAAATGCGACCAGCAAAACTCCGCCCCTTCCTGGCCAACGCGTTCAAACACCGCCGCCAGGTCCTCATCAAGTCCGAGCCCGGCTGCGGCAAGTCTGACATCGTTGCTCAAGCCTGCGCCGACGCCCAGTTCGACCTCCTCATCGAGCACCCCGCCGTGTCCGATCCCACCGACTACAAAGGCATGCCCGCCATCCTCCCCAATGGCACCGCCGAATTCCTCCCCTTCGGCGACCTCAACCGCCTCATCCAGGCCACCAAACCCACCGTCTGCTTCCTCGACGACATCGGCCAGGCCCCCCCCCCGCCGTCCAGGCCGCCCTCATGCAGCTCCTCCTCGCCCGCCGCGTCAACGGCCACAAAATCTCCGACCACGTCGTCTTCGTCGGCGCCACCAACGACACCAAACACATGGCCGGCGTCGCCGGCATGCTCGAGCCCGTCAAATCCCGCTGGCACTCCATCGTCTCCCTCGAAGTCTCCCTCGACGACTGGTGCGTCTGGGCCCTTGACCACGGCCAGCCCGCCGAAATCGTCGCCTTCGTCCGCTTCCGCCCAGGCCTCCTCCACGACTTCCAGCCCACCCGCGAACTCATCAACTCGCCCTGCCCCCGCACCGTCGCCGAAGTCGGCAAATGGCTCAACATCGGCGAACGCTCCCGCGACGTCATCGCCGGCGCCGCCGGCGAAGCCTTCGCCATCGAACTCACCGCCTTCCTCCAAATGTACGGCTCCCTCCCCAACCTCGACAGCATCCTCCTCAACCCCGAACAAGCCCTCGTCCCCACCGAGCCCGCCACCCTCTACGCCGTCATCACCGGCCTCGCCCGCAAAGCCACCCCCGGCAACGCCGAACGCCTCTTCCGCTACCTCAAACGCCTCGACAAAGAATTCCAGGTCTGCTGCGTCCACGACATCGACCGCACCGCCCCGCCCGTCCGCGAAACCCGCGCCTACATCGACTGGTCCGTCCGCAACGCCGACGCCGTATCCTGAAGAGAGATGCCCCGGTTCTGCCCGGATCGGCCATTGGCTATCCGCGGCAGACCCAGCGCATCATTCGTCCTATCCGTCCTATCCCATAAAAAAAGCCCCCCCAGGAAACCCCAGGAGGGCTCATTACCACCCCACGTAAAAAACCCCTACGGGATAATCGTCGGATTCTTCTGCACCCACGAGGTCGCCGTGCTGGTCACCGCCTTCTTCACGACAAACACATCGCCATACCCAATGTTGAACGGACTCCCGCTCCAGGTCAGCTCGTCTGGATCGAACTGATTCATATTCCCAAAATAACCAACCCAACTCCAAACCATGTCGTTCGTCTCCGCCGGAAACTCCAGCTCGCCAATAGAGCCATAAACCGGCGCCATCGAACATACCAGATGCAGTTGGTTGCTGGGGTAGATGTGCGTGTTGGTAAACTGCGGCGCCGCGATGAACGGCGTTTGCGCCGGATTGATAATTGAGCACTCTTTCTGCCACCAGTAGTCCGCCGTC
>CAUYUB010000042.1:0-8351 GCA_963575685.1 Gammaproteobacteria bacterium | reverse complement strand
GACGTTGCTCGATGGAGGTCTGGTTAGGGATGGTTCCGCGCCGTTCGGTGCTTCCTTGGCGTTTTCGGCGCGGTTTCTGGCAGCGAAGAGCGAGATACAGGGTTCCTCCAGTCCGTTGGTCCGCGTATATACGCTGGTAAATGCTTTCGTGGCTGACCGTAGGTTCACTATTGGCCCTCAAATACCCGGCTATCTGTTCGGCACTCCAGTACTGGACAAGCTTTTCTTCCACGAATTTCCAGGTACCCACGGAAACGCGAGGTCCATTGGCGCAAGCGGCCCCACGTTCCACCGCAAGTGCTTGTGCCTCAACGGGTTGGTAGCCAAAATCGGTACCATTGCGCGCTAGCTCGCGGCTAATGGTTGACTTTTGACTTGTTCCGGCCCAGTAAATCGGCAATGACCGTAAGGGTGTTGCCGGCCTTCTTGAGAATCGAAATCTGGCATCTTTCATCGTGAGTGAGATGCGTGTAATTCATTTTGTTCCTCCGATAGAACGCTTTGTTAGGAAAGGGGTGGTTCACGAGAACATAATCATCAATAAGTTTTCCTGCCCACACCAACCAACTGATCCATAACAGACTTTACATGTGACTCTATAGCCAACCCCTCTTCATATAATCTTAAAATCTTGTCTACGGAATCGTTTATCATAGCCAGGATCTTTTTCTCTTGGATCTCGTTTAATCCAAGGGTGAAAAAAGTATCCTCTATCCTGTCGACCATTTTATGCATAATTGTAGCTGCCCTGAGTTTATGACCCTGGTGACGTTTCTCGATATCTAAGAGCGTTTTATGAGTTTTTTCGATCATGAGGATCATCGCCTGCTGCTGGGCATGTCTGGAAAATTCCGCATCGAGAGCTACTACCCGAGCGTTGATTCCTTCTGCGAGCATCGCTAAATGATCCCGCAGCCGACCACATCTGTCCGTATCATCCGTCGGCATGTTGCGAATCAGGATAGATACATGCTCATAATTAAATGCCGAGCGGTTGTTGAAATCTACGATTCGACCACCTCCGACAAGTGCGGTGAGCACATGAGTTTCCAAGGGAGATGTGTCGCCCAACTCATTACGCGAGAGACAGCCTCCCATGCCGCGTATCTGAACACTGGCGCGCAGGCTAAAATTTGATACCGATTGTAGGACAACTTCGATCAGAGACGCGTAATCGGCACAGCCGAAACTTTCACGCAGGCACCCCAGAACTACGCCAATTTCACCTGCGCTGGAAAGTGCCGTCATGGCGGTGGAAAAGGCATTTTTCGCCTCGTCGACCAAACGCGTGCGCTCCTCTATCTTGCGCAAGGTGATGGTGATCTTGTTGCGCAGTTCGACTCGAGCACAGGGTTTACTGATGAAGTCCTCTCCACCGCAGTCATAGGCGGCCAAACGATCCTCTAGTTCCACCAACCCGGATAGGAAGATGACTGGAATCGCCGCCAGCTCGTCGTCTGCCTTCATGGCCGTGCAGGTCTGATACCCAGTGAGCCCTGGCATGGAAATATCCATGAGAACCAAGGCAGGAGAATACTGCCGTGCCAAGTCGATAGCCTGTTCACCAGAACTAGCTGTGATTACCTCATAATTATCTCCAAGCATCGAATTCAGCAACGCCTGTTGATAATCGTCATCGTCCACCACGAGTATGCGAAAAAATCCGCTCATACCAGCAAATTCTCCATCAGATGTGTGATGTTTCTCCGTCGGCAGAACTTTCGACGGAAGGTACGACGGCCAAATGATCGCGGATTGCGACCAGGCTTTTTGTCATCGTCTGGCGTAGCTTGGCCAGTAAGCCTTCCAGAAGAGCGGACGGTAGAGTGTCTTGCACAGTCAGGGCGCGATCCATCTCGACAACCGCAGGTGCCAGTTCCATAAGTCCTAATGTTACCGCTGTTCCCTTAAGCCTATGGATCTTCCTGGCGGCATCTAATCGCTCTCCAGCAGCCAGATGAGCGGCTAAATCGTCGATATAATCGGCATGATCCTGAACGAACTTGGCAAGGTATTTCCTCAAAAGCTCTGGATTATGCCAGTAGGCTAGCCCGGTAGAAATGTCTAGTACTAAAGGCTGTTCCTCGAATGATGAGGCGGACAATTCTGAGCTGTACCAATCGTCTGTCAGCGCCCGCAATGCTGCTTCAGCCTCCTCAAATTCGTATTCTGTTACTGCGCCAGCGATTTTTTGAAATTCGTTAGCGAGCGGTGTACCTTGCGTTAGCGTAAGCAATTCATCCACAGTGTCGGCTGCCTCGCTATCAATCTTCGCTAACTGTGTAGCGAGTCGATCAAGCAAAGGCCGAATTTTTGCCATGTCTACTAACCTGCGCGTTGGTTAGGGGACAGGTGCTAAATAGCACCCTCCCGACCCCAGGCCTCCGATTCCCCACCCCTTGCTTGCAATACGTCAACTAATTGATCTTGCTTGGTTTGTGCTCCAAGTTCGTTGCGAGCTGGCAGGAGAGCGGCAAAGCGCCATTAGCACCTGTCCCCTAACCAACGCGCAGGTTAGTAGTGCGACGGATACTGTAGGCACTATTACCTCGTCCGCACCGATACTTTCCAGACCATCCATTACCGGATTCAATTCGGTCATAACGCGGTTGAGCAGCATTCGGAGCATTTCCAGTGATGCCCCTGCCTTGCATGCCTGTTCGAGTATGGCAGCGGCCGCCATCACCCCTTTCATTCCAAGATTACCCGCCGTGCCCTTGAGCGTGTGCGCGTAGCGCATGGCTGCGGTCGGATCAGCATCGTTCAAGGCATTGCTAAATAACTCGGCGAAATTTGCTTGGCTGTCACGAAATCTGACAAGCAGGCGCAGATAGGATTTAGTATTGTCAAGGATGTTTGCAAGACCGGTAACGGTATCAATGCCAGGTAAGTTAGGAAAAACCTTGGTATCAGATGGAAAAGGCTCGGTAATGGCAACCGCCGACCAATCAGCCTTGATTTTCGGCACAATCCATCGAGCAAGCGTAGCGAACATCTGGCTTATGTCGATCGGCTTGGTAATGTAATCGTCCATACCGACTTCGATGACCTGTTTCAGATTGCCGACCATGACATCCGCAGTGATGGCGATGATGGGCATGTTCTTAAATTCTAGGTGGTTACGAATCTTGCGGGTGGCGGTGTAACCATCCATCACCGGCATCTGGCAATCCATCAGGATGCCGTCAAAGGCTGCATCACGTTCCAGGAGGTCAAGAACCTCTTGACCATGGTTAGCAATCACCACGTCAATACCCGCATTTTTAAATAATTCCCGCATCAACTCCTGATTGATCTCATTGTCCTCGACCAGCAATACTCTGGCACCGGCCAGTTTTTTAATGGCCTCAAGGTTATGGTTGATTTTTTCGTAAGATGAGGTCTCCGCCACGATCCCCTTGCTCAATGCAGAGCTAATTGCTTTGAGCAAGGTTGATGCCATTACCGGTTTGGTGAGTACAGATTTCGGCAATATGCCACGTTTCGAAGCCGCATCCAACATGTCTTCGTGGTCATAGGCAGTTACCATAATGACCGATGGCACACGCGACAATTGTTTTTCTTGCAAATGCCACAGACACTCAATGCCATCCATCCTCGGCATCTTCCAATCCATCAGTACTAGGTGATAGGGAAGGTCTTTCTGTTCGGCGGCTGCAATCATTTCAAACGCCTCTTGCCCATTCCAGGCAATATCTACTGAAAGCCCGAGGCTACACGCCATGGTGGAAAGAATTTCGTGCGCTGTAGCGTTGTCATCCACTACTAACAGACGCATACCAAGTAATTCCTCTGCGCGAAATCTGCGGTGAGGAAGAGATTCTTTCACTAGCCCAAAAGTGGCGTTAAAGTGAAAAGTAGAACCCTTTCCAGGACAGGATTCAACCCAGATACGACCACTCATCATTTCAACAAGTTTTTTAGAAATGGCTAATCCAAGACCGGTACCGCCATACTTACGAGTGGTCGATGTATCGGCCTGACTGAAAGATTGGAACAACCTCCCACACTGTTCCGTAGTCATGCCGATGCCGGTATCCTGGATCCAGAAGTGTAGTTCTATAGAATTCTGTGTAGTCTCTATGGGCTCAACACCAATGATAACTTCTCCCTTTTCGGTGAAGTTGATCGCATTATTTCCAAGATTCACCAGAATCTGACTCAACCGCAATGAATCACCGTTCAGCATTTCAGGAATATTCGGCGAGGTAAAAAATAGTAGCTCCAGTCCCTTGCCTTTTGCTTTTAAGCCGATCATGTTGGCTAGATTGGCCATCACGTCATCAAGGCGGAAGTCGATCTGCTCTATCGACAGCTTACCAGCCTCGATCTTTGAGAAATCAAGAATATCGTTGATGATGCCAAGTAATCCATTGGCAGACCGTTGAATCATCTCAACATAGTTACGCTGTTTCTCATTTAATTCGGTCTGTAACGCCAAATGTGCCATACCAATGATAGCGTTCATCGGGGTGCGAATTTCGTGGCTCATAGTTGACAAAAAATCACTCTTGATCTTTGTTGCTTCTTCAGCAATTTCCTTAGCTCGCCGCATGATATTCTCATTTTTTTTACGATCGGTGATCTCAACGAGCCATCCAAGTATTCCATCATTACCATCATAAGTAATTGGCATGTAGCTGATCAGCATGTCTCTAACAAAATGTTCTTTGTCGAACAGTTGCACCTCATAATTCTTGACAATGCCGTCGCGTTGTAAGCGTTCTATTAGAATATCCCGATCTTCCCTCCTTACATAGACTTGTTCTGGAGAATCTCCAGCACGAAGATCAAAAGTTTCAACAAATAGTGGGTTGGTAAATATAAATTTGTCTTTATGCGAAAATGCTATATGTACCGGGCTGACGTCGAGAATATTTCTTAGCTGTTTCTCACTTTCTTGTGTTTGAACCATAACCTTTTCTAGTTCTTCCGTACGCTTTTTAACCAATTCTTCAAGATCTTCAATTTTTTTACGATCCGAGACATCAATGATGATACCAACCATTCCTCCGGGACGATCATCATCGTGACGAAATCCAGAAACGCAATACAGGGTTTCATGCATCTTACCATCCGCGAATGGCAGTGTGATTTCGTGCTGTATTGGTTTTGACTGTTTAATAGCGGCTTCATCTTTCTCTTGACAGATTTTTCGTTCAACTTCAGAAAATAAATCAAGATCTATTATTTTCTTTCCTATGATATCTGCGCGATGCATCCCAAAAAGTTCTTCGTAGGTACGATTACATCCAAGAAAGCAAGTGTCGGTTCCCTTGTAGAATATTGGGTATGGAATAGTATCAACCAATGCCTGCTGAAATAAGAATTGATTATTCAAGGCTTCCAGGATTGTTTTGCGTTCTGTGATATTCTGGATAAATACGAAAAATTGATTGTTCGAGAAGGATATATTGCATTGAATATCAATTACTCTCCCATTTTTTCTCTTCCATTGAGTCTGGAAGCTATCGCCGCCAGATACCATAATGCTAGAGATATGTTCATTGGTTTCTTCTGGAGTTTCTATAACCTCAAGATCAAAAATACTCAAAGTCTTTAATTCTAATTCATTGTAGCCAGTGATTCCACTCAGAGCAAAATTACAATCTATGATTCGACCGTTGGTGTCTACAATCATATAGCCATCGATCGATGTTTTAATCGCTACTTCGTAGCGCTCTATCATCCTACTCCGATCTGCAATTACCTCCAATGTTTGCCGACGCCAGAACAACCGAAAAATGATTGTAAGCATCATAATTAGAACTGATGCTAGTGTAATAACAATCATCCCTGTCACCTTGGCCGGATGTTCAATCTCGACACGATCAATTTTTGTTACTATGACCCAAGGGGTACCAGGAACTCGTTGGACATCCCCAACCACCTCCATGCCACGATAATCTAAACCCGCCATCATACCAAGCTCGCCATTTACCAACGCTCTTTTTACCAGCGTTGGCAACCCATCGACAGACAATCGGAACGACAGTGGTAACGTTTCCGGCTTGAATCGAAGATGACTCAGAAAAAGGAGCTCGTTACCTTCGCGCCGCGCCAGTAGAGTTTCAGTAGTAGGACTAGAGGAGGGCCGAGAATCTAGAATTGGGAACAGAGTTTCCTCGGCATTCTTTTCGAAGTACACTGTTCCTATTATCGCATTGTCAGAACTCTCATTACCGTTTGCAAAGACTGGGTGAGCAACTCCGAAAACCACAGTATCATTATCATAATGTAGATCGACTAATGTAACGTTGCGTGTTCTGACGGATTCTGTTATAGCTGATAATTCTGACTCATAAAGCTGATGGAAGTTACCTATAGCAATGGTTCGCAATGCCCTATCGGTCATGATAACACTACGATAGCCTTGAAATCGTAATACAGAATTTGTATCGTTTTTAGCACGTTCCAGCTCTTCACTTATGTCAATACCACCCAATGTTTTCCATATGCTCGTATGGTTGACGAAAACGTCTATCTCACCATGCCAGTTTTGCAGCATCGTTTCGATCTGTCTAAGCTTCAATTGGCTCAAGCTATGCAGGTCTTCCTTTGTACGTTCAGTTAATTGTTTGGAAATGAAGCGATATCCCATGTAAGAAGAGACAAAAATAACAATACTTACGAGTACAAATATGGAGAGAATTCTTACAGAAGAAAAACTTTTTGTATTATTATTTATATGGATACTCACATCTCACCTCAACCGCCAAGTAACAGATCAATCTGATTCGCTTTTTCAGCCATAGTGTCGTCACTATCGGAAAATCCCAATGCGATAGAATGAAACTCATCCTGTAAAGTAACAAAGGCGTCTAAGATATCAGGATCAAAGTGGCGGCCTCTATTATTTACCATGATTACCATAGCTTGTTCGTGCAACATACCCTCTTTGTATACACGTCTACTAATCAAAGCATCGTAGACATCTGCCACCGCCATTAGGCGTGCAGAAATTGGAATATTTTCACCGCTAATGCCAGTCGGATAGCCGCTACCATCCCATTTCTCATGATGGTAGTAGGCCACATCCATAACGTGTGTAAAGAATTCTATCTCCACACCAAGACGTTTCTGCGTAAGTTTAATGGCATCCCGACCTAAGGTAGTATGGATCTTCATAATCTCAAACTCCTTCTGCGTAAGTTTTCCTGATTTCATGAGAATTCGATCGGGAATTCCTACCTTACCGAGATCGTGTAATGCGGCTGCCTTGAAAAGCATATCGATAATCCGCTCCGAAAGAAAATAATTGAAGCGCGGATGTGTTCTAAGCTTTTCGGCCAGCGTCTTCACATAATGCTGAGTACGCAGTATATGGTTACCAGTCTCCTGATCTCGGGTTTCTGACAGTGATGCCATGGCCATAACAGTGACATCCTGAATTGAGGATATTTCACGGGTACGCCTAGCTACCTCTGCTTCAAGATAAGAATTCTGATTTCTGAGAAAATCCGAGGCTGCCTTATTCTCTAATTGTGTTTTGACTCGTGCCAACATAATTGGTGGCGAGATTGGCTTGGTAATGTAATCTGCTGCCCCCAGATCTAAACCTTGCTTCTCATCTTCCTCAGCATTCGCGCCTGTCAGAAAAATTACTGGTATATGGCATGTTTTTTGATTGCCCTTAAGTTCGCGTATGACATCATAGCCAGACATTCCTGGCATCATGACATCGAGTAAAATCAGATCTGGCTTGTCATTGTAATTCAGGTAATCGAGAGCTTTCTCACCATTCTTGGCAACTTTTACATGGTAAGTTTCTTTTAGGAGAAGAGACATTCGGGTCAAATTGTCTGGAGTATCGTCAACTACTAGAATTGTTTTCCGATTGGCAAAATTAGGTATATCTGACATATTCTCTCCAAATCTTTTTTACGTATCAATGGCGAGGGAGGCGAGGCTCCTGGTAAACGCGGTTGTTTAGTGTAGGTAAATTATACATGTCCCATAACTGGCTGGTAACCAAGGTCGAGCGGGTCCGGTAGCGTTCGTCGAGGATCTCCAACAGGTCACGGCGGCGTTTACCATCAAGGACGGCCAGTCCCCAATCGTCGAGGACCAGGACATCGGCCTTGGCGAGGGCGATGGCCAGTTCCTCAAACAGACGCGGCAGGCGCTGATAGAGGGCGGTATGGCCCAGGCGGCAGGCGGCATTGGCAGGGGGCTATCCACCTAACCCGCGACACCCAACGCCCCTCTCCCTCGCAGGCAGAGACCCAACGGAAGAGATGGCTTCTCCGCTGCCTAACAAAGTCCCTGCGCTCGACCTCCTTCTGCGCTACTGCCATATACTAACCTGCGCGTTGGTTAGGGGACTCCAGCTAAATAGCATATTGGACGGA
>CAUYUB010000041.1:0-8392 GCA_963575685.1 Gammaproteobacteria bacterium | reverse complement strand
TCCTTGATTGTGCTTGGTGGAACGATAGTTGCCAGCAGTGACTATACTTATCTCACTTTTGGTATTGGGGCACCTCAAGCCGCGTTGGGAGTAGGCGGGGTAGCCGCCTGGATTGGTGGTGGAGGTCAAGATTTGGTAGGTGGCGTGATTGCAAACTTTGCCATGCTTTCCGCGGCTGCGAAATTCGGCGTTATTGCCAATATTTCAGCAACCATGATGGATGGCGTGGCTATGTTCAAAAATGATACGGGAGAAATTTATTATACAGTGAGGTTTACTTTGCCAATAAATTTGGGAAGCAAAAAAGTTAGGGCATTGGTTGACGAGCTATATGAAATTGATGACAACATAGAACAATCTATAAGTAAAGGTGATAATGCTGCCGCTGAGAAATATGTGAAGATCAAAAATGGTATTATAAAGTCTGGACAAAATTTACTGTCTGAAACACTGGAATCAAAATATCCATTACCGGAAGATTTGCTGGTGCTCAGCATGATAAGTTATTCTGGTGAGGATGGCGTTGACTTGTTCAAAAAGGCGGTGAATCAGCTATCAAACCTTAAAAGTAATCTGGACGACTCTGGTTTTCTTGACTACATAATGGCTATAAATTTCTTATTAGAGGGAAAAAATGAGATTGCTTTGCAATCCTTAGAAGCCTCAATAAAACAAAATCCATACGCAATCGAGCCGGTAATGTTATACATTAATATACTAAGTAATAGCTTACATGACAATGAGGATAAAATATTAAACAAAATAAAGTTTACCGAAGAGAACTATGACGAAAATAAATATTACAGCAAATATTCATTATTGTCGCTGTATTTTAGGGTCGGAACTATATATTATAATGAAAACCATAACTATCGAGCGAGGGAATTTTATGAAAAAGCATACGACAAGGTTGGCTTCATTAATTGGCTACTTGGCAGAGATAGCATAAAAAATGAAATACAACTAGGAATTGCGAACACTTACTATCGGGAAGGAAATACCGATGATGCCGATAAGATTTACCACGGAATTACGAAAGATTTAAGTGGGGATACACTCAAATCAATACAAGAACAATATGCAGGGCGGTGATCAATTAATGCGGGACACCCGCAAGAAGCGTGACTGGGATTTGCGCGTAGTAGCTGCCTGCAGCGGTATCATGGCTGGTTTGCAATAGGGAATAAACTGGCACCCTCAAGCGCCGCAGCTCTCCTGGGGTCAATTCCACCACCACGTGCGAAGCGGATGCACCATTACGGTCATCCCCCCAACGCTCGACAAATTGTGAATCATGATAGAACGTGACCGGCAAGGTCCCCCGTTTTGCCCGCAGCAACGCCTTTTGCTGCCCCATGGTGGGAAATGCCAGAGTAACGTCAATGCGACAACTGGTTCTGGAATAGTTGCGACAAACCACCACGATCTCTCCCACCCCGACGGTTGCCGCCCTCTGCCGTAAATGAAGGTGGCCAAAGTTTAGGCTGGCAGCCTCCAGCGTGCAATAAATCTGTGCGGAATTAATTTCCGACGCAGTGGCATGACGTAAAGGAAAATTTAGCCACCAGGCGGCCATGGCAATCATCGGCAGCCATACCAACCGGTGGCGGGTGATGGCTAGAGTAGAAAGGATAGCCATTATTTTTTCTCCTCAAACGCGCAGGTATAGGGGCCGAGTCTTGGTTGTGGGTCATTGTTTTGCGGCCGGTTGACCACAACGCGGCAGTAACGGCGCGAAATAGGTATCTCGATCTCCGTTTGTTCCGGTAGGTTCTGCACAAATGTTTCGCCGCGCAAACCAACCAAGGCGGATTCATGTGTCTTCATAACGGTCACTATGGCGCCCGCGGGTATAGGACGCCCGTCAGGGAGTTGTAAGACGAGCACCGCGGGCCGCTCATGGTATATGGGAAACTCGACGAAAATACCGCCGCGCCCATGCGGTACCGCGATCATCTCCGTGTTCGTAATCCGGTACTCGAACGGGATTTCATCCGGCCTTAGCGCAAGAAGGTTATCCTGATAGGGGCTCAGATCGGTGACGAGCGCCAATCCTCGCGAGTCGGTGACGGCGACCGGAAGATTCCAACGATAAATCGAGACACCGGATACATCGCCGGTGGAGACCAGTGCAAACCCGCTGTTGATGGGTGGCCCTAAAAATGGATGATTGGACAGGATCCCGACGCTCCCGGCAGTGCTCATGCGCCACGAGGTTTGATCCGGTCGGATATCAACATCCAGGCCATATTCGCCATATGGCGAGCGCGCATCAATATTGGCGTAGGCACTTTGTTGCTGCCTCCCCTGTTTCGGGTAATTTTCCGCAATACCCATTCGGTAACCGGTGCCAAGATCCGCCACCGGCAGGTTGCTATAGTCGGTGCGCAAGGCCAATTCCCCATCCTGCTGTTGTACGCTATTGCTGAGAAACCCCCGTGGACCTAACGGTACGTTGAGGATCAGCAGGATTGCAGTACTATTGTTATTGCGAACGCCGTTGATCGATACACTGAATTGTTCGAAGCTCTTCGACCAACCCAGACTGCTAATCAATCGCGTCGCCCCGCCCCACACCGAGAGGCGACCGAAAGTCGCGCTGACTCCGCCAAAATTCGAGCTAAACTCATGAGCCGCGAACAGACGAAAGTCATTACGCGGCCGATCCTGATCGTCGTCGGTATCGCCCAGCAAGCGAAATATTCGAGAAGAATGGTTGATGCTGACGCCAACACTAGACCGCTTGCCCAACCATTGTGAGGAGCTACCGAATTGTTGGCCGGACCCCGCAGCCGAACGACTCGATGCCATGGACACATCACCAATCATATTATTGCGCAAGGGAAAAGTAGCACTAATGCCAAGGCTCTTACTTGCGGCACTGGCGGTTACCCCGGCATCAAGGGTCAGCCAACGAGTCCAACCGTAACGGTGCGTGGTAATCATGAATGGTGTCTGATAACGATCCAAATCCGGTCGCAACCAGCCTGCTGTATAGCTGAAACTGTGCAGCCCCTCACGGTAGAGACGAGGTGAACGAATGTAGGGAATGGTCACTATGCGTTCGTTATTAAGCGCATCGCGGATCAACACCTTTATCTGGCCACTGGTGTCAACCGTCGGCAGCCCACCAATCTCGAAGGGGCCAGCCCCAATCGCAACGGGAGAACCGATGCGTCGGTCGTTGAGAAAAAATTCAAGAGTGCTGGGTAAACGTGCTTCATTGAAGATTGTCGGCGTCTCCAGTGTGGAAAAATTCGGCTCAAGGCCGAAATTGCGCTGATAGCTGACTCCGCCAAAACGCACGGCGGGCACGCCGACACTAGATGGAACCACGCTGTCACCCAAGGTAAAAGTCGTGAGGTTTTTCTCGTTATCGTGGAAGAAAGTTGCGCCCAAACGGCGAAACCTGCTCCCGGACGAAATCGGGTCAAACGAGGTCATTGCCGTCGATACCTGAAATAACCCCATTGGCCCGAAAACCGACAAACTTTGTCCACTGCTGGTGCCGAGCGCAGTGTTGCCTTCGCGGATAAACTGCAGACTGTAGTTGAACAAGGCGCCGGGTACCGCCGCCGTGATTTTTCGTAGTTGGGATGGGGCCAGATTAATATGCGTTCCCGAATACCAGCTAGGCGGCACCTCAAGCAGAAGAGCCATTCGTGTCGAATCGACCTGGGCGGATACACCGTTTTGGCCAAACAGCGGAACTACCTGAATACCGTTACGCTCTACGGCGGGTACCGCCACCGCAAAATCAAGCGCACGAAAATCCTTTTCCGCCATATAAAGGTGTAGCACATCATCGACAAACACAAAAACAAAATCGTTCTGCAACACTCCATTGAGGTAGAGCGTGTAAAAGCCCTCTACTCCCTTCTTTTCGATGGATGAACCGGTCAACGTAGGATTCATATCAATCGCATCCACCGTGCGTATGACCTGATCAGCAAGGGACTGTGTCGGATCGCCACTAAGTGTCAGCAACAACGCGCCACACCAAGTCACTCCACACGAAATCGAGCATCGCTGTCGTTTCGACGATAACTTCACGGCGGCACACGCCTCAACCTTTCCCAATTTGGCATGGAATATGGAATAGCGAAACAGGACGGTCTGCTCTTGTAGCGCTAGCGCGAACTGCTGGCCCTAATTTCGGCATTGGGCACAACCGTTGGGTTGGTGCTGCCCTGGTTTAGATATACAATGTGCAAAGGTAAAGATGCCTTTCCCGGCGGAACAGGAATCCGCCATTCTCGCCAGGTCTTGGCCAAAACGTTGGTCGGTTTCTTGGAAATAAATTCGGGCTCGACATTTTCCGAGGAGTTCTTAGAAAGGCCCACCGATAGCAGGACGATACGTTTCTGTCCGATATTCTCTGCTCGAACGACCACCGCATCACTCACTGCCTGCATTGACCAGACCAGCTCCGGTTTTGCATCACCGAGGGTTGAGGCAACATAGACCGGCAGCAGATATTGGAGGGCAAAACTAACCATGCCGCCTTGCTTACCGAACTCATCCACACGTGGCACCTCCGCGACCACCAGACGGTAAACCTGCTCCACGGGTGCCGGTATCGGATGACGAAGGCCGATTCGGATCGCGCGCGTCTCGGCCGGGGCAAGGGTAAAAATGGGGGGGCTGGCGATGAAGTCTTGGGTGGCCTCGTATCGATCACGACCGTCGATCACCTGCCAGCGCAATACACTCAGCTGATACATGACCTCACGTTCCCAATCGTTTCTCACGTTGACAACCGCGCGACCATCGGCTTGTGTCTCAACGACGATTGGCGCGATCGTCGAGGCGGAAAAGGCGGGCAAGGTTAGACTGAACATAATCACGCCGCCAATGATTCGATATCTAAATCTTTTATTTCTTACTTTTATGATTGCCATAGAGCCCCATGACTTCGATTGGTTACGATATGGCTACCCGTTTAATCGTTCCCACGCTGGGCGTGGGAACGATGAGGAAAAACAGCGGTTGCGGCTCATGAGATACGAATCTCAAACCTTATAAAAAGGAGATCGTAACGACCACGGTATCTAAATAGCTGCCAGCCGCTTTAGACGCGGATTCGGCGCCAACCACACGGCCATAAATCATGGTTGTCTGATCGGTACTGTCGCCTACCGTGGATGTCAAAAGGTTGTTATATGTGGTGAGAGAAGTGGCGTTGATATGGGTCGCATAGGTAGCGTCACTCGCAATTACATACCGCAGCAGGCTAGCGCCTGAAGCCATCTGGCGACGATACTCGCCGCCTGAGCCGATGGTGGCGCCATGGTTGAGCCCATCACCAATATCGACGGTATAGGTGGTACCGTTGGTGCAATTCGATGTTACTGTGGATGTGGTGTCCTTGACGGTACCCGGCACTACGGTACCGAACGCCATTGGACTCGCGGAGACTGTGCAGGATGCGTCGATGGTGGCGGTGACGACCAGACTTCCGGAACTCGTCGCGGCCTGTGCTGAACCTACCAGAATCAAACCGAGAACGGCGAGCGCCGCGGACGCACTACGATTCATTACTTTGAATATTGTGTTACGTTTCATAACTTTCCCCTTCCTGTGACAACGACTACCAGTGAAACTAATACAAGCATATCTGGCCCACGCGGAGTTGTCTGTGTGCCAACGAACCAATAGCGATGATTTCGTCAATTAATAATTACCGTCAAGTATTTGAATTCAGCAGCTCGGTTGGTGGATCTAAGCAGCCGATAAGTAATTCTGATCTACACGTTGCTTAGAGGACAAGGTGGTATGCGATAATTGAAGAGTTGAGATAAGGAATGCCGTGGGCATTATCGAATTTTGTTTACACAGACTGTAGAGGCAGGCTGCACGGGCAGCAGTTGGCTCGCGATCGGCAATTGCGCGAGTTCCTCGACGTCATACAAATTGAAGACTTCGCAGGTTAATCTGGTTTCTGGAAGAATATAGACGATGCCATTCGTCCCGGTAAAAGCTGGATGCACTACTTTATCGTAGAACTTTGCCGGAACATTGATGCAGCCATAGGAAATACGGTTATCGAGCGGCGTCGGTGTGGCCAAGCGCAGCAGGCGATGCTCCATGGGATTGGTCGTAATTACCCGATGCATGGAAATGCCAGCGTTGTAGTCCACCCACAGAATTTCCTCTCCGTGGATATTGTGATCTAGTGCAGCTACGAAGCGGCCCGCTGGCGTTGTGCGTTCCTCGGGGCGGATGCTCGACAATTTTCGGTCGCCGATGCCGGGAACCGTATCATCACCCCGCGCCGCGCCGAGCAACGCAGCGGTGGCGCCGCGCAGCCGTCCGTCCGCATCGAATACGAAAACTTTTGCGTTCGTTTTGTCGACAATCACGAACGGCATGCGGAGATTGTTTTCCGAATCGACGACCCAATCCGCCACATGCCGGACCTCATGCGACGCGTACTCTCGTTCGAAATTCGCTCGTTTGGGACAATACACCACCATAGCGGGTTCTCCCTCTATCGTGGATGGGGTTACTGCACCTTGATGCGCGGACAATGGGCAGCTCAAGTTGGACAATTGCGTAGTGCCATCCGCTGCAACTGCTTGGTAGGGGATAAAACTCGCGGCCAGCAGGTCAAAACAAAGTCCTTTGGCAATGAGCGCCACAACCGAGCGCCCGCTCCCTGAGCGCTCGTGCCTAGTAAATGCCCACATCTTAATTGTCATGGCCGCGATTTTTACTTGTGCGCCTACGTCGGGTGCAACATTCCAAGTAGTCCGACACCCATTTTTTATCCATCCGTGCGGGTCCGGGCGCGCCATCACTTCACTTGTTAATCACGATCTTGTTTGCGCGGGTGCCGGGGCGGTACGTAGATCTTCCGCCGCATCTCGACCTGGACTTCAACTGGTGGAGGCATTCTGACGCCGGTGTCTACTATGGTGAGAGGCAAACCGGTAATTAACGGCGTTGATTTCAGGGTATTATGGACCGTCTCTTGGACTTGCGGCGTCTCAACTATGGTGACGCTTGTGACGCTGCCGGGCGTTGTAGCCCCCGTGGCACCTGTGGCACCCGTGGCACCTATACCGCCTGTAGCGCCTATGCCACCCGTATTACCTGTAGCTCCCGTAGCGCCTATACCACCCGTAGCTCCCGTAGCGCCTATACCACCCGTAGCTCCCGTGGCACCTATACCGCCTGTAGCGCCTATGCCACCCGTATTACCTGTAGCTCCCGTAGCGCCTATACCACCCGTAGCTCCCGTAGCGCCTATACCACCCGTAGCTCCCGTGGCACCTATACCGCCTGTAGCGCCTATGCCACCCGTATTACCTGTAGCTCCCGTAGCGCCTATACCACCCGTAGCTCCCGTAGCGCCTATACCACCCGTAGCTCCCGTGGCACCTATACCGCCTGTAGCGCCTATGCCACCCGTATTACCTGTAGCTCCCGTAGCGCCTATACCACCCGTAGCTCCCGTAGCGCCTATACCACCCGTAGCTCCCGTGGCACCTATACCGCCTGTAGCGCCTATGCCACCCGTATTACCTGTAGCTCCCGTAGCGCCTATACCACCCGTAGCTCCCGTAGCGCCTATACCACCCGTAGCTCCCGTGGCACCTATACCGCCTGTAGCGCCTATGCCACCCGTATTACCTGTAGCTCCCGTAGCGCCTATACCACCCGTAGCTCCCGTAGCGCCTATACCACCCGTAGCTCCCGTGGCACCTATACCGCCTGTAGCGCCTATGCCACCCGTATTACCTGTAGCTCCCGTAGCGCCTATACCACCCGTAGCTCCCGTAGCGCCTATACCACCCGTAGCTCCCGTGGCACCTATACCGCCTGTAGCGCCTATGCCACCCGTATTACCTGTAGCTCCCGTAGCGCCTATACCACCCGTAGCTCCCGTAGCGCCTATACCACCCGTAGCTCCCGTGGCACCTATACCGCCTGTAGCGCCTATGCCACCCGTATTACCTGTAGCTCCCGTAGCGCCTATACCACCCGTAGCTCCCGTAGCGCCTATACCACCCGTAGCTCCCGTGGCACCTATACCGCCTGTAGCGCCTATGCCACCCGTATTACCTGTAGCTCCCGTAGCGCCTATACCGCCCGTAGCTCCCGTAGCGCCTACACCGCCTGTAGCGCCTATGCCACCCGTATTACCTGTAGCTCCCGTAGCTCCTACACCGCCTGTAGCGCCTATGCCACCCGCATCACCTGTAGCTCCCGTGGTACCCGTGGGTCCCACAGCACCTATACCGCCTGTAGCGCCTGTAGCGCCTACGCCACCCGTATCACCTGTAGCTCCCGTAGCGCCTATACCGCCCGTGGCACCCGTGGCCCCCGTGGCACCTTTACCGCCCGAATCACCAGTAGCTCCCGGGGCACCCGTGGCTCCAGGAGCTCC
>CAUYUB010000040.1:0-8422 GCA_963575685.1 Gammaproteobacteria bacterium | reverse complement strand
ACAGCACGCTCCGGGTGCGCACCACACGCAGGCTCTTGGAATTTCGTCCTGGAGAGAATCATGGAGCGATATCGTCCCCGGCTTGTGATCACAGAAATCAATGAAAAAATACCCCCGCCATTAAAATTTGCCGTTCTCTACCGTGAAGGAGTCGCGCCACCGGGGGGAGATTTATATGGCATGTCGCTGACCATGGCTAACGATTTAATGGTGCGTCACGACTACCGTTTAATTGATTTTAACTATAATAACGCGTATTTTGTACCCGCGACACAACCAGGTTTCACAACACTAACCCCCGAGGAAGCTTATGCCTCTGGCTATAAGGATCGGGCGGAACGTCAGCGTATTTTTTCCTATAATGCGCCGTTTGCACCACTGCTGGATCTTGACCCACCGCAGGCACTGAATTGGGTACGGAAATACTGGGAGCACGCGGCTGACCACTTTTTATTGAGTTATTGATATGATGCCAGAAAAGATCAAATCAGTCTTTGTTTTTGCCCCCGACGGAGTATTGACCTACACCGCAAAATGTTTAATTCAGGGGTTTATGGATTTAGGGCTCGAAGTGGGGACGAATGGCAACCTGCAGCTAACTCCACCGGATTTTCCTTCAAGCCCATTCTCGATTCTTCCTGCCCCAGTACATATTTCCCGACAGTCAACTGCGATACACGAAGAGCTTGTGCTCGTGGACGCATTAGAAAGACCACTGGATTACCAGCAAGTCCTCGCCCCAATTAAATCAAGCAAGCCAATTGCATTTATTAATCATATGGATAATGCGAATTTCTTTGATGGCTTTCATGACATACCTAGTTTTGTATCTCATTACAATATCTACGCAAAAAGAAAAGGACAATTATTCCCACTTTCTTTCGGATTGTCGAACGACATTATCAAGCTGGCCGATGAAGTTGATTTAACAAAGAAACAAAACAACTTTGTCCATAATTTTGGACTTTCTTTGAATCAGGATGTACGCCTTTCCCTGGACTTTGCCTTGGTAGAAAATTTCTCAAAATATTTCCCTGTAGATTTTTGGCGAAAAGACAATATTAAGCGTCCCCGCTTAACCACAAAAGAATACATAGAATACTTTGCACGCAGCTTGGGTTTCTTCGCTTATGGGGGAAGTTACTATGCGGATTTAATGTCGGATAGATATCGTGAATATGCCGCCCGATATGGCGATCATTATCGATTTGAATCCTTTACAAAAGATTGCGTTGTTTTTCGTTGGGATAGTTATCGATTTTATGAGTGCGCCTTATTTGCCTGCGTCCCACTGACACTGGATTTTGATAAATATGGCCTCAAGCTCCATACTAACCCTGAACCCTGGAAAGAATATATTCCCATTGACGTTGCCACGGCCAACCTTCTTCCTTTTGAAATTATGCGCCGAATGAACGAATCCTCCAATTTGCTGCATGAAATCGGGCGCAACGCCAGAAAATGGGTATTAGAGCATAATTCTCCTCGGGCGTGCGCAAGTTACATTCTCACCGAGGTGCAGAAATTTTATCAGCAGCATCCGCTGCCTAACTAACCGATAAAGCAGATACCAATGATTGATTTAAAAGTACTGGACTATAGTGAACAGCAATTAATAAATTTTATCCGATTTGAGGCGGGTAGTAGCTCACCGGATTATTTCTTATGTCGCTCCGGGGGAGGACTGGAGTTACAACAAATCCCCGAAGAGTATTCAAAACTCTTATTATGGTTTAAATCTCATAATTTTGAAAATTATCTAGAATTAGGGGTTGGGCGCGGCGGTTCTTTTCTGCTAAATACCCTATTTCAGGCAACACTCAGAAAAGCCTGGGCGGTAGATAATTGCCAATATTGGCAACAGAGCCAAAATGACGATATAGAAAACAAAATAAATTTTCTAAAATCGCACAAGCCAGGCGATATTAGATTCCTCAACGCTTCAACCGATCATTTTTTTTCCGATAATTCAGAATCATTTGATTGTATTTTTATCGACGCCGACCATTCCTATGCGGGAGTAAAAAAAGATTACGAAAACGCCCTGTTGTTCATAAAGCCGGGCGGTTATATCATACTCCATGATATCAATTCGCAGGCATGCCCAGGAGTATGCCAAATATGGAATGAGGTCAAAAACGATGAAAGCATTTCGTTTATAGCAAGCAGGACCTGCGGAATTGGGATTGTGCGTGTTAACAGCCCGCTCCTAGCGACACTCGGATGAAGCCGCTCCAAGCACAACACAAGAGTAGTTCCTGGATATTTTCTATATTACCGATGAGTAACCAATGTGGTAACAAACATTCGGGTTGCAATTTTGACACCGATTTATAAAGCGGCTCTCACTGCCAATGAGACGATTGCAGTTAAACACTCATTCGCAGTGCTCAAGTCACGCGACATATTCTTTATTTGCCCTAGCAAGTTGGATACATCATTTTATCGGGAGAACTTCCCGCAAGCACAGTATTCATATTTCCCAGATCAATGTTTTTCCGGAAGGCAGGCTTACAGTGATTTGCTGACATCACTTCATTTTTATGAAAATTACCTGGAATATACCCACATATTGATAGCGCAAACTGATTGCGTCGTATTTTTTGACAATCTAGATTATTGGGCACACAGTTGTTTTGATTACGTGGGAGCCCCCTGGGTCAATGTCTGGATATTTCAATTTCCCGCGTTAGGAACAGCGCTTGATGGGCTTAAATTCTACGTGAATGTGGGAAATGGCGGACTTTCACTGAGAAACACTAGAGCAACCATCAAGGTTATTAAAGAATTAGGCTGGATTAAATCGATGTACCATGAAACCGTAGAGGATGCCTTTTTTTCATTGGCAGGACAAGTTTCCAGCCATTTCCTGATTCCAAATGCGATCCATGCCGCACAATTCTCTCTGGAATGCGAGCCGAGAAAATATTTTGCCCTGACCAACAAATTACCGATGGGAACTCACGCCTGGGAAAAATGGGACAAGGTTTTTTGGCTTGAGCATTTTACGCAACAGGGAATTCACGGAATAACCTAAACACTACGCAAGCCTCGACCTTGACTTCCTCTTAACGGGGATTCCCTAAGGATCGAGTTACTAAGCTGAGAGGAGAGTTTTAATGTCTCAAGTGCTGATTACCGGCGGGGCCGGATTTCTAGGTAGCTATCTATGCGACCGATTGATTACCCAAGGATATGACGTAGTATGCCTGGATAACTTTTTTACCGGCAACAAGGATAATATTCGCCATTTGATGGGCAATGTTAGATTTGAATTAATCCGTCATGATGTGACGGTTCCTTTGTATATTGAAGTCGATCAAATATTTAACTTTGCATGCCCGGCCAGCCCAATTCATTACCAGTTTGATCCCGTGCAAACAACAAAGACCAGTGTGCACGGAGCAATCAATATGCTAGGGCTTGCCAAACGGGTAAAGGCACGAATTCTGCAGGCCTCGACCAGCGAGGTATATGGTGATCCTGAAATTCATCCACAAGCGGAAAACTATTTGGGAAGGGTTAACTCCATAGGAGTCCGTTCCTGCTACGATGAAGGAAAAAGGTGCGCGGAAACATTATTTTTTGATTATTGGCGTCAACATAAAGTAGCAATCAAGGTGGTTCGTATCTTTAACACCTATGGCCCGCGGATGCATCCAAATGACGGTCGAGTAGTAAGTAATTTCATTGTTCAGGCTCTACAAGGAGAACCGATAAGTTTATATGGCGATGGCAGTCAAACCCGTAGTTTTTGCTATGTGGACGATCTGGTTGACGGAATATTGCTCATGATGGGCTCTGCGGCCGAATTTGTTGGCCCAGTAAATCTTGGCAACCCGGCCGAGTTTACTATTCGTGAGCTGGCAGAAAAAGTTATTACTCTGACCGGTTCAAAATCGAGGATGGTGTTCCATCCGTTACCCCTGGATGACCCGCGCCGACGCAAGCCGGATATTACTCTCGCAAAAGAAAAACTTAATTGGGCGCCCAAAGTGAGTATTGATGATGGATTAACGGAGACTATTGATTATTTCAAACGGATCCTCCGCAGATAATCAATAGCGCACCAATACCCAACACCACATTTTCTTAGACCTAGCAACAAAGGGTGGACAATGAACTATGCATCCGCAGAGGAATTAAAAAACTTCGAACAGGGGATCGCCAAACTCTGGGAGGCCGGAGACCTACCCTACCTGTTGCATCTATGCGGTGGTAACGAGGACTGGCTGGTCAATTTCTTCGCGGATGTACAAGAAGGTGACTGGATCTTTAGTACCCACCGCAACCATTACCATGCACTGTTATCAGGGATCAAATCCGGAAAGCTCGAAAACCTGATCCGGGAAGGAGACAGTATGTTTGTCTTCGACCGTGAACGTAATTTTTTTACGTCCTCAATTCTCGCCGGCACCTGCTGTATTGCCACCGGAGTAGCTTGGGCACTGAAAGAAGAAGGCTCACGGAACCGCGTTTGGTGTTTCCTCGGTGACGGTGCCGAGGAGGAAGGACATTTTTACGAGGCGGTCATGATGGTGATGGGATATGAATTGCCATGCACTTTTGTTATCGAGAATAATAACCGCAGTGTCGATACCACTATCGAGGAACGTCTGCCAACCAAGTTTCGCATGAGGTGGCCGAAGTGCGTGGTTACCTATGAGTACAGCGCGATATACCCACATGCCGGCAACGGCAGCAAAACCATGATTACCTTTAAACCAATCAAACCGGCGAATCGTTAGGGAAGCCTCGGAACGCGCGAGGCTGACGATTTTACGAGCAGACGCAGCCACGATGCCTACTATTTTCACCCATTGCGACTGGAATCTCGGGGATCATCTCGCGCACCTGCACTACTTGCGCAAACAGGTGGTGCGCTATCCCGATCATCATTTTGTGCATGCCGCAAAATACGATTTCTTGCCACAAATGATCGAGGTCGTTGCCGACCTACCGCGCATCACCTTGATCGATCTGGCATATAAACCAAGCAACTCCCAAGATTCCTGGAAAAACCAGGACGACTACTACGTCACTCACCCAAAATGGGCAGATTATGGCTGGTTTCATATGGAATTTTACGAATACCTGTCAGCCAAACTGGGACTTGAATCGCCGTTCCATCACCCCAGCGATCTGTTGTTCGATTATCCGAGCATTCTACGCAAGCGCTATCCGAACTTCGATTTTCTGGTCATTAATTCTCCACCAAAAAGCGGTCAATTACAGGGATACGATCCCGATGAGTTTGATGGACTGATCGGCGCATTGCTGGCCCGGGGGCATTCGGTAGTTACTACCGCGCCGTCTATGCACGGTGTCCCCTGCACAACGCGATCGGCACTGTCGGTGACGGCGATTGGTAGCCTGTCACTCGGCTGTAAATATATCGTCGGCGTCAGTACCGGACCTAGTTGGCCTACCTTCAATATTTGGAATACCGAAACGGTGCACTTGCGGCTATTGATGCTGGACCGAGAGCGGGTGCTGATCGCACCTAACACTGAACACGCCAAGAACATGAACGAAGTTAAGGCCATTCTTTCGGAGCGAGGTTTGCTATGACTCAACCGACTTACAAGGAAGCGCTAACGAGCGCCAATCACCTGCTGGCCACGGATGTCGCCACGCGTTTCATTGGCTATGGTTTAAAAAAGGGACGTGCGCTGGGAACGCTCAAAGGGGTGAACGACTCTCAAATTATTGAGACCCCGGTAGCGGAAAACCTCATGGTCGGAATGGCTACCGGCTTGGCGCTAAAAGGCTACAAACCCGTGGTCTTCATCGAACGAATGGATTTCGTCCTTAATGCGCTTGATGCCCTGGTGAATCATTTGGATAAGGTCAAACGGATGTCGCGTGGAGAATTTTCTCCCAGCGCAATTATTCGTTGCGTGGTCGGCAACAAGGACAAACCGCTGTACACCGGAGATACTCACGTCCAGGATTTCAGTAATGCCTTGCGTCACATGCTTTCCTTTCCCGTGCGGCAATTGCACACCCCAGCCGACATCCCCAGTGCCTATGCACAAGCCAAGGCCGATTTGGACCAGGGACGTTCGACCCTGCTCGTCGAATACAAAGACCTGGTATGAAGAACAATAAATACAGCGAATACAAGATTGTCTTCTTCCGCGAGAAGCTTGATTCCTTTATTGAGGGACGCATCGCCGCCCCGATCTACGTCCGGGTCAAGCCGATTAACCGCTGTGATCATAGCTGCTTTTTCTGTGTCTATTCGACCGGTTTTCGCAAGAACGACAAACCGAACCATATCATCAGTGGGATGCACACTGATATGGGGCCTGATGACATCATCCCAACCGCAAAGATGCTCGAGATCCTGGACGATTTCAGGGAGATTGGGGTCAAGGCCGTGACCTACTCGGGCGGTGGTGAGCCGTTAATGCATCGCGATATCGTTAAGATCATGCAGGTGACACTGGACCACAATATCGACCTCTCGATCATTACCAACGGTCAGATGTTGGTTAAACAACGCGCCGAGGTCCTCGCCCAAGCCAAATGGGTACGGGTATCGATCGACTATACCACCGCAGCGCAGATGGCCGCCTCGCGTAGCGTACCAGAAAAGAACTTTGACATGATTCTGCACAACCTTGATAGCTTTGCCAGGATCAAGCAAAATAACTGCGACCTAGCCGTAAACTATATCATCCATCGGGATAACTACCAGGGTATTGCCGAATTTGCCCGGACACTCAAAAACTGCGGTGTCGAAAACGTACGTTTCTCACCAATGTGGACCCCGGACTTGGTGGCCTATCATGCGCCCATCGTCGCAGCGGTACGGGAGGAATTGGCCAAAGCGGCAGAGCTCATTGATGACCGTTTTTCTCTCAATACCACATACAACATCGAGTCACCTTCGCACTCCGCTCAACGCGGCTACCATAAGTGCTATTTCATGCAGATCGTTCCCGTGATTGGTGCCGATCAAATTGTCTATGCCTGTCACAACAAAGCATATGATAAGACTGGCGCAATTGGTTCGATTCGCCATCGCCGTTTCAAAGAATTTTGGTTCAGCGACGATGCGCTTCAAGTATTCAAAAACCTCGACCCTGCCCACGACTGCCGACACCAATGCGCCAATGATGGAAAGAATATCTTCATCAGAGGGTTGGTAGAAACGAACATCGACAACTTCGTCTAATCATGACCGAAAACTCAATCGTCACCGGCTTATATAATGCGCTCAGCGCGGAACAGCTACCCACTCGAAATATTGAGGCGTTGGTTGGGCATTTCCAACACGACCGCTTCTTCGACCTCGCCGTTACCCAAGAGGGGCGCAAACGCAAGCTGAAGGCACATTTCAGCCAGGGCTTTAACGGGCGCGTATTTATGACCCGCCGGACACTCGGCAGAGTAGAGATGCCGATACCCGGCCTCGATATTCATTACATTGAGGAAAACGCGTTATCGTCGTTGAGTGGTGATCCCGTACTACGTGGGGCCATTGTTCTGGTCAACAACAACGATGTTATCCAGAACAATTCCCTGGACTCCTATCTTGATTTTTTTCACCGCGCCGAAGAGACCATTATCGCCGTTTGGGATTTCGATAATCATCACTGGTATCCGATGAGCACTTTTCTAGCGGCACACTCGGATATATATTTTCCTACCCACCCCGACTATTTCTCTCTGTTGAGCCGTTACAATCGCACCATCGCCGGACCGATCAGTGCTGGGGTTAGCCAGTGGTCGCAGAGCTATCTCCGGGAAAATTTTGACAACATCGTGCTGACGACGCGCTCCGACAATCCGCTGGGCACACATATCTTTTACGAGAAATTTAGATTCCGCAATCAGGTGGTAAGCACGCTCGGCGCCCAAAATCCTTCGGTAGGATTCGTCACGGCGGGCTTCCACCAGATGTCGGCAGCTGATCGTCTACGCTTCTGGTACACGCACAAGGCACATTGGATCGTACCCACCCTCAACGACATCCCGACCCGGATTTTCGATGCGCTGGCCACCGGAGGTATCCCCATCGTTCCGAATACGCTCAAATACCATCCCGAGATCGATGCTCTGGCCGAACACCTAGTATTTTTCGAGGCCTCCGACCTACCCTCTCCGCAGCAGGTAGTTGCCGCCGCCAACAAGAAGTTTGATGATGGCGGTGTCGGAAAGATCATCGAACGTCATCGCCTCGGCACCGAGCGCCACCATGCCAGTATACGGGTAGCAAAAATGCTGAAAATTGTCATGCGTGAATTCGGTATTGACGCCCTGCACATTATTCCACCTCCGGATGCGATTCGACCCAGCGAGGACTAACAGCAACATCGGTTAGAATTGGCAGCATCACTTCAGGCAATGTAAATATCATTGTATGGACTCAGAAAACGAACTCACCATCCGTGCCTTAGATTTCCAAAACAAA
>CAUYUB010000039.1:0-8426 GCA_963575685.1 Gammaproteobacteria bacterium | reverse complement strand
GGATCGCTATACCCTCCTACCCAATACCGCAGGTTGTTATACCGCCGAAGAGGCGGTTCGTACCTGTCGTCTCGCTCGGGAACTGCTGGACGGCCATACCTTGGTAAAACTGGAAGTACTGGGAGATGATGGATGGAAAAAAACACTTCAAGGATATTGTCTTGGAGATCAAAACCAATTTTGAGAATGCTTCCGAGGCGGTCTTCGACGAGATCTCCGCCTTTATCGACAAGCTGGCCGAACATAGTTATGTGGGTTATGCATTGAAGAGAACCAGCGCTGATGGAACCACTGAAGGATGAGACCGGTGACCCCTATGCTAATGAACACCCCCCGTACCGTGGATATTGAAATTACCACACGTTGTAATCTACGCTGCCGCTATTGTTACTTCTTCAATAATCAAGAGGTGGATTATACCGAATTGCCCACAGATGAATGGCTCAAGTTCTTCGACGAACTGGGGTCGCTTGGCGTAATGAATGTCGTGCTGGCGGGTGGAGAACCCTTTATCCGCGATGATCTGCCCGCCCTCATCGAAGGCATCGTCCGCAACCGGATGCGTTTTTCCTTCCTCTCCAACGGTACCCTGATTGACGATGAGATTGCGAGCTTCATTGCCGCTACCCATCGTTGTGAATATGTACAGGTGTCGGTGGATGGTTCCTGCGCAAAGACCCACGATTCTTGCCGCGGCAAAGATTCCTTCGAACGCGCAATTCGCGGGATCCGCACCCTGCAACGCCATCAGGTGAATGTGGCGGTGCGTACCACGATTCATCGGAATAATGTGAATGATCTGGAAAATATCGCTCACTTTCTTCTTGAAGAATTGAACCTACCGGGTTTCGGTACCAACTCCGCGGGCTACCTGGGGACCTGCCGTCTGAATGCGGATGATGTGATGCTGAACGTGCAAGAACGCCAGTTGGCGATGACGAGCTTGCTGCGTTTATCGGAGAAATACCCAGGCCGTATTTCGGCAACCGCCGGACCCTTATATGAAGGGCACGCTTGGCGCCGGATGGAAGATGCACGAGCCCAGGGAGCACCGGCCTTTGCCAATGGCAGTCGTCTGACCGCCTGCGGCTGTCCCAGCAATAAAATCACCGTGCGTGCGGACGGTGCCGTTATTCCGTGTTCGATGTTGGCCCACAGCGAATTAGGGCGCATCAACCAGAATTCATTGGCAGGAATCTGGAAAGAGAGCCCGGCACTGAACCAACTCCGTACCCGACATACCATCCCGCTAGCCAAATTTGAGTTCTGCGCCGGTTGTTCCTATATCCCCTATTGCACAGGCAACTGTCCAGGATTGGCCTATACCATCACCGGTCAGATCGACCATCCTAGTCCAGATGCCTGTCTGCGACGATTCAGCGAAGCTGGAGGCACCATAGCATGAGTACCAATAACGAAATAAAAATGATCGGGCGAATTTTGAGGGTCCTCCACTCAATATGCTGTATTTTTATCAACGGAAGGTTGTAATTTGGCATGCCGCCATTGTTGGTTGGCTCCCAAATTCGATGCAACAGGTAGTCGTTCCACAACCTTGCCGGTTGAGCTCTTCGAGACTGCCATCCGTAAACCACTGGGTTTAAGCGGCGTTAAGCTCACCGGCGGCGAACCATTGTTGCATCCCGATTTTATCCATTTATTGGAAATTGTCCGGCGGGAAGAGCTGAGTCTGACGCTTGAGACCAATGGCCTGCTCTGCACGCCGGAGATTGCCGCCGAGATCGCAAAATCACCCAATCGATTCGTATCCGTAAGCATGGACGGCGTTGATGCGGAAACCCATGAATGGATTCGTGGAGTGCAGGGGTCTTTTGAGGCTGCACGGCGGGCGGTGAAAAATCTGGTTGCCGCCGGTATTCGGCCACAGATTATCTTTACGATCATGCGTAATAATGTCAGCCAAGTGGAAGCCATATTACATATGGCGGAAGACTTGGGTGCCGCCTCGGTCAAATTCAATATCGTGCAGCCCACCGCTCGCGGCGTAAAGTTGCATGAGACCCAAGCGACGATGGACATTGCCGAGCTCATCGAATTGGGACGGCATGTGGAGCGGGATCTAGCGCCCAAAACGAAATTGGGAATCTTTTTTGACTATCCGCAAGCCTTTCGCTCCTTAAGCTATATCGCGAGCGGCGATGGGTGCGGTGTCTGCGGAATCTTGGGCATCCTCGGCGTTATCGCCAGCGGACATTATGCTCTGTGCGGCATCGGCGAACAGGTAGCGGATATGGTCTTTGGCGAGGTAGGAAAAGACCCGCTGGCCGAGGTGTGGCGAAAACACCCGATTTTACAGGCGCTGCAGGCGGGATTGCCTGAACGATTAGAAGGAGTTTGTTCCCGCTGCCTAATGAAACGGCGCTGCCTGGGGGCGTGTGTTGCCCAGAACTATTACAGCACCGCCAGCCTGTGGGCACCGTTCTGGTTATGCAAACAGGCGGATGAGCTTGGTCTCTTTCCCGCATCACGTTTGGGAGCAAGACCGCTACAGGTTGCCTAGTCCGTAAATCAGTAACTATCCCCCGGTAGAACCGGGGGGTTCTCTGGAGGAATCATCATGCTGGGAACGAATCCTGTCTCAGTGAATATGCAGCCAAAAGTATTTAATCAGGACAGAAATACCCCCAGGACTATGTTTTTCGCTGCTTATACCGGTCCCAGTATGAATCCGACGTTACGTGAGCCGGAAATGATGGAGGTTGTACCTTATGACAACCGTCCTTTGCGAGTGGGTGATGTAATCTTTTTCGTGCCACCACAGAATGAACAACCCGTCGTACACCGCATTGTCCGGGTAATCCCCGCGGGTATCTCCACCCGTGGTGACAATAACGTCGAAGAAGATCGATTTCTCTTGCAGCCACCAGACATTAAAGGTCAGGTCGTGGCGGTTTGGCGTGGCCAGAAGCGACGGGAGATTGCCGGAGGTTTACCCGGCCAATGGATCAGCCGTTGGCGTCATTGGTTACGCATCCCTGATAATGGCGTGTCTTATCTACTGCATCCCCTCTATTCTGCCCTATCGCGTCGCGGATTGATCGCGAAATGGTTGCCTACTCCCTTTCGACCGCGAATTATCGTGTTCCAAACCCAAGGTCAGGATCAGTATCGTCTGTTATTAGGGAAACATATTATTGGGAGATACGATGAGGAGAAACGTCAATGGCAAATCCAACGGCCATTTCGTTTGCTGGTGGATGAACGAGCCCTACCAAAGTCTGCCGGATGAGAACTATCCCTGTTAATTCTTAGGAGTATCACATGAAGCACCGTCTCGCTGTAGTGTTTTCGTTGACGATTTTGTCCTTATTGTATGGCTGTATCTCTATATCCAATCCAGGAGACAAGCCTGATCCCGTTCCGCCGCGCCTGGTTCTCAATGAAAACAAGGTACCTACCTGGGATCGCCCCAATGCTTTTGGTGCGGTGCCTGATGAATTGAAGGCGAAGGGGGATGAAGTTTGTAAATCCGCTGGTGCCAAAGAGGCTACCGGCTATCATGCCAATGCTCTCAATTTGAACGGCAAACCCTTCCAGGGTGGTGGTTTTTTCTGTTCCGGCATAGTTGAACGCTGCACTGATCAGAACGATAAACGAGATTATTGTCATTAAATAAGTAACAAGATAATCTGCCATTTCCTGAAAGGCTGTGAACGGTGAATAATCCATTTCTGCAAGGTAGGCAGCATCACCTCGCCTTAATTGATGGGACGCGTTGGACAATTACTGCGAGAAACCAGGAAGCCGGCGTTGTCGTTTCGCAACTGGGTGACGCGATGCAGCTATGTATGATGAGCCAAGGGGTTTCGCTTTCCCCTCATGACGTAGTCCATCGCCTTTTTGTTTTGGTTGAGGCACATGATCCTAATGCCGATCCGGAAAAATTATGCGCATTATGGTCGGTGAAAGACGGCGACGGTGTGGTCTGCAAGCTGAGTTCATTTATTCACAGCGATTGGCTGTATATCCAACTGATAGGACTATCGTCCATTCTTGCGCAAGCGGCACAAGCCCGTGGGGGGATTCTTCTGCATGGCGCACTGGCTGAAAAGGACGGCATTGGCGTAATCCTGGCGGCGCCGGGTGGGACGGGCAAGAGTACCGCCAGCGCACGGCTTCCGGCGCCGTGGCGCACGCGCTGCGATGACGCAACCCTAGTGGTGCGGGATTCACAAGGGACTTACTGGGGACACCCTTGGCCTACGTGGAGCTGCTTCCAAGGAGGGGCGTCCGGTGGCACATGGGATGTGCAGAATGCGGTCCCTCTCAAGGGGGTTTTCTTTTTGTCCCAAGCACGCGAAGACCGTGTCGAATCGGTAGGTTCAGGCCATGCAGTCAGCCTGCTGGTGGAGTGCGCCGAACAGTCTTCACAGATCATGGACCGAGGGCTGAGCAAAGAAGATTCCCGCGTACAGCATCTGGAACGATTTAATAACCTTTGTGCCTTGGCACGGGCCATACCCACCCACATCCTTCACCTCAGTTTAACCGGCACTTTCTGGCAGGAGATCGAGCAGATGCTCGGATGCTCGGATAGCTGAAATACCACAAAAGCCAGTACCTGTTTGAATAGCAAGCCGGAGATTATCGCTAATGTCATCCCTACTGGATTTCTGGTTAGGCTTGCTCAGCGGCAAAACCAACCTCAAAGCTGAATTCACTGCCGCGGAGTGGAATCAACTTTATGCCCTCGCGGAACGTCATCAACTTACTGCGCTGTTTTATTGGCGTCTACAAAACAGTACGCCGCCAATTTTCTGTGCGGCGGAAGTGTTTAGTCGACTCCGACTCGCCTATCTCGAAGCGGCCAACAAAAATCTAAAGCGTGAGCGAGAATTGGGCGCTGCCTTACAAGCCTTACAAAGCAAGGGGCTTGCTCCAGTCTTGTTCAAAGGCGCGGCCTTGGCATTCACGCTCTATCCTTCACCGGCGTGTCGCTCGATGGGCGACCTCGATCTCTGGCTCACTGGTGAGGAAATGTCGCGCGCACAAATCGTACTCGAACAACTTGGTTATTTTCAACGCGCCGACGAAGTGCGTCCAGTCGCATGGCAAATTCAACGCGAAGGTGAGATTCAATTATACGGGACCAAACCGGAACAGGAGATGATTGAATTACATTGGGGGGTATTTGCTGGGGAATGGTTTTATCGTACCACCAACATTGATCGCGATGGTATCCGTGCCCGTTTCATGCTAGTGCCGATCGCGAAGCAATCCGCATTGATTATGGAACCTATTGATGCGTTGATTCAAGTAGCTGCCCACATCGCTATCGGTAATAAGATGTCGGGGGCGACGGTGCGCTCGTTGATGGATGTCGCGTTATTGGCGCATCAAGTTTCCGATTGGGATCGTTTGATCGAACGTGCCCAAAGCTGGCGCCTTGCAACGCTGGTAGGGGTTGTGCTGGAAGCCACCGATGAATTATTCGGCCTGACGGAGGCACAAACCGCAATTGCCTGTTTACGTCCGAAGTGGATTCGTCGTACGCTCTTGCGTCACTTTATCAATCGCGACACAATTCTTGCCGGGCAACATTGGGAGAATCGACGCAGACAGTGGCTGATATTATTGGCATTGATCGATCGACCACGCGATATGTCGGCAATTCTGTTTCGTACGTTCTGGCCCGAACCGGTCTGGCTCGAAATGTGTTACGAGCAAAGCAATTTGCAGGTTCGCCTGAAACATCTGTTGAGCGCCATGACCGGTAAGGTGAAGAGTACTTAGAGGAAATATCGCTGGTGATAAGAAGAGCGCAACAAGAATTATCCAAAGGTATCCCCCTCATGGTGCGAGGGCTGCGTCTGGTCTGGCAGGCGGCGCGAACTTGGACCATTGTGTGGAGCGTCCTGCTGCTGCTACAGGGCCTGGTACCGGCCGCCCAGATTTACCTGACCCGGCAGACGGTGGATCTGGTATCCACGGCTGGTCCGTCAGGACATTGCCGGCGATCTGATGCGGGCTTGGCTGCCGATCACGCTCATCGGTCTGTTTTGGATTCTCAGCCAGCTTTTGTCCAGCCTCATCGGCTGGGTACGAACGGCCCAAGGCGAATTGGTGCGGGACAGCATCCATGCCCTAATCCAGGACCGGGCCTTGGCACTCGATATTGCTTTCTACGAAAATTCGGCATCTTACGATCTGCTCCACCGCGCGCGGGGAGACGCCATCTCCCAGCCGATTTCCCTGCTGGAAAGCCTTGGCACCCTAATCCAAAACAGTCTGACCCTGATCATTTTGGCGGGGATGCTGACCAAATATACGCCATGGTTGCCCCTATTGCTTGTCGGCAGCGCCCTACCGGGACTGTGGACAATTGGCCGCTATGTGCGGCGTCAGCACCAATGGCTGTTGCATAATACGATGAGCGAGCGTCTAACCTACTATTACGATTGGCTGCTGGCGGACCGAAGCAGCGCGCCGGAAATGCGTCTATTTGATCTCGGCGGTTATCACCAGGGGCTATTCCAGGATTTGCGCCGCCGGTTGCGCAATGGTCGTCTCGCGTTGGCCTGGGATGAAATGAAGGCCGAGTTGGCCGCCGGTACGCTCTCCTGGTTGGGCGGACTGGGCGGTATGGTCTGGATGTTGATCCGTGCCACCAAGGGAATGGTGAGTCTTGGCGATCTGGTGCTCTGCTACCAATCCTTTCAACAAGGCCAAAAATTACTTAGATCCTTGATGGAGAGTACCGGTCGCATCTACCGGAGTACCCTTTTTCTGGAAAATCTGTTCCAGTTTCTGGCCATCCAACCGCAACTCACTACCCCCCCCAATCCCCAACCATTGCCATCGCCGCTCCAGAACGGCATCCGTTTCGAGGGGGTTACGTTCCGCTATCCCGGTAGCGAGCGTGCCGCGCTCGACAACTTTTCCCTGACCCTACAAGCGGCGCGCTCGACCGCCATCGTGGGCCACAATGGTGCCGGAAAAAGCACGCTGATCAAATTACTGTGCCGCTTTTACGATCCGCAGCAAGGCACCATCCGGCTGGACGATGTGGATCTGCGGGCATTGGATATCACCGAATTGCGGCGACAGATTACGGTCCTGTTTCAGGAACCGGTACGCTATCACACCACTGCGGGAGGAAATATTGCCATGGGGGATCGGGCCGCCAATCCGAGTAGTGAGCGTATCCAGGCCGCTGCCCGGGCCGCTGGCGCAGCGACCCCCATCGAACGGCTCCCCAAAGGCTATGACACGATATTGGGGAAATGGTTTGGCGGTGAGGAATTGAGCGTTGGCGAATGGCAACGGGTAGCGTTGGCGCGTGCCTTTTTGCGCAATGCCCCGATTATCGCCCTGGATGAACCGACCAGCGCCATGGATTCCTGGGCAGAGTCCGATTGGCTGACGCGATTCCGCGAACTGACCAAGGGACACACGGCATTGATGATCACCCATCGTTTCACCACGGCCATGCATGCCGATATGATCTACGTAATGGCCGATGGCCGGATCATCGAATCAGGTACCCATCAACAGCTACTTGCTGCCGGTGGGCACTATGCCGAATCCTGGTGGTCACAAATGAAAGAGGTTGGAAAAGCCTGAACCCAAAGGCGTTGCCCCATAGCAACAAGGGATCGACCCACCGATGAACTTCACCCGCAATACTGGACCTTATTTTTTCCATTTTTTCCAGATCCTCCCCGCGCTCGTCCTGCTTATTCAACTCTGGCTTTTCCTGCGGGTGCGAGCATGGGCCGTTTCCATCCACCCGGAGCGGAGATGGCTCGTGATAGTGGCCGCTACGCTCTTCCTATACTTCAATCTTGAACTCGTTGTTATTTTCAGTATCCGCTCCAAGGTTGCTTCCCTTACTCCGTGGTTTCGCTACGGCCTGATATATCCGTTTTACATTTGGCATGCCTCAACCCTCTTTATTGGCCTAATACTCAGCGTCGTTGCCCTCATCAAGCTGCCTTTCCGGGCAGCGGTTCATGGTCTTAAAAAGATCCCAGCCATTCAGCATTCATTGCGACCGCTAACCCTGGGACCACGCTACGCAAGCTTTGATAGTTCCCGGAGAATATTTCTACGACATGTCACTACTGGAATGACGATGGTCTCCTTCGGCGGGGCGACGGCGGGGATTTTCATCGGGAGAAAAGGTCACGAACTTACGGAGACCCAAATCGGCATCAAAAACCTTCCGCTGGAATTCGATGGATTCACCATCGGTTTGGTGAGCGACGTACATTCAAGCATCTTCATGTCGCGCGCCGAAATGGCAGACTACGTCAGCGTCCTCAATGAACTACGGACGGATATGGTGGTAATCCCCGGTGATTTCGTGAACAGCACCACGGCGGAGGTCTATCCGTTCGGTGAAGCCTTCAGTGGCCTACATGCGCCCTATGGTGTATTCGGCGTAATGGGCAATCATGATCTCT
>CAUYUB010000038.1:0-8501 GCA_963575685.1 Gammaproteobacteria bacterium | reverse complement strand
GACCTTGAAAGATCTCCTTGACGCTCTGATGGGACGTCTAACCCTTTTCCTACCCGGTCGGCCGAGTAGAAAGCGGGTCGCAGAAGTATGGGCGCTCCTCCCTGCGGAGGAGCAGGAGAAACTTGCTGATGCCTTACAGCAGGAAGAGAGTCTGGCGTTGCCTCAACAGGAGGCGCTGCAACCCGCCCCCAAGGAGTGGCCAGGCCAAAAGATCGGGATGCAGGTGTTTCGGGATATCCTCCCACCCTTTTTTCCCTATCTCGAATTAGCCTCAATATTACATATCGGTGAACACACCCGCCTGGGATGCGGGACTTTCATATTGACCTGAAATCCTGGACTTTGAATCCGCCGGAACGAAAATCGATATGGTAGGGTTGTCCCAATTCCTGTCGGGCACGGGCGCGGTGGCTCTTGATGAAATCAATGAAGTTGCGATCGTTGGTAATACTCTTACGCAGATTCCCTGCATGGGTCATGTGGTTGTAGCGAACGCGACTATGCTCTTCCAAGAAGGTCTGCCACGAACTGGCACTGACCCCTTCCGGCGTATGGCGACGATCATTCCACTGGGTTTCGTTGATTCTGCCATCCAAAAGCATGGTCTTGATCAACAGATGTTGCTCACGGCTGGCGAGTTCGCCATCCACCCACGGATCACTTTGCAGCAGATTGATCTGCTGGTCTATCTGTTGATTGAGCCGAACCAATACCGATGCACACGCCTCGCCCAACAGCCGGGTAGCGGCAACCTCGTCGCCGATTTGCGCGGAGAGTTGTGCTTCCAACGCCGGATCCAGCCCCAGGGCGGCGGCGAGGGTTATCCAGTCTTCGTGGTTGAGTTGGAGCGTAGTCTGACGGCGGCGCTCCAGTGCATCAACGATGCGCTTGGACATATTGGCCTTATCGGCCAACGCCTCCTTAATGGCGGCTTCGGCGGCAGCCTGCGTGGGAAAGGATTGCGCGCATAACGGTTGAACGGTATCGAGAATCTTTTTAGACAGAGGGAATTTGCCTTTTCCGAGCTTGGCGAGCGCCGTAGCGTTCAACAGCCAGACCTCAGCATTGCCGCTTGAACGTCCCTGCAGCCAGATGACACTGAGGCGCGGCAGATATTCGGCCAGTTTCCGTTTCCAATCCTCAGGATTGAGGATCGGACCGCCCATGACCATGATAAGGCGTTCCCGAATCGCCTCGGGAATTTCACGCAGAGAGGAAATGAGCAGACGTCCTTCCACGGCAGCAAAGGCAGGTACGGTGGGGTCTACTTTCCCCCAATTCCAGCCCACTAGTACCGGATTCTCCGCATTGAAGGTCAGTTCCATACGCAGATGGTTGACATTGGGGACCAGCACCGGCCGTTTCACGGGTACCGGTAAGGGCGACTCCAACTCAAGCCGCACCCGTCCCAAACCAGCACTTTTGCCCATACCGAACCAGAAACGACCGGCCATCAATTCTTGCAGCATATAATAGAGGCGTGCGACCGTTTCTTCTTCGCGCAACGCGATGTCATTAGCGGACAGGGTAAAATCGAAGACGGCGTGGCGGAATATCGTTTCCATCTTATAGTTGGCGTTTGCCTCCGCCGCCCAGCGGTCTTCATCCAGTTTAATCCCCATGCGCAGATCAAAGAAGTGGTCGCGAGGGTAACACGCCTCCTGCAGATCGCATTGAACATTGGCAATCAATTGAGCAGGCATCGGGCTGCCATACAACCGCTGCCACAACCGATTCAATAATCCGATATTTTTCCCATCACGCGATTGGCCAATGAAGGCATCCATTAATGATTGTGCGGTACCGGAGATTTCCCCTGCGAGTGAGACCAGCCGTTGGGTACCATCTCCATCCCGTGTGAACATGGATTTACGGGCATTGCCGCGGTAGATCGGTGCCTCTGCAATCAGTTGCCCTCGAAATAACATTTTGTATGTCTCCGCGCTTAATCGGTTGAATAATAATTTGCCAAGTTATGCGGTTGCGATTAATCAATACCACCTAGGGTAAAGCATAACGAAACCATCTGCAAATCGCTATCGCGACAGGCAAGCCTCTAGTGCTTCCGGTACTACCGGTTTCAGCAGGTGGGCGTCAAAACCTGCGGCGGTAGCCTGCGCTACGTCCTCTTCTTGTCCATAACCAGTGACCGCGACCAAATACACGGCACGCCCTGCCTCCGTTTGGCGTAGGCGGCGCGCGGTCTCATAGCCATCGATTCCAGGCAAGCCAATGTCGAGAAAGACGATCTCCGGTCGCAATTGGCTACACGCGGTAATGGCCGTCTCACCGTTGTAGACGACATGGACGTGGTGTCCCCAGATCTCCAACAATAGCGCGAAGGATTCTGCGACATCAGGATTATCATCTACTACCAACACCGTACGAGCGGACGAGGTAGTGGTGGCGGACGGTGCCAGGGCGGGAAGGGGCGTCGGCGCCCTCCAGAGAGGTAACCGTACGGTAAAGGTACTACCCTGCCCTCGCCCGGAGCTCTGCGCTTCAATGTGTCCACCGTGCATTTCTACCAGACTTTTGGCCAGGGTCAATCCCAGACCCAATCCTCCCCGTGCCCGATCAAGCCCCTGCTCGGCCTGGATAAACATCTCGAAGACGCGCGGCAGCAGGTCAGGTGGGATGCCGATCCCGGTATCGCGTACCTGAACTACCGCCTGCCCCGCTTCTTCAGTAACGGTAAGCCACACCGTACCGCCTGGATCGGTATATTTGGCAGTATTGGTCAGTAAATTGCCGATGACTTGGGCAAGCCGTACCGGATCCGCCTCGACGGTCAGCGGTTGGGCTGGGAAGCTGGCATGGAGACGATGGTGTGCCTCTTCCAGAAGGGGCCGGGTCTGTTCCAGGGCACGGGTAGCGATCTCAGCCAAATCCACAGGGATGCGCTGGAGTTGGACCTTACCGCGGGTAATCCGCGAGACATCAAGCAGGTCGTCCACCAGCCGGGTGATGTGGGAAACCTGACGGCCGAGCAGATCCGCCGCCCAGCGGACCTGGTCCGGGGTTAGCGCCGTCCCTTGGTGCAACAATTCAGCGGCGTTACGGATAGGAGCCAGCGGATTGCGCAGCTCGTGCCCGAGAATGGCCAGGAATTGGTCTTTACGCTGATCGGCCTCACGCAAGGCATCTTCGGCCCGCTTACGCTCGGTGATATCGCGATTGCTGGCCCGGCTGCCGGCATAATGACCGGCATCGTCATATACTGGCCGGCAGATATGTTCAATCCACGCCATTTGGCCATCGGCACGGACGATACGAAATTCCATCGCCATCGGAGTCAAGTGGTCACGCTGCTCACGAAGGTGGCAGATGACCTGCTCCCGGTCATCGGGATAGACGATACGCTCCAGCAGGCTTGCGTCTTCCAGAAAGGCGGAAGCGGGGTAGCCGGTAATATGTGCACTGGCGGGAGAGACGTAACGATAACGGCCATCTTCGCCCCGCCAGGTTTCCCAATCGGAGGTAAAATCGGCGACGGTCCGATAACTTAAATCACTTTCACGCAATTCCGCGGTACGCTCAGCCACCAGTAATTCCAAATGCTCGCGGTGACGTAGCAATTCAGTCTCCGCCCGTTTACGCTCGGTAATATCCTGGACCGTACCGCGCAAACCGACGATGGCCCCTTGGGCATTACGTCGCGCCTCACCGCGGATATGGACCCAACCCGTAGTACCATCAGGATGGATGGTTTCCAATTCGTCCTCGTAAGGTTCTCCGGTCCGGAGTGCCTGATGCATCAGCGGTGTCAACCGGGCGAGGCTGGTAGGCGCATAGAATTGGGCCAGATTTTGAAAAGTTGGCGGTGGCAAGGTTGGGTCGATACCAGCGATACGATAACGTTCGTCGGACCACAGGAGGGTATCGGTCTGGGGATCCCACTCCCAACTCCCCACTTGGGCCAACCGTTGTGCCTCGCGTAATTCGGCCTCGCGTTGGCGCAGGGCGGTCTCGGCCCGTCGGCGTTCGGTGATGTCATATACCGTGGAGCGATCCATCAGATAGCCGCCGGTATCGCCCCGCACAACGATGGTACTGAGCAGGACCGGAAGTAAGCTGCCATCCTTGCGTACCATGTCGAACTCCAGGTCCTTTATCCAGCCGTGCTCCTTAAAGTCCGGAAAACTGCGTTGAAAGGCCACGACACTTTCCGGGCTCAACAGGTCTTGAAACCGCTTACGCCAGAGGAGTTCCTCTCGGGTATAGCCGAGCCAGGCCAATTCGGTGTCATTAATACGCACAAAGACGCCTTCGGCATCAAGGGAGTGATAGCCTACCGGGGCGCGGTCATAGAGGTCGGCCATTTCAGCGGCGTAACGACGCAAGGCCTCTTCCGCATGGCGACGTTCGATCATCTCTTGCGCCAATTGGCGATTGGCCTCCGACAATTCGACAGTACGTAACCTGACCATCCGACGTAGCGAACCCTGCCAGAGCCAACCAATACCCCAGGCCAAGAGCAGCGTCGCCCCTACCACGACAATGATGAGTAAAAATTGCGAAGGGTAGTAATAGGCCGGTATCTGTACCAGCCACTTCTGGCGGAGACGTTCGACGGTACCGTCGGCGATGGTCTGGGCCAATCCCTCATTGAGCAGGGAGAGCAGCTTCTTATCGCCGTTGCGTACGGCAAAGCATAGAGCTTCGTAATCGGTGAGAGGCGGGCCGACCGTCCAGAGGTCGAGTGATAATGCCTCAATGAGTTTCTGGCCAACCAATTTCTGCGTGATGACCGCGTCGCCGATCCCGCTCGCCAATTGTTTCAGGGCATCGGTGAGGTTTTCTGTGGTGACGACCGTGTCGGTAAGCTGGTGGCGACGGATATAGTCTTCCGCAATATCATCGGCCATGACCAGGACTTTCTTGTCCTTGAGATCGGCAAGCTCCCGGATACGGTTATCCCCTTTTCGGACCACGATGATGCCGGGCATCTTCAGGTAGGGAACGCTGAAGTCAAATAGGGTTTCGCGTTCGGAACTACGCGCGAGGACGGGGAGCACCTGGAGACGGTGCTCGATCAGGTTCTGTTTAAGGGCAGAGCGGGCGCCCGTTGCGAACTGGACCTCTCGCCCCATGACGGCCAAGACCGCCCGTAATAGTTCCACCGAGAACCCATCGGCATGGTCATCGGGGGCCACGATCGAAAAGGGCGGGTAATTGTCCTCGCTGGCGGAGCGAACCGGTTCGGAGGGAAGATCAGTGAGCAAACTCCACCCCTCCCATCGATAGCTATCCTCGTTGGCAGCACTGAGAGGAGCGGCAGGGGCGCCGATCGCTACCGGCCCCGTCAGCAGCAGCAGAACTAGGGACAGAACCTGTAAGGTAGATAATCGGTAGTAAGGAGACTGAATTGGCATAGGGATAGACACCCACAGGAAGTCTGTCGGGACTTTAGCACAATGCCTGGAACACCGGATCCGTTGCCGGTCCTTCCCTAGCCGGGCGGCATGGGGTATGTTGCACGGAACCCGTAGCCCCTAGCTCCCAACTTTTCCGTGTCTCCTCTGTGTCCCGCACTAAAAGCAGCGCCCGTTGGCTGGGTCGCCATTTTTCCGACCCCTACGTCCGTCAAGCCCAGGCCCGGAAGTTACCGTCACGAGCGGCCTTCAAGCTGGAGGAGATCCAGCAACGCGACCGACTCCTGCGACCGGGGATGACGGTAGTCGATCTCGGCGCTGCACCGGGGGGCTGGTCTCAAGTAGCGGCGGATCTGGTGGGCTCGCAAGGACGGGTAATCGCGCTGGATCTGCTGCCGATGACGGTAACCGGGAGGATAGAATTCATCCAGGGAGATTTCCGGGAACCGTCCGTCTGTGAACAACTCCTGACAACCTTGGGGGAAAAGCCAGTGAGCCTCGTCCTTTCCGACATGGCCCCCAATCTGAGTGGGATCTCCGCGGTGGACCAACCTCGGACGCTATATCTTGCGGAGTTGGCGTATGAATTTGCACAACGTGTACTTACGCGGGGCGGCTCGTTGCTGGTGAAGGTGTTCCAAGGAGAGGGGTGTGATGCCTTTCTCAAACAGTTGCGTAGCCGCTTCGAGACCGTAACGTTGCGTAAACCCCCCGCCTCCCGCCAGGAAAGTCGAGAAGTCTATGTATTGGCCAAGAACTTTATACTGTAGTATTACACTTAACTAGAGGAGGGGCCTCTGTTCGGAGGCGCGTTCTGAAGTTGCAACAACCCAGTCATAATCTTTATAGACCTTTCTGTCCCGGCCCTTCCTGCGTGACCAAGGGAACTCCCTTACCCCAACACATAAATTATTCTGAGGAATAACCTCTTGAACGACATGGCCAAAAATCTGATTCTGTGGGTGGTCATCGCCGTCGTCCTGATGTCGGTGTTTAATAATTTCGGACCGCGCCAAGCACCTTCACAACGTCTGGAATATTCACAGTTTATCACCGACGTAAAGCAGGGACGGGTACAACGGGTGATCATTGAAGACCGCTCCATCCGCGGCATTTTGCAGAGTGGTGAGCGTTTCACTACCTACAACCCCGGCGATCCCGGGCTTCTCGGCGATCTGATTGCCAACAGTGTGGCCATTGACGCACGCCCCCCGGAGCAGCAGGGCCTCTTGATGCAGATGTTCATCTCCTGGTTTCCGATGCTGTTGCTCATTGGGGTGTGGGTCTTCTTTATGCGTCAGATGCAGGGGGGCGCTGGTGGACGTGGGGCACTGTCCTTCGGCAAGAGTCGGGCGCGGATGCTCAACGAAGACCAAGTCAAGGTCACGTTCGCGGATGTGGCCGGAGTCGAGGAAGCCAAGGAAGAGGTTGGGGAATTGGTGGAATTCCTGCGTGATCCCGGCAAGTTCCAGAAGCTCGGCGGAAAAATCCCGCGCGGTGTGCTCATGGTGGGCCCACCCGGTACCGGTAAGACCCTCCTGGCCAAGGCCATTGCCGGTGAGGCCAAGGTACCCTTCTTTACCATTTCCGGTTCGGATTTCGTGGAGATGTTTGTCGGCGTGGGTGCTTCCCGAGTGCGCGACATGTTCGAGCAGGCCAAAAAGCATGCCCCATGCATCATTTTCATCGACGAGATCGATGCCGTGGGTCGTCACCGTGGCGCTGGTCTGGGAGGTGGTCACGACGAGCGCGAGCAGACCCTGAATCAGCTCCTGGTGGAGATGGACGGCTTTGAGGGTAATGAGGGCGTCATCGTCATTGCCGCCACCAACCGACCCGATGTGCTCGACCCCGCCCTGCTACGTCCGGGTCGCTTCGACCGCCAGGTAGTGGTACCACTGCCCGACGTGCGTGGCCGCGAGCAGATCCTGCGTGTCCATATGCGCCGCGTCCCTCTCGCCGACGATGTCCAGCCCAGTATCATCGCCCGCGGCAGCCCAGGGTTCTCTGGGGCGGACTTGGCAAATCTGGTCAACGAGGCGGCTTTGTTCGCCGCGCGGGCCAATAAGCGCTTGGTCGAGATGGAAGACTTCGAAAAGGCGAAGGACAAGTTCATGATGGGGGCGGAGCGCCGTTCCATGGTCATGAGCGAGGACGAGAAAAAGCTCACTGCCTATCACGAGTCGGGACACGCCATCATCGGGCGTCTGGTCCCGGCCCATGACCCGGTCTATAAGGTAAGCATCATTCCGCGTGGGCGGGCGCTGGGCGTGACCATGTTTCTCCCCGAAGAGGATCGCTACAGTTTCAGCAAACAACGTCTGGAGAGCCAAATCTCTAGCTTGTTCGGTGGCAGGCTCGCGGAGAAAATCATTTTCGGCCCCGACTGCGTCACTACCGGGGCGAGCAATGACATCCAACGCGCTACCGATATTGCTCGCAATATGGTCACCCGTTGGGGCCTCTCCGAAAAACTCGGGCCACTCACCTATATGGAGGATGAGGGTGAGGTATTCCTGGGGCATTCGGTAACCCAGCACAAGATGGTCTCCGACGAGACGGCCCACATCATTGATGAAGAGATCCGGGCCATCATCGACCACAATTTCCGGCGCGCCGAGCGGATGCTGACGGAGAACCTGGAAAAGCTCCACCTGATGGCGGATGCCTTGATCAAATACGAAACCATTGATGCCGCGCAGATTGACGACATCATGGCCGGCAAGCCACCGCGCCCGCCCGAAGACTGGGAGGATACCCCACGTGGCCGCCCAGTCGAGACGACTCCCCCAGCCCGGGAGCCGGGTAAGGGCGATCTTCACGAGGGCGGACGGATCGGTGGTCCCGCCCGTTTGCATTGAGTTTCCGATCTTTTAACCTTGGCCATAAAAGAAAAATTCTTTACGAATTTTTCTTTTATGGCCAAGGTTATTCTTGAGCAAAACCATGTCTCATGCCCCTGTCCGTCCCATTCCGCAGGTCATGGGCATCCTCAATATCACCCCCGATTCTTTTTTTGACGGGGGCCGTTATCTGGAAGTAGCCGCAGCGATAGACCAAGCAGCACGAATGGTGGAAGAAGGGGCCGCCATTCTGGATGTGGGCGGCGAATCGACCCGTCCTGGG
>CAUYUB010000037.1:0-8520 GCA_963575685.1 Gammaproteobacteria bacterium | reverse complement strand
AGGAACCTGAGCTCGCGGGAGTACGCCCGAATCAGCTCGAGGATGCACCAGAGGTACACCTCCATGTGGACCGCCTCCAGGCGCAATCGATGGGCCTCGCACTGTCCGATATCTACGATGCCCTCCGTTTAATGCTCGCGCCGGTTTATGCCAATGATTTCAACTATCAGGGCCGGGTGTTGAAAGTCATGCTGGAGGCCGACGCCGATTATCGTAGCCATCCCGAAGACCTGAACCACTATTACATTCCCAGCAATAAGGGTGGTTTGGACGATATGGTCCCATTAAGCAGCGTCGTTACGCCGAGTTGGTCTCTCGCACCGCCAGCGATTGACCACTTCAATGGTTATGGTGCCATCCAGATCAACGGTAGCCCCGCACCCGGCCACAGCTCCGGTGAAGCCATGGCAACGATGGAGAGGATTGTCAAAAAAGATCTGCCGAGCGGTATCGGCTACGAATGGTCGGGCGCATCCTTCCAGGAGATCCTCTCCGGCCGAGAGGCACCGGTCCTATTTGCACTTTCACTGCTGGTGGTATTTCTGGCCTTGGCCGCCCTTTATGAGAGTTGGTCGATCCCAGCAGCCGTCATGCTGGTCGTACCACTCGGCGTACTCGGCGCCCTCGGGTTTACTTGGCTACGGGGATTGGAGAACGATGTATATTTTAAGGTCGGTCTGATCGCCGTCATTGGCCTTTCCGCTAAAAATGCCATTCTCATTATCGAATTCGCCAATACGCTGCACCAGCGCGGGATGGGGCTCCTGGAGGCCACAATGGAAGCCTGCCGTCTACGTTTCCGCCCGATCCTCATGACTTCGGTCGCGTTTATCCTCGGGGTACTGCCACTGGTCATCTCCACCGGCGCAGGTGCGAATAGCCGCCACGCCATTGGCACTGGCGTGATGGGTGGAATGGTTGGTGCTACGGTACTCGGGGTATTGTTCGTCCCAGTATTTTTTGTGGTGGTACGGCGGATGGTTGGGGGAAAACAAACGGATTCGCTCCCCCTGGAAAACGGTGAAATCGTGGCGCATGAGGATGGCAGATTTCCACCTTAGTAGTAGTAGGCTCAGGCCACCAGTATAAGGTTGCTTTACACTGGTGGCCTGCTCCTGTCTACATAGAGGCCGTGCGACCGGCTACTAATAATTTCTCAATACCGACCTGTTTTTTTTCTGACGCTATTTGCAATGCCGTTTTTCCATCTGCGGTCTTAGCGCTTATATCCACGCCACCAGAAAGTAGTGCCTGTACTATTTCGATATCTCCATTTTCTGTGGCCAGCATCAAAGCAGTCATGCCGTCAGTCATTTTGGCATTGACATCAGCCCCATTGGCAAGCAGAACATGAACTATCCTGGAATAGTTATTGTTGGCGGAAAATATCAACGCAGTTATCCCATCCGTCCTGGCAGCATTCACATCCGCCTTATTGGCAATGAGTTCCTGCACCACCTTTAGATGACCGTTTTCGGAAGCCAGCATCAACGCGGTTGTACCATCAGCCATCCTGGTATTGACGTTGGCACCCTTAGCAAGTAGCGTCTGCACTACTCTAAGATGATTACCATTGGCGGCCAAAATTAACGCGGTCGTACCATCAGACATCTTGGCATTAATATCCGCACCTTTTTCAAGCAACGCTTGTATGACATTAAGACGACCGTACTCAGAAGCAATTATCAGCGCGGTTTCACCGTCAATCATTTTGATATTTACATCAGCCCCACGGGCAAGTAATGTCTCTACAACATCAAGATGACCATACGCGGAGGCGCTCATCAATGCAGTTGCACCGTCCGACATTTTCATATTGACATTAACTTTTTTAGCGAGCAATACCTTTACTACCTCAAGGTGTCCGTTTTGAGAAGCCGCTATTAACGCATTTACATCTCGATCTTGTGTCGAATCTATTGAAACACCATAATTGAAAAGGGAGGTAATTCGATCCAAATCACCATGTTCCGCGGCATCTAAAAAATCCGCAACTGCGTATCTATTCGCAGATGACAATACCGTCCTGCAATCAAAAGTTTTATCATTGATTTGAGCGCCAGCGGCAAGCAACGCCTGCACTATCTTAAGGTAACCATTTTCTGCGGCCAGTATCAACGCGGTGGTGCCGTCAGACATTTTGGCATTGACGGTGGTTCCTTTGGCAAGCAGCGCTTGCACCACTTCCAAATGACCACGCATTGAAGCCATCATTAATGGAGTAGCACCGTCATTTCTTTTAGAGTTGGTGTCTGCTTTATTTGCAAGTAATGCCCGAACGATCTCAAGATAGCCATGTTCGGAGGCTATCATCAAGGCAGTTGTTTCGTCACTTTTCCTAGCATTGGCGTTGGCACCTTCTGCGAGCAGGGTATTCACTACTCCAATACGATTATTTTGGGATGCAACCATTAATGCAGTGATGCGGTGTTCCATATATTTTCCCCTTATGATTAATAGAACGTTATGGATCGAGCGACGTCAACAACTTCGGTATAACATAGCAGCATTCATGTCATGGCTAACAGAATTGCAAACTTCGACACTACCTGCACGATGTAGTTCAGGCGCGGCGAAGCACTGATGGGGCTGGACCCATGCCGGACAAACACGGTTACCGAGTTGATTGCGAACATCCATACTTGCAAGATACCGCAAAAATGGTATGGTACTCAAGAGATGAGTATTTCAAGCACACAGAGCAAATCCGTTTCCTGTCAGGCAACGAGGGTTGAACCCATGTCCACCGTGTTCCAACCTGCCTATGTCATTGACTACCCAGATTCCGATGGTCAGCCCATGGCGGAAAGTGATTTTCAACGAGATCCTCTGATCTACGCCGTAGAATCTCTTCGGCTCCATTTCCTGGACCGCAAGAATTATTACGTCTCCGGGGATATGTTCATTTACTACGAAAAGGGCAATCCCAAGGCGGTGGTGGCACCGGATGTCTTCGTCGTGATCGGCGCAGGGCAACACAAACGCTTCTCCTACAAGTTATGGGAAGAACCCAAAGGACCGGACTTCATCATGGAGATCACCTCTCACAGCACCCATACCGAAGACCAGGGCAAGAAACGTAGTCTTTATGCCTCCTTGGGGGTAAATGAATATTGGCAATACGACCCGACTAGTGACTATCTGAAGCCGGAATTACAAGGATTGCGTCTAGCGGGAGGGAACTATTGGCCGTTACCGGGACGGCGTCTGCCGGAAGGGGGGCGTTTGATCTATAGCCCGGTCTTGGACCTAGAATTGCGACTTTCGGACGGAGAATTTCGTTTCTACGATCCGACGACCGGAAAGAAGTTGCGCAGTCACGCCGATGCGGAACTGGACTGTCAAAGCGCGGAGGCACGTGCGGAACAGGAAGCGGCACAACGCCAGGCAGCAGAAGCTCGTGCTAAACAGGAAGCGGCACAACGCCAAGCAGCAGAGGCACGTGCGGAACAGGTGATGGCACGACTCCGCGCAGCAGAAGCACATGCTGCACAAGAATCGGCACAACGTCAGGCATTGGAAGCACGACTAGCCGAATTGGAGGCGCGGCTGCGTGAGCGGTGATCCTTGTCTTCCGACCATGACTGCTCTTACCCCGACTTCCACCATACTGCACATTGCGGTCCCCTGCCCCTTGCGGCATGACTTCGACTATCTGCCGCCGCCCGATACCAACGAGGCACTGCTCGTACCGGGGGTACGGTTGCTCGTACCCTTCGGACACACTACCCGCATCGGATTGCTGCTTGCCACCGCTACAACCTCTCGGGTAGAGCGATCGCTGCTCCCTGCCCTTGCGTTGTTGGATACCTCGCCGGTGCTACCCAGCGAGGTCTTGGATCTACTGCGATGGGCGGCCGACTACTACCACCATCCCATCGGCGAAGTAATATGGAGCGCCCTTCCAGCTTGTCTGCGCACCGAGCCGCCGACCCGGAAAGCGGCATCACGTCCCGGCGGTTGGCGCCTCACTGCGGCCGGCCGGGCCTTCAATCCTACCCAACTGACCCGCGCCCCGCGTCAAGCGTTACTACTTGCTTACCTGCATCAGCATCCCGAGGGCCTACTCGAAGGTCTGAACGAAGCATTCTCCGAAGGGTTGATGAGTTTGACCAACCTCACCCAACCATCTACCCGCTCGCTCCAGCAAAAAAATGCCGACAACGCGGTCCTCCGCGCCCTGCGTGCCCTGCGCGAGCGCGGTTTGGTCGAGACTTGCCCTGGAGATGAGGAAACCCTCGCTGCCCTGATATCGGTACCGAGCGACCCTGCCGAACCCGGCCCGCCCCTGAGTGCGGATCAGCAGGCAGTAACCGCGGCGGTCGCGGCTGTGGTCGGTTTTCAGGCCCTGCTTCTGGAAGGCGTGACCGGTAGCGGCAAGACTGAGGTCTACATGGAGGCGGTGCGCCACGTCCTGATGAAAGGACGCCAAGCGCTGGTGCTGGTCCCCGAGATCGGACTTACGCCCCAACTGGTGGAACGCTTTCGGCGACGCCTTGCCGCTCCACTGGTGGAGATCCACTCGGGACTCTCCGACTCTGCCCGATGTGCCGCCTGGCGTGCCGCCACCGACGGAACCGCGGCCGTCGTCATCGGCACCCGTTCCGCCATCTTCACCCCCCTCCCGCGATTGGGGCTGATTGTGGTGGATGAGGAACACGATCTGTCATTCAAACAATGGGAAGGATTTCGCTACCATGCCCGCGATCTGGCGGTAGTCCGCGCCCAACGCGCCCAGATCCCGGTACTACTGGGCTCCGCCACGCCGGCGCTGGAGAGTCTGCACAATGCCCGCGTTGGTCGCTATCGTCACCTCCACCTCTCGCAACGTGCCGGTTACGCGCAACCTCCTGTTATTCGGGTGATGGATCTGCGCCGCCAATCCTTGTATCACGGCCTTGCCGAGCCCCTGCTGAAGGTGATGGAAGGACATCTGGAACGGGGAGAGCAGGTATTGGTCTTTCTCAACCGTCGCGGCTATGCCCCGGTGTTGCTGTGTCACCAATGTGGCTGGGTGGCGGGGTGTCAACGGTGTGATGCGCGCCTGACCTTTCACCGCGAGGAGTGGCGGCTACGCTGCCATCACTGCGGGGCAGGAACCCCAGCCCCGCGAACCTGTCCGAGCTGTGGCGCAGTCGCGCTACACCCATTGGGAGCGGGGACCGAGCGTCTCGAACAGGCATTGATCGAGCGCTTTCCGAACTACCCATTGGTACGCATCGACCGTGACAGCACACGCCGACATGGCGCCCTGGATGCCTTGCTCAATGAGGTCCGCAACGGACAGGCGCGGATCTTGGTCGGGACCCAGATGTTGGCTAAGGGCCACGATTTTCCCGAGGTCACGCTGGTGGTGGTGGTGGACGTCGATCAAGGTCTGTATGGGGCCGATTTTCGTGCCCCCGAACGCCTTGCCCAGCTTTTGGTCCAGGTGGCCGGACGCGCTGGCCGCGCCGACAAACCCGGTCAGGTGCTACTCCAGACCCACAACCCCGACCATCCTCTACTGCACACCCTACTTACCGGCGGCTATCCGGCCTTCGCCGAGGTTGCCTTGGCCGAACGTGCACAGGCGGAGTGGCCCCCTTATAGTGCGCTCGCCCTGCTCCGGGCGGAGGCAGCGAAACGCGAACCACCTCTTACCTTTTTACGGGAGGCACGGGAACAGGCCAAGGCACTGATCGAGAATGAGACGGTGCAGATCTACGGCCCCCTATCCGCCCCGATGGAGCGCCGCGCGGATCGTTATCGTGCCCAGCTTTTGCTCCAAGCGTCGCGACGTACCGACCTACAAAAATTATTAAACCACTGGGCACCCATTTTGGAAACCCTACCCTCCGGTCGGCGGGTATTACATTGGTCCTTGGATGTGGACCCGATTGATATGTTTTGAATGCTGCGAGGGGACTGGCAATGAGCGCATCAAGGTTACATCTTGTAAATCGCCTGCAAATAAATGGTGCGACCCGCCATGGGAAGGTCGTAGGGAATTAGACCCGGAGCAAGGGAAGGTTCGAGAACCGTAGCGTTGAATAGATTTCGAACGGAAGCGGTAAAATCCCAAGAACCTTGGGTCGGCGCGCGCACGGTTAAATCAAATGTGGTGTAGTCCGGCACTGGGGGCCGGGTATCACCGGGGGAGCGCTGGCGGTCAGCAACCCAGTTCACCTGTGCGCTGGAAAACCAGCCATTCGCATAACGCCAGTCAGTACGTAGGTAAAGGTGTTGATGGGGTGCGTAGCCAGCATCCTTGCCAGTAGCCTCGTCGGTAGACCGCTGGTAGGAATAGTTGCCTATCAGGCGCAGGGTGCGGCTGTAAGCCCAAATGGTTTCCAACTCCATGCCGTTGCCATGTTGTTTTCCGGTATTGTTATAGATATTGGACACGGTACGGATAATGTCCTTCATCTGATAACGGAAGACGTTCAAGTTGACCTGGAGTTCCCTACGGGCTTGCCAGGAGAAGGCAGCTTCGAGAGTGCTATTGGTTTCCGGGCGCAAATTTGGATTGCCCTGCAAAACTGGGTTGTTGATGCTGTATTCCTCGCTAAAAGCGGGAGCGCGGAAGGCGCGGCCATACAGAAGCTTGGCGGTCAGGTCCAGAGTAGCATCCCAAACCAGGGCCAAACGGGGATTAGTGGTACCGCCAAAGTCGGAGAATTTGTCGTGGCGCACCCCGGCGGTCAGTGTCCAGTCTTTGGCGAAATTCCACTCGTCCTGGACATAAAGGTAATCGACCTTACGCCGTTGAGGGAACATAAAGGGGGTAGTGTTGGTGAAATCGATGACCGAGCTTTCCACTATCGGCTTGCCGGTACTAAAGTCGAAATTTTTGTGTTCCTCAGTTTTGTACAGATTCAGGTCATCGTGACCCACACCAAAGCGCAAATTATGATTAATAAATCCCGAATAGGTAGCGAAGGCTGAAAGCCTTATATCCCGTTCCCATTTCTCAGGGGCACCAATCATTCCATTTGGAAAGCCGGCACTACCTGGAGGGTACAATACAAAATTGACCGGTACCGTATCGTTATATTCCAGATAGCTGGCCATGAGGCCCATACCCCAGTCTTGCGATACTTTAGGGTTGGTCCAGGAAAGATCGGTGGTAATGCGTTCGCTTTTCGCCTGACCAACGGGATCCAGGGCGGAGGCAACACCGGCACCGGTTCCCACGTTGTCCCGCAACTTGTAGCCGGCGCGTAGGCGCCACTTGCCATAGGACAAATCGAGGCTGCTATCGATGGCGTCCCTTCCGGTATTGACCGGTCCCGGCGCCAAAGAGGCATGGGTACCGAATTTCCGGTCGGATGCACTCTGAGCATCCGTGGTAATGATTTCATTCAATCCGTTGGTGCTACCGATCCGGAGATAGCCGGCCACGTCCACTGCCCCAAATTTACCACCGTGCTGTACCCAGGTATCCCAGCTACTGAAGGAGCCGGCGCGCATACCTAACTGGGTGCCTGGGGTCTCTTCCGCAATCTTGGTAATGATGTTGATGACCCCGGCATAGGCATCGGCACCATAGAGGGCAGAGCCAGGACCACGGATAATTTCGATGCGGGATATATTTTCCAGGGGTAAACCACCCCACACGTTGCCTTTGCCGCCGGTAAACATGGTGGTGGTCGGGATACCATTTTGCAGCATCAGGGTTTGCGGATTACTAACGCTATAAATACCACGGATGATATTGAGCGGAGCATAAGCAATGTTGCTACGGGCAACGTGTATTCCCGGCACTGTTTCCAGCACCTCGTCCAAATCTGTTGCGCCCATGGCGGCAATGTCCTCCGCTGTGATAACGGTTGCTACCGCGGGAGCACGACGGAGATCCTGTCTATTGCCGGTAGCGATGGAAACGGTCGCCCGGTCGCCGTAGGCCAGAGCCAGTTCCTCTTCTTCCGAGATCTCTGCGGTAGCGGAGGTGGCCCAGACGAAGGTGAAGAGAACGGACCAGACGCGGAGATGAGGTTTTATCATATTATTATTACCTTTATCGTATTGCGTAGTATGGCATCCAGCCCGATGGGAGGAACTTCATGTTACGTTCATACACACACATGAGGCAAACCCACCATCATTTTTACGCTTACATTTTCCTCCCTTCATAAGGGATATCGTAGCGTTCCCGATAAAACATCATGGTAGCGTCAACTTCATCCCGACGCAGGCCAAAATCTTCAAGGGCGTAGCGATGGCGTACATGGCGACCATCCCGTTCACTGCCAGCAAGCCAAACCTCCATGGCATTCTCCGCTTCAGAGGTAAACTCCATGCCGATGAAATCATAAATGCGCCCCATCACCTCTTGCCAGTGGCGGTTCATGTCTTCGTAATGGACGTCAAGTTGCTGCGTAGCAGGAAGGGTTTCCCGCACGCGGATGCAGCGACGTGCCATTTCTTCGCACAGACCTAACCAAGTGTCTCGTATCGGCTGCCGCAGAGGAAGATCGGTATTGTATACCAATTATATCCAAAAGTTTCTTTAATCCTTATGTTATTCACATACCAGCC
>CAUYUB010000036.1:0-8558 GCA_963575685.1 Gammaproteobacteria bacterium | reverse complement strand
AAAACGGCCTCATCGGAGATTCTCTGCCCGAGGGGTTTCACTACAGCAGCGACCAAAATGACCGCTGGCTGACGGTTGCCGAGTTACAGACCATGATTAACGAAAAATAGACTTTCGAGCCGCGCTTATGAAATTTCCTTATGGTATGAGCGACTTTTCCTCCCTCATCGAGGAACAGTATTTCTACCAGGACCGCACCGACCGGATTCCGCTGCTGGAAACCACCGGCAAGCAACTGCTATTCATCCGCCCACGCCGGTTCGGCAAGAGCCTGTTGCTGTCGATGCTGGAACACTATTACGACCTGAACCGGGCAGGCCAATTCGAGACCTTGTTCGGCCAGCTGGCTATTGGTAAAAATCCGACGCCTTTGCATAACCGATACGTCGTGATGAAATGGGATTTTTCGCTGGTGAAATCGCAAGGCGCTACGGGCTTATTCGGGTGAGGATATAGCCATACTCCCTGCCGTAGCGGCCAAGCTGAATGAAGCAGCGGAACAAGCCAAGCGCTACGGCGCGACGCTCACCACACGTTATGGTTTAGCGGCGTTGCACTGCTACGCGGTGGTAGCACTGGGATTCGAGCGGGTGGTATTCAAGGTCATTAAGGGATAAGGTAATTTCTGGGAAAATTTTATCGGCCGGTGATCCTGCAAATCATTTTTCTTTGATTTTTTCATCCAGGGAGCGCCCAGTTCTCCCACCCGAAGTTGGTACACCGGAATACCTCCAACAACCCTGCCTTTACCTGCCATACTAATGATGGCACATGCAACAGACAATCCTTCACAAACCATAAACTGTATATAGAATAATATCTTACAGACAAAACCGCGAACCACTAAACTAATGAAAGAAATTGCCTGGTCGGTACAGTTGGACTACCCCTTGTTAGCCATCATCCAGCTTCTCCCTATCGTTGGTGCAACATTTGTTTTCTGGTTGCGTAATTGGTGGGGGGCTATTTTCCTGGCGCGTTTTGTAGCCGGAGCAGAACTACTACTTGCCGTCATCAGCTACGAACGAATTGACAATAATATAGCGGCGCTACAATTTTCCGAGCATCTACCATGGCTTCACTACCATGCGGCTGCTGACGGTCTGACCGTCCTGTTTATTCTACTCGCAGCGTTCATCACCCTGATGCTCACCATTTATAGCCTGGTGCGCCGCCTCCATTCCGCCAGCCGTCTTTCGACACTCATTTTAGCAGCGGAATCAGTATTAATGGTCATGTTGACGACCCTCGATTTATCTTGGTTTGTCATCACCTCAGCAGCGGAGTTGGTATTGGTGGCGCTATTCATCGGCAACTGGTCTACGGCCGCGGAAGAAGATCGGGCGATGGCCATGGCACGTTTTCTACAATTTCAAGGAACCGGCTTACTACTATTGATCGCCGGGACCATCGTCTTGGCCTGGAACCATGCCGACCAGAGCGGCTACTGGAGTTTCGATCTTTTCGACTTGGTACATACGCCGCTGCCTGCCAAGTTTCAATCGGTGGCTTTTTTCCTACTTTTTTACGGTTTGGCGCTACGCACTCCGCTTTTTCCACTACACGGTTGGCTGCCGCATGTGGTACACCGTGGTACGGTAGCGGTAGCGCCTGCGCTGCTCCTGGGTGTGAAGACCGGCATCTATGGGATGGTACGGTTTCTGCTGCCATTAATCCCCACGGCAGCGGTTACCTGGCGACCTTACGTGGTCAGTATTGCCATGATTGGCGTATTTTATGCGGCAATTTTGGCACTCCTCCAAACGAACCTGCGCCGGCTATTGTCTTTCGCGGTGATCAGCCACACCAGTCTGATTGTAGTGGGTCTTTTCACCCTTAATGTTAAAGGTATCCAAGGGGCTATGCTGCTTTCGGTCACCTCCGGTCTTGCAGTTACGGTGATGCTGTTTATGGTCGGTTTCGTCTTCCGTCGCGCCCGTTCTACCGACCTTAACCGTCTCGGTGGCCTATTCGATCGGATTCCGTTTGTAGCGGTCACCTTCTTCATTGCGGGCTTATCCACCATCGGCATGCCCGGCACCCCTAGTTTTGATGCCGCCCACCTAGTATTAGGCGCGGTGATTGATCGCTTCGGTACCTTACCGGCAGTAACCACGGCACTCGGTAACGTAGCAGCGGCCGGATTTCTACTCTGGGCCTTTCAACGTGCCTTTCTCGCACCGGCACCGGAAGGGCGTGCCATCGCAGTAGAGCGGACACTACTGATGGAAAATCTTATCGGTGCGGTAATGATGGCGGTGCTGTTGGTGGCCGGTTTTTACGTCGAACCCTGGATTGAACTGATTGATGCAAGCATCGAAACCGTTGTTACGCATCTGGGGGAGGGATGAATCGCATGGGTCTGCCACTGTTGGGGCTACTGTTTCTCTCCCTACCGGCGGGTGCCGTTGTGATTTGGTTGTTGCCTCGGCCCCAATGGACGCGTTATATCGCATTGGCCACGGCACTCTTTTCTTTGGTAGTGACCCTGGTAGTAGTGGCGAGTTTTGACGGCACTCAGTCTGGTTTCCAGTTCATCGTCCGACTCGATTGGATGCCCGACCTTGGGATCCATTACCTGATCGGTGTAGACGGCATCTCCGTATTATTTTTGCCAGCGACAGCGTTGTTGTTCGTCGGCGTTATCCTGACTTCCTGGAATCAGTTATGCCTATCCCCATGTCCAACCCTCATCCTCAAGAAAGTCACGGGTTGGGCAGGGGGAGGGGCAGCACGGCTCTATTACAGTTTATTATTATTATTGGAGGCGGCAATCCTGGGGGTCTTCTGCGCCCTAGATACTATTCTGTTCTTTTTGTGCTGGGAGTTGACGCTGGCGCCGCTTTTTTTTCTGGTCAGACTCTGGGGAACCGGCGCACATCGGCACCATGCCGCAGTCAAATATACGCTGGTGATGCTCGCCGGAGGGGTGCCGTTGCTGTTCGGGTTCCTGCTCTTGTCCTTCCATGCGGGATTGGCCTTTGACCTGCCGACGCTGCTCGCCACCTCCCTCCCACCGGATACCGAAACGCTGGTCTTTCTTTTATTGTTGCTCGGTTTTGGGGTCAAGGTACCGCTGCCCCCACTCCATACCTGGCTGCCGCTGATGGCGATGGAAGGACCAATCGCAGCGACTGCCCTCCTGACCGGTCTCAAGCTCGGTGCCTATGGCCTAATCCGTTTCGCTGTACCCCTTGCCCCCCATGCTGCCCGAGAATTCCATTGGCTGCTGGCCGGGCTGGGTACCACCGGTCTGGTCATGGGCGCCATCATCGCCCTGGTTCAGACCGACTTGCGGCGGATGTTGGCCTATGCCGGCCTTTCTCACGTTGGCCTGGTGGTACTCGGCATTGCCTCTTTCAATCTCCAAGGTATCCAAGGGGCGATACTCCAATTGCTCCACTTTACCATCGCGGCCGGCGGTGCCTTCTTGTTGGTAGCCTTTCTCCATAGCCGCACCGGCACTACCGATTCTCGTGAACTGGGTGGTGTGGCGCAGACCATGCCATTATTGGCAAGCCTGTTTTTACTCCTGGGACTTGCCGGCATGGGGATGCCGGGCACTAGTGGATTTCCTGGGGAATTGCTGATTTTACTCGGTGCATTCAAAACCCATGCTGGCGCTGGCCTCGCCGCACTATTCGCGATGATAGTAGGTGCGGCCAATTTCCTTGGGATGTATCGCCGGGTTTTTCTTGGTCCAGCCAATCAGGTAGTCGTGCGGGAATCCATAGACTTGCGACCTCGGGAACTGGGAATGGCTTTAGCCATGGCCCTGATTATACTAGCGGTAGGTTTCTTTCCGGGGTGGTGGCTCGATCTAATCCGACCAGCGGCAAAAATATGGGTGGAACGGTTGGGATAAATATTGATGCTGCCTTACATTGACAGAGCGCACTGATATGGCATAGTTTCCCGGCGGCCAAGCAAATGAGACAGAATAAACGGTAGATTTACTGTCGTTGCATTGACCCACAACCTCCCCTGGTTTAGCGTAACCGCCCATCTCACCGACCAAGTGCCCATGACCTTACCCGCTGCTACCCCGGATTTTGAACAGAGCATCAAAACACTGGAGACTCTAGTGGAACGCATGGAGCGTGGAGAACTCAGCCTGGAGCAGTCGCTCCAGGATTTTGAACGAGGTGTCGAGCTGGTCCGTACCTGTCGGCACGCTTTGGATACCGCCGAGCAGCGGGTTCAGATTCTGATGGAGAAGGAGGGGGTAGTAACGCTGATAGATTCTGATTTCGAGGCGCAACGCAATGACGACTAACCTCTCCACCGTGGACGCCTTTGTAACCCATTGTCAGACACGGGTTGAAGAGGCGTTGCGACATTGGCTGCCTTCCCTTCAAACGGCCCCTGCCGACCTCCACCAAGCCATGCGTTATGCCGCTCTGGGAGGGGGAAAACGAGTGCGTCCGTTGTTGGTCTACGGGACTGGTCGCGCCTTAGGAGTTGCCCCAGAGGCCTTGGATGCCGCTGCCTGTGCCGTGGAACTGATTCATGCCTATTCGCTGGTCCACGACGACCTACCGCTGATGGACAACGATGACTTGCGTCGAGGTAAACCCACCTGTCACAAGGTCTATGGTGAGGTCACCGCGCTATTGGCCGGAGATGCCCTACAAACTTTGGCCTTCTACATCCTTGGTCATGCGCCTCAGGCCCCCGGTGAAAACCGCCTGCGGATGGTGGAAGCCTTAGCCCTCGCCGCCGGTTCACGGGGTATGGCAGGTGGTCAAGCCATGGATTTGGCTGCCGAGGGCCATGAGCTCACGCTCCCCGAATTGGAACTCGTCCACATCCATAAGACCGGCGCCCTCATCCGTGCCAGTGTCCTGTTCGGCCTCTACGCCTGCCCAAACGTCGATGCCGAACGCCATGAACGTCTTGACCGCTATGCCAAATGCATTGGGCTCGCGTTCCAGATCCAAGACGATGTGTTGGATGTCGAAGGGGATACGAAGGTCCTCGGCAAGCGACAAGGGGCTGACATCGCCCTCGATAAATCTACGTACCCATCACTCATGGGCCTCGCCGCGGCAAAAGAACGGGCCGCCGAACTCCAGGAGGAAGCTTTGGAGAGTCTTGCGATCTTCGATGACTCTGCCGATGTGCTACGCTGGCTCGCCAATTACATCGTACGTCGTCGCCATTGAAACGCTAAAAACGTAAGGACCTCGCCATGACTCCCGCAAAACAACACAACGAACATCTACTCCACGGCTATCACCGCATGATGGAGCGGGTTAGGACGGTCTTGGACCACGGTGCGGAAAAGGGTACAACCCCTTCCCTGGCCCATGCCATCGCCGTCGGTAAGGATAAGGCGGTAGAACTTCAGGAACTCTCCCGAGAGGAGGCCGAACGTATCGGGAAATTTCTCCGCCGCGATATCGAAGATGCCGCGGAACATCTCGCCGCTTCTCAAGGCGATTTGGCGGATTGGATGCAGTTCGATCTGGAGCTGATCGAGGAACGTCTGGCTGATGCCTTCCTGAGCGTAGCGGATCGTACCCGTGTTGAGCTTTCTCAGTTGGCGGAGGAGGCCCGCCACGCCGACGAATATCTCACCGATGATGTCACCGGCCCCGGTACGCTGCAATGTACCTCGTGCGGTAATCTCATCCGCTTCCAGGAAATTTCTCATATCCCCTCCTGCCCGGAATGCAATGCCACCCTCTTCAAACGCCTCACTCCAGAATCAGACTCAGAACTTGATTCAGAAGCAGCATAAAATCCCGCAGGATGATTATCCTCCCACACTTCCTGGCTACCCTCATGGATAAGACTTACAACCCCCACGCCATCGAACAACATTGGTACCAGATCTGGGAAGACCAGGGCTATTTTCGTCCGAGTGAGCAAGGTGCACCTTATTGCATCATGATCCCGCCGCCCAATGTTACGGGTAGCCTGCACATGGGACATGCCTTTCAGGATACCCTGATGGATGCCCTGACCCGTTACCACCGCATGAGGGGACGTAATACCTTATGGCAGGCGGGTACCGATCATGCTGGTATTGCTACGCAGATGGTAGTGGAGCGCCAGCTCAATGCTGAGGGCAAAACGCGTCACGACCTCGGGCGGGAAGAATTTTTGCGCCGGATCTGGGCATGGAAAGCCCATTCCGGGGGCACCATTACTTCTCAATTGCGACGAATGGGGGCCTCGCTGGATTGGTCGCGGGAGCGTTTCACCATGGACGAAGGACTTTCTGCGGCGGTAACCGAAGTCTTCGTCCGACTCTATGACGAAGGGCTGATCTACCGTGGCCAGCGCCTAGTAAATTGGGACCCGGTATTACACACTGCGGTCTCCGATCTCGAAGTCGTATCTCAGGAAGAAGACGGATCCCTGTGGCACATTCGCTATCCGCTTGCCGACGGCAATGGGCATGTGGTGGTCGCGACTACCCGGCCCGAAACCTTACTCGGCGACACCGCTGTGGCGGTTCACCCCGAGGACGAACGCTACCGCCACCTGATCGGAAAGCAGGTAGTGCTGCCGCTGACCGAACGTACTATTCCAATTATCGCCGATACCTATGTCGACCCGGCCTTCGGTACCGGCTGCCTCAAAATCACCCCAGGCCACGATTTCAACGACTACGCCGTCGGCCAACGCCATGGTCTGCCGATCATCAATATCCTGACCGGCGATGCCCATCTCAACGACCAGACACCGCCTGCCTATCGTGGTCTTGACCGCTTTGAGGCGCGTCGGCGCATGGTGGCAGACCTGGAGACAGCGGGACTACTAGAGAAAGTCCAGCCCCACAAGCTCATGGTCCCACGCGGCGACCGTACCCAGGCCGTCATCGAACCCTTCCTGACTGACCAGTGGTACGTCCGGGTGGCCCCGCTCGCCGCGCCGGCAGTTCAGGCCGTAGAAGAAGGGCGTATCCGATTTATCCCGGAGAATTGGGCCAAGACCTATTTCGAATGGATGCGCAATATTCAAGACTGGTGCATTAGTCGCCAAATCTGGTGGGGCCATCGCATTCCCGCATGGTATGACGAGGCCGGCAAGATCTATGTCGCACCCACCGAGGAGGCGGTCCGTGCTAAATACGGTCTGGCCGCTGATATCCCCTTGCGACAAGACGAGGATGTTCTTGATACCTGGTTTTCCTCCGCGCTGTGGCCGTTTTCGACACTGGGCTGGCCACAGCCTACTCCAGCGCTAGCCACCTTTTATCCGACCTCGGTCTTAGTTACCGGCTTCGATATTATCTTCTTCTGGGTTGCCCGGATGATCATGATGGGCCTGAAATTCACCGGCGAGGTACCCTTCCGCGAGGTCTATATCCATGGCTTGGTGCGTGATGCTCATGGCCAGAAGATGTCTAAGTCCAAGGGGAATGTCCTCGACCCCATCGATCTGATTGATGGCATCGATCTGGAGGCCCTCATCACCAAACGCACCGCGGGCCTTATGCAACCGGAGATGGCCCGACGCATCGAACAAGCCACGCGCCAGGAATACCCGGACGGCATCCCCTCCTTTGGTACCGATGCCCTGCGCTTTACCTTTGCCGCACTCGCCACCACTGGACGTGATATCAATTTCGAGCTGGGGCGGATTGGCGGCTACCGCAATTATTGCAATAAGCTCTGGAACGCTGCGCGTTACGTCCTCATGAATACCGAGGGTCGGGATACCGGCCTAGGCAATGATCCGGTCGAATTAGGACTTGCCGATCGCTGGATCCTCTCGCGCCTCGAACACACCATTGCCACTGTCACCGAGGCGAGCGATGGCTACCGTTTCGATCTGGCCGCCAGTGCCCTTTATGAATTCACTTGGAACGAATACTGCGATTGGTATCTGGAACTCTCCAAACCCGTTCTTACCGGCAACGCCCCGGCAGCCGCCCAACGCGGTGCTCGACGCACCCTGGTGCGCGTCCTGGAAACCCTCCTGCGTCTTGCTCATCCGCTCATCCCCTTTATCACAGAGGAGATCTGGCAACGGGTTGCACCGCTCGCAGGTTGCACCGGTCCAACCCTAATGCGGGAATCCTACCCCCGCACCGATCCCAACCGGCTGGACCCCGAGGCTGAAGCCGAAATGCAGTGGGTCATGGATTTCATTTTGGGCGTGAGAAACATTCGTGGCGAGATGAATCTCTCCCCCGCCAAACCCTTATCTGTCCTGCTTCAACACGGCGAACTCCGGGATCACGAACGCACCATCCGCAATCACGCCTTCCTTTGCGCTTTGGCACGCCTAGATTCGATCACTTGGCTTCCTAACGAGAGCAAAGCCCCACCCTCAGCTACCGCTCTGGTCGGACAGCTGCATCTTTTTATCCCAATGGCTGGCCTCATCGATGCTGCTGCTGAACTCAAACGCCTCGATAAGGAGATGGACCGACTACGTAAAGATTTAGAGCGCACCCACACCAAACTTACCAATCCAAATTTTGTGGATCGGGCGCCAGCCGAAGTGGTCGAAAAAGAGCGTGAACGCCTGAGCCAGATGGGCGGGGCGCTAGCGAAGCTGGAGGCGCAACGAACGCGGGTAGCGGAAATTGGATAAGGTGA
>CAUYUB010000035.1:0-8576 GCA_963575685.1 Gammaproteobacteria bacterium | reverse complement strand
ATTGGCTCTTACTGCTAGGTTCTGTGCGCTTGAATTGAAGCTGATCGCGTCATTGATGGAGCTCCCCGCGCTGGCATCCCATCCAATCGTTGCGCCTATGGCATTGCTGGCGAGGGTCATTGTGGCAAGTAGTGTTCTTCCTGCCTGCCGTGATAGTGCTGTGTACCATACTCCATTATTTGCCACTGCGCCTGTGGCGAAGTTTAGGATACCGCTTGTAATGCTGATCTTGCTGTTGGCATCGGTCACAGATCGCGCTCCTCCTACGGGTTCGGCGCTGGTCGTGTTCACTGATCCTGCGGCAAGTGCGGCGGTAAAGGTATCGAACAAGGTATAGTTCTTGCTTCTATATCCTGCCGATACCCTGCTTCCTAATAGTATTATTTTCATCTTCGTCATAGTTTTATCAGGACAAAGACAATGCTTCTATCTCCCCCCTGGTTCACTGCCGATCCTGCCGTGCCGCTGCGTACTTTCAATGAGTCGCACCCTGAGAAGTCGGCGGGGTTGAGATAAATATAGCGGCTGGTGCTGGCTGTGACTGTCTTCTCTGTGCCAAGTTCATCGTACAGGTTGGCAAATGTAACATCGTCGGCGCTACATTGGAACGTCAGGTTGGCAGCAGTCCACGCGGCGGGCATCACAATGCCCACAACTGCCGCGCCGTCAGTGGCAATGGCATCGCTCAGGCTTGCGCCATTGGCTATGGTCGCTGTCCGTATGATTGCGCTTCCCATAGTAGACTCCTTTTCAATTCCTTACCTCCCTCCATTTCGTCATTTGAAATGGAGGGAGGCAGGAGGGGGGGCTTATGTCAGGTAATACATTTCGATTGTCACACTGCCCGCATTGACAGAAGTAAAGTCTGCCGCCGTGGTGACTGTGAGTTTCGGTGTAACCTGTGTGGCATGGTACAGTACACCGCTCGGCGCTCCCGCTGCAATTCCATAAGCGGCAGTGGTAAATACGCTGGGCGTGCCTGTGTTGTAGCGGTCTACATCTGTGCCATCGCCAATGGTGATGACTGCGGATGTGTCGTTGGTGAAGCCGGTAATGGCAGTGATCGCAGTCCCAAGATACAGCGCACCTACGGGGATGATCGCGGGCAGGTTGTACGTTCCAACCGCTGCGCCTCCATCAGTGAACTCAGCATATCCAACGGTAGCGGTGATCTTCTTGATCTCCACGCCATTCAGGACAAGGCTCTTACCAGTGGGCGGGGTGATGCTCCATTTACCATCTCCAATTTCAATATTAGACATGGCTCACTCCTTACTTGTTGTATGCGCCAACATAGCGCCCGGAGTCGTCAATCCAAACTTTCACTACACCAAAGTCCAGCCCGCCGTTATTGGTCTCGTTCAACTTCACCTGCAAGTATTCAAGCTGGGTGTAGAACGGGATCGAGTAATGTCCGAGGGTGGAAATCTGCTTCATGTTCATGTTGTAGATTTCAGTGGTCGAAGCAGCCAGGGCGCAGAACTCTAGTTCAACGTCCAGCGTATCGCCCGCTGATGTCTTCTCAACAGTCACATGCAGCCACAGGGGGCGGGTCATGGGTCCGATCTTGACGGATGTCAAGGTCTCATCGCCTGCAAGGGCGGCAGTTCCATCGCGTAAAACTAAATTGGTATCCATAGTTTTTTTCCTTTCCTACTTCCTCCTCCCCCCATTTCGTTCTTTGAAATGGGGGGAGGTCGGGAGGGGGGTCTTATGCAGCAGTCCAGCCGTAGGCAATCGCGGCGGAACGTGGGTTCACAATGTACAAGCCAGGTGAGAAGCGAACCACTGTGCGGTAGTTGGTGCGGTCTTCAGTCAGACCAACATCCTCAGCGGTCGGCATCTCTTGGCACCAGCCCGATACATAGGGTTCACCGAAGCGCACGCAGTACATCGAAGACGCTGCGCCGCCCGATAAACTGGTGAAGGCTGTCTCAGCATCGCCCAAAATGGGCAGGGTTTGAGCGCCAGTGGATGATGTGATCTTGTAACCAGCGTCAATCACCATCGGGCCGCCTTCGCCGTAAGTAATGAACTGACGACCGAGGCTGTCCTTTGTGGTGGCGAGTAGCTGGGATGAACGCATGGCGGCTTGGAAACGGCGGAACATGGTCCTACCCATGAACAGAGTCTTTTCGCCAGGGTTGCCGTCTACACGGTCAAGCAGATCATCCACCACATCAAACATCTTATGCTGCCATGAGGTCACGGCGGTATCGGGGGAAATATCCAGCGCGGCATTGATGTTCTGTGTCGAGGGCAGGTCATTCACCATGCGGTACCAAAGACCAACAGGGGCATCTTCATCAGCCAAGGGGGTATTGATAAAGAACGCTTCGTTGAAACCAAAGGCGGCGGCTTTCATCACGGCTTCGGTTCGGGTAGCGCGGACATCCACCAATGAATCAGCTTTCACGTATTCATACGGGGTGTCGATCTTCGCGCCCATGAAGTACAGGCGTTCTTCCACGTTGTCGGGGGTCACGTTCAAATTGCTGAACGTCTCGCCGATCTTGCGCCAGGGAACAGTCGGGAGGTTCCCGTATCGCAAAAACTTTTGTGATAACAAGCCGGAGGTTTTGAAACTCAGCTTGTCGAGGATGGGGCTTGCTTCGCGCCAGGTGCGGGCGATTGCCTTGCTAAGATTGTCAACGGCAGTCAACTCGTAAGAGGCAAGGGTAAATTCGTTAGCCATTGTAGGCTCTCCTTGTTATTGGTTGCCCTCCTCCAAATGGCGCTCTCCCATTTGGGGGAGGTGCCGAAGGCGGAGGGGGCTAGGTTATTTTTTGTATGCGTTACTCCAAAGATCATGTGAACTTGAGGCTGAGGTAGTGACTGGTGACTGCGGCCCACCAGATGAAACTCTGGCGGCTGCTCCGCTTGCTTGCTCTGCCAGTCTTACGGCTTTGGCTTCGGCGGCTTTGCTTGCGGCGCGGATCGCTTTGGGCAGGCTTCCTTTCGGGTCGTCCAATGCTTCCTTGATCGCTTTCCATTCGGGATCGTTGGGTGTGACTGCGGTCCCTACATCTGCAAACGTCGCGTCTATCTGGCTGTAAACATAATCAACTTGTGCCTGCATCTCAGGGGTCAATGCGCTGGCTGGCGCGAGTGACTGCCCGACGGGTGTGGGTTCCAAGGATTGCTCGACCTGATCCCGTAACACGTCTACCTGTGATGCGGTCAGTTGTGCGCCGCCCGCTTCCATGCGAGTCTTGATCGCGCTCAACTTCTCGTCAATTTGTTTCATGCGGTCCCGGTCAGATTGTTTGGCACGGCGAAGGGTTTCCGCCATGATCTGATCCAGTTCCTCTTTCGTGACATACGTTGGTTGTACTGGTGTCTCTGGTGCAGCTTCCGTTGTAGGAATTGTCTGTGCCAAAGTCGGGTCAATCGGTGGAGCCACCACCGCGCCCGCTGTTCCAGTAACTTGTGTAGTCTCTGCCATTGCCTATGTGCCTCCTATGCACTTGATACAAACGAAAACGGGACACACTCTATAAGTGTGTCCCGTTTCAAATGTCTGTCGGACGTTATTACTATGTCATTGCGAGGGCGTTCTTGTTCTTCGCCCGAAACAATCTCAAAGAAATTATACTACTTTTTGTTCTTCATCCAATGCCGCAATATGTCCATGCAGCACAATGATGTAATGCCGCAACTGTTCGGGCTTGTCCTTGTTCGCCCATATCTGCCGCGCAGTGCTTACGATCTCATCCATGATCTTGCTACCCTCTCCAAGTGTACTCGCTTGGGTAGGGGCTGGGGGTTGGTTCTGTTTGTTTGCCATGTTCAAATTATACTCCTCTATTTTCTTCGTCTTCCTTGGTGGCTATACGCTTATCTTCAAACTCGAAGGATGGCACATAGATACACTCTATCGGGGCTAGTACCTGCTCACCGTCCACGTAAATGATTATCATTTCTTTGTCCTCTTGCACTTTTTCAATTCAGCCTCCAATTCCTGCACCAGTTTGGTTAGCTCGTCCCGGCATTGTTCCAACATTTCTATCCTTGCTTTTAGCATATCTTCCCGTGCGCGTGCCAACATCCAGGCACCATCTAATTCAAGTTCACTGACTCTCGCCTGCGCTGACAGAAGCTCACCCAGCAATTCGTATTGTTCGTTTATATCCAGTGGGATACCGTATCGAACAACGCCTAATTTCTGCGCCATTCATTACTGCCCGCCGTACAACATCGCAGGCGCTACCTGACTATCAAGCCATGACTGCATGTTGTCCATCGGTCGTCCTGCCATAATCCACTGCTGCTCCAACGCTTTCTGTGCGCCCTTGCCCAGCTTCTCGCCAGTCATTGCGTACTGTGCCACGTAGTCTACAAGGTACGGAGACCAGCCGCTCGTGTCCACTGTCTTGAATACCTGCCCCTTGAACACTGGACTAAGTTCAGGATAGGCGCTGTTCCATTTGTCCTTCCATGTCCAGTATTGTTTCAGGTCGGGATGTGCCAACAGGTACGCGGTTCTCTCGCTCTTGGGGATGTTGTAGTAGCCCGACTCCACCTGGTAATAGTCAGGGAACTTCTCGCGCCGTTGTTTGTAGTAGGTATCTGTGATGTCGGTCACGTTCTTATCATACAGGTTGAGTTGTGGCGCGGGTTGTTCCAATGCTGGCGCGGTCTGTGGTGTGGTCGGCACTTTCTTTTGTAGCATCTGCGCCCAATTGGTAAGCTGGTCAACTGTCAGCGTGTCATAGCTGCGCGTTTCTTTGTCGAGGAAGGACTGCGAGAATAGATCACCCATCTCTTTCCTTGCCTGCTTCTGGTTCGTTTCACCCAGCGCCATGTATCCATCCCATATCTGACCGACAAGGAACGAACGTAACCGCTCCTCTGGCTGCTTGCCCTTGGATAGATACGCCTGATATTCGGGATGCTCGTCGAAGAACTCAGGGATCGCGGTCTTGTCGCCGTTGTCGCTTTTCTTCCATGCCTCGTTCCATTCCTGCTTCAATCCTCGGTACTTGATCTCACCTTCAGGCAAGAGACCAGAACCAAAGAGACTGGCGGGCAGGGTTGCGGCCGCTCTGCCTACGCCCTGGGCAAAGTTATCAGCCGTAAGACCAGCCATCAGCGCCGCCATGGTCGGCACCTTCATTGCCAATTCCATCTTGACTCTCTCGCGTGCCTGCTCAAAGGTCGCCCCGTTGCGTTCCATCATTGCTACCTGTGCATCTTCGGCGGTGATCACACCCTCGGCGGTCATGTTCGCAAGCTGACGGTCAATGTAGTAATCGCCGTACTCTCCAAACTCAGGCACGCCCAACTTCTTTTGTATCCACTGTTCAGGTCTGCCGATCATGCCGATTGCATTACCCGCGCCCTCTGCCCATGTGCCCTGTGTCACGGTATCAATTGCGCGTGTGGTGTTCAGCAGTGGTGTGGATGTGACGCCCGTAGCCTCTCCATTCAACAACTTCATCGGTGTAGTCAGATACCACGCTGGACCGAACATTGTATTGAAGAAGTCCATCGGGTTAGCGATCTCGCTCTTGCGCCTGATCTGTGCCTCTGCCAGTGCGCGTTCCCATGTCGTGCCGCTTCTGGTTTGCAAGGCTTCGGTTAGGTCGGTCTGGCTGATCGTGTCGTTGGCTGACCATTCCTGTATCACCCGCTCCGCTTCCTGCTGCTGTCCTGTGCTGTCCTTCTGCATTCTCTCGAACGGTTTCAGGTAGTTGGCTGGCGTGAATAGGTTTGCCATCGGGTCAATGTACATGGCATCCCCCATCCAGTCGGGCATCCACGGCATACTGATCTTGATCTTGCCGCGTAATCTTTCGGGGATGTCGCGCTCGTACCTGTCCTGCTGTCTCTTGATCCTGGCATAGTTGGCAAACCACGCAGGCTTATCAATGGCACGCGCCGCCCATGCTCCCATCGATCTGGTATAAAAGAACTGGTAAGGATACACGGCTTCCATGTAGCGATCTATTCCGTAGCGTTTCCCATAGTTGAGCAGGGCTTCATCACGCTTGGTCTCACCCCAGCGCATCGTCGCCAGTTTGGTAGACGCCATCTCATTCTGTACCTGCTTCATGTACTGCCTGAGCATCTTCTGACCTTCAGGCGACATGTCACGCACCGCCCCATCCAGCGGCTTATTGTTCAATGACTCCAACGCGCCCTGCTTCATCGCATCCATCAACGGCTGTACCTGTGTGCGCCACCCCTCATCCATCACCTCGCCGTGGAATAAACCATTGTCCCCCGCCGCCGCATCGAGACTACCAAACGGCTGCTCTCCTGCCACGTTGACAGGCTCCCGCTGGAATAGGATGTTAGGATTGTTCGGGTCAAACGTTCCGCGATTGGCTGTACTCTTTATCTGTTCTGGCTCGAATGCAACATAAGAGTCGGCAACATCACCATTCTTTTTTGTATCAAACTCTCCCCAATTTTCATACACAAGCCCGTCATATCCTTGTTCCTTTGCGCTCTTGATTGCCGCTTCCCATGCCGCAGGCTTTCCTCCGAAGTCCTCAACTCGCATAGGATTTTTGATAGACAAGTAAACAGGCACAGTCTGATATGCTGTCGGCTTCTCTGGCACAATCCCCATTCCTTCGCGCCTGGCTGTTGTCTCTGCCATTGACTTCACTATTTGGTTTGATTGTTCCTGTGTTCCAAAGTGTTGCCCTTCTTTGAAATTGGTAAAGCTTTCTCCTGTGCTGTGATACACAACTAGCGGCTTCCCGTTCTCATCAGTAACCTTGCTCTCACCAAACCAATCCTTGAATGCTGGCGTGTTCACTGGCTCGGCGCGTTGAAATAGAACATCCTGCCGTGCCACCCTCTCCACACTCGCGGACTCTAATATCTTCCCGTCTGCTGTCACCACCTTGCCGCGTAGGTTCGCGCCCTTCACATTGTAGCGTTTCCCGTTCTCATCCATCACAATATCACCAGCAGATAGCGCCGTACCCGCCTTATCTGATACTGTGCGGGTCGGGTCCACATCGTACAAACTGCGTGCCGCTGGCGCTTCCATGCGTCTCAGTTGCCCGCTGCCTGGCTGAACATCGAACATCATGCCAGTTGACTCTTGCATCCCTGGCAGAAGCCCGCCTGTCGTGCCACTATCCACGGTCAACTGTCCACCGTCCACCGTCTGCTCCCCAAACATATCCACCTGCCCGCCCTTGACCTTCTCCAAGTTCCGCTGATACAGTGCGCTATCCTTTTGTATTGGCTGGTTGGGTAGGTCAGTTCTCACAGTTGGCGAGTAAGGATTAGTTCGTTTAGTTTCTGGCGCTGGCTTACCGATCCTATTTATCAGAGACTCGGCTTCTGGTGTTCTGCCTGCCTTCCACTCTTGCCCAATAACATCCACCTGCTCAAACCCTGCGTCTCTTAGCGCCTGTGTAAATCCATCGGGCAATACTTCATTTGCCTTGAATGTTATCGCGTCCTTTGTCATATTGCTTTGGCGCAACCCATCCCACGCACGGACAGGATCATTCATCCTTCCGCCTTCATCCTTCATCCTTGCATCTTCCGCCCCCAGCATCCGATCAAAGACTGCCCTTACATCATCGCTCACCTTCACATCAATATCACTGCCTGTAATGGACTTGTACACATCCATCATCCAACTCTTCATCATCTCGAACGCGGCTTTCAACTTGGGCAATGGCGCTTTACCAGTAGCCACATACTCCTCGAACCCGCGTGCAAACTTCTCCTCATGTTCAACCTTCCACACTCCATCCTTCACCCCCGCCCATTCTTCCACGGTAGCAAGGTCGCGTAGTATCTGAGCGTTCCCCGTCCGCTCTGCAACATCTTTCAACGTCCGCCTGAATACATGCCCGTTCTCGTGGACAAGTGTAGTAAAGTCCTTCGCCTCGAATGCGTAGATCGTCGCCTTCATTCCTACGAAGTCCACCATTCCCTTCGCGCCTGCGGTCTGTCCTGTCTCCTGAAACAAAATATCTAACTGACTCTTCGCCACACTCTGCGCCATGTCCGCGTTCAAATTGTGAGCTGCATCCAGTATCGCTATCCTGTCGGCTTTGTTTGGCTCGTTGCGTATCGCCCTTGTCAACTCCCCTTCCCCACCGCGTACCAACATACGGGCGTAGTTCTCCGCATCCGTCGCGGTCATCTTCCTGTCGGCTACTTCGATCCGTCCGTATGCTTGCTTCAGCCCGCCGATAAAATCATCCTCGTTGCCCTTCACCACATCCGCATAGTAATCTTTGTAGAATGAATCAGCATCCGCGCCTGTGGTCTTCGCATACCAATCAGCAAGGGAATTGCTCAACTGCATGTAAGCATCCGCCTGTGTCTCATCCAACCCGAACGCATCCATGAACTTCTCTTTCATCAACTGGCGGGTGGTCACTGCCTCGGCGTGTGTTTCCTGTCTGGTGATCGCCTGCTCTGCCTCGGTCATGTGGCTGGCAATCCCTTCATCACGGCTGGCAGTCTCTACCCGCTTCTCCATATCTGCCATCGTCCGTTCCACAAACTCACGGTAGGTCTCACCCTCTGGCGCAATGGTTCTATCCATCATCTCAGGCGGCAACTCACCCACTGCCTCATACAATGCGGTTAGG
>CAUYUB010000034.1:0-8748 GCA_963575685.1 Gammaproteobacteria bacterium | reverse complement strand
AACATCGATTAAGACCATAGTATATTGACCAAAATCACTAAAACCACCAGAAACAACCGACCAACCACCGGGCATAGTCGGGAAAGCGCGAAGCTACGGTCACTGCCGTGGGTAATCCCGCCACCACCTCTTTGGCAAAGGAGGGACCGGAGATAACGGCAGTAGGGGTTTCCGGTCCCAGGACTTCCTCAGCGACTTCGTGAAAGGGCCGTTGTGTACCGGGTTCCAACCCCTTGGTCGCCCAGGCCAGACGCAGACCGGGAATACGACGCGCCGCACAGGATTCTAGCGTGACGCGGAAGACGTGACTCGGCACCACAACCAACACCTCGGAGGTAGCGGCGAGGGCGGCATCCAAATCGCCGGTAGGGATAATTTCATCCGGAAACGGCGTATTCGGGAGGTAGCAAGAATTGGTCCGGTCTTGGGCCAGGGTGAGCATACGCGCCGGGTCACGGCCCCACAACCAGACCGGGTGACCATTGCGGGCAAGCAAAATGGCCAGCGCCGATCCCCAGGAACCGGCACCCAAGACCGCAATAGGGGAGCTACCTGTACTCATCCTTCGATGTAGATGTGTGTTCTACGCGTAGGCGGGAGCCGCCTGCTGTTGGACGCGCTGTAGGTAGAGTGCGTCGAAATTGACCGGGGCCAGCAGTAGGGGAGGGAAACCACCACGAGTGGCGAGGTCGGAAATCACCTCTCTTGCGTATGGAAACAGGATCGTCGGACAGAACGCTCCCAGCATCTGATCTATGTGTTGTTCCGGGATCCCGCTGATGGTGAAAATACCCGCTTGATTGACCTCGGCGAGATAGGCGGTACGCTCGCCTATCTTCACGGTGACGGTGATGGAGACCACCACCTCAAAGTTCTGGGGATCGAGACTCTGGGCAGAGGTATCGAGCTGTACGTTCACCTCGGGTCGACGCTGATCCATGAAAACGGCAGGCGAGTTGGGGGTCTCGAAAGAGAGATCCTTGACGTAGAGTTTTTGGATCAAAAATTGGCCTTCTGGGCCTTGGGGATTCTCGTTGGCCATGATAGACGCTTTTGTTAAGGGGAAGGGGAGAGGCGTTCGCGGTTATAGGTACTGTCGGGTCCAAGCGATCAGTCGGCTCAGATCCATAGCCCCAGAGGTACGCGCCACCTCGCGTTCGCCCCGGAACAAAAGTAGAGTGGGAACACTACGAATACCATGACGGGCGGCCAATCCCTGTTCCTCTTCGGTATTGACCTTGACCAATCGCACTTGCGGCTCCAGGGCACCGGCTGCCTGCTCAAAGGCCGGGGCCATAGCGCGGCATGGGCCACACCAGGAGGCCCAGAAATCCACCAAGATAGGCAGGTCGCTACGACTCACGTGGAGCGCAAAACGTTTTTCATCAAGAGGGAGGGGGCGGCCGACAAACAGGGGGCTATGGCAGCGCCCGCAGTGAGGGGTCTCCGTCAATCGTTCCGTAGGAATGCGATTGATGCTGTCGCAATCGGGACAAACGACATGTACGACCTCGGCCATGATCTGAGCCCTTGAGGTTAGGACAAACCCAACAGGGGGTCGAGACCACCTTCGGCATCTAAGGCAGCGGTATCGTCATACCCCCCCACATGGTGATCACCAACAAAGATCTGGGGCACCGTAGAGCGACCGCTCCGGGCCTCCATCTCGGCCCAACGCGCAGGTTCCTGATCCACCCGGATTTCGGTGTAGCTCACCCCCTTGCGTTTCAATAAACGACGCGCCCGTTCGCAGTAGGGACAAGTGGCGGTAGCGTACATGGTCACTTCGGGCATATATGCGGACTCCTCAACGTTTCTGTGTCAGGGGCAGGCTGGCGTTCTGCCAAGCCAGGAGTCCCCCTTCCAGGTTGTATACCGTCGCAAAGCCTTGCTTGCGCAGGAGAGAGCAGACCCGTCCCGAACGGCTGCCACTACGGCAGACGGCGATGATGGGACGATTGCGATACTTCTCCAGTTCCTTGATGCGTTCCCCCAAACGTCCCGCAGGGATATGTACCGCGTGCAGGACATGCCCCTCCTTGAATTCGTTTTCCTCGCGCACATCCAGAACCACCGCATCTTGGTGGTTGATGAGGCCGGTAGCCTCCGTGGGACCCACCCCCAGGTAGCCCTGCGCACTACGCAACAACGGTTCACCCACAATCATGCCCAGGATGACGGCTAAGGCGAGGAATAATTCCCAGTGGTTGATGACGAAACTACTAAGTTGTTGCATGAGGATGATTTTTAGCGATATTAGGAACAGGGGTGGGTCTGTGGGCAAGCCGAGGAGGCGGCGATACTGAATGGTAAGCGTCAGGCTTGCCTCTTCCAGGTACTGGCGACACGACAAGATACACGATTCGCTGGGCTGGACTCTAGTCCCCGGTCTCGGCTCTCTCAATATTTTTACTTAATTAAAATGGAAAAATTAAATATTTTCCTTTTAAATTTAGACGAGAAATATTATAACTCCGTCGTTTTTTTTCAAAGTTTTTATTCAGTATTTTGACATTTAACTACAATATTAGTGCAGATATCACCCAAGATAGGGAGCAAAAGGCTACCAGATCAACCATAGCGGTAGTGCGATTAGGAATGCCAAAGTTGTGATATAGGCAATCCAGGCCGCACTTTCCTTGTCGTTCCCATATATATAAAAGAAGCCAAGGAGGCGCTGATCTGGGCGTCAAAGAGTACTGCAATCTGAAATGTGACCCAGACAGCTCCCAACCAGCCACCTAAAGTGATGACAACCAAAGGTACGGCAATCAACTTTACAGTGCTCAAATAGAGGGCCCAGCGGGCACACACGGACGGATCGTGTGTCGGAGGGCGCTCCTACCATTATCAGTCCTAGGTCAAAGTGATATCACCGAGGCAGGAGAGGAGTGTCTGCAACGGAACGGGAGGCATAAAATTGACCAGTTTTAGGACTCTCCCCGCGAAGGCGGAGAGAAAGAGATGATGGTGTACTACATCCCTCAACAAAAAGACCGCGCACGGTAGGTGAGAAGGGTCGTCACGGTTACTCCGGCGAAAATTGCGACCGCAGCCATGAGTATCACCAACACGGCAGCCTCTCTCCCTTCCCCATAGCGGTTCCACCGCCCTGTCCCAGGTATGAATAGGTAGCGACAACGGCACGGATTGCATTCGAAACAGTGGCTGTTCCGGCAGCCCCAGCACTAACCCTGCCGCTATAGTACCCATGGTGAAGGCAAGGAGCTATCCATACCGCCCAAGTTAAATCGGGTGCACAACAGGGAATTTACTACCAGTATCGACAATAAGATGAGGTAGGCTAGATGTTCCACTCCTGCCTGGAAAGAGCCCCAGGAAGCGTCCAGCACCGTAGGACGCACCCAAAAAGATCAAGAAAAAATTGGACAGGAGTCAGTCTCGCGAGGTCATGGCTGGATTCGGAATTAGTAGCGACAACCATGGGCAACCGGTTGGATTCGCTCCTTATAGAACCCAAGAAGAAGCGGTAGTCGTAAGAAACGGACGATTGCGGTGACTCTCAACGATGTTGAGATAATGACTATACGACTGCATCGCGTATCGCTGGCGCCGCTTGCCATCCTTTACGTCATGGGTTTTTCTTGCTCAGAGAAGAGATAACCGCGGAGATGTCTACGATGATTTTCGGCGGTAGATAGGATGGGGTTACATGGACGTAAACGAGACACTGCCACCCAGTAAGGTAATCGCCGGGGAACGTCGAACAAGCCACAACAGGCTGTACTGCGCTCTTTTTGAGCCATAACCTATTGGAGCCTCCGACGTCCCCCACGCGGAACTTCAAAGGATCTTCCCTATCGATCCCTCGATCGTTACCACATTTACTATGCTGCAGCCTCTGTCGGCATCTCATTCGCCGGGATAATCATTCCTTCCAGGGAATCACCACGTTGGACAGCACTCAGCAACCAGCCCGGTTTACGACCCTTGCCGGTCCAGGTCTGCGCATGGTTATCCGGGTTACGGTACTTGGGGGGAGACTTGCTTACGCTCTTGCGGCCTTCGCCTTTTGCCGCACGCTTTGCTCGGGTAGCTGCCAACTCATCCATGCTGAGGTTGTGTGCACTGATCAGTTCACGGACTTGCTTCATCACGGCACGGCGGCGATCGCGCTCTTCCCGATGGCTGGCCTTTTGTTCCTGGACCTGCTTTGTCTTGAGTTCTTTGTCCAGCCGCTTGCTTAGCTCTTGCAATTGGTCAAGGGACAGTTCGTTCAGTTCGATACTCATCGCTGTTGCTTCCTCTTAGGAGGGTAAAGGGTAACCAGTGTTTTTATTCTAGTCATCTGCGGAACAATACGCAATATGGTAATGCAATCTTTTATGATTGCCCAGCAAGATTCTGTAGAGATGACCGGTGTCGGATCAGTTTGGAACAGTATCTTTCTCGTGTCATCATCCTCTCCTCTGCGAGTCTGAGACCGATCCCGGGTCACTCATTGACTAAAAAATTAGTTCTGATGGAAGCTGTTATATGACTTTTACCGCCTCACACTTGCCAAGTGTCACGGAAGAATGACTTGACAGCGAGCAAGATCCCGCGCAAGGCCTTCATCGATATCATGGCACCTGCTTGAACGCTACTAACCAAACCCATACTTGGTGCTTGCCGCAAAGAATAGCGTGAGGAGCCGACAGAGAAGTCCCGGTCACTCTCCCGTGATTTTACTGTCATCATGTCTAGGATAGCTGTCGCTGCCGCCTTGATTGTTCCGAGGTGGTCTTCCTCGCAGACAAAGAGGTCTGTTGCTGGACAGTCAAGTAGCTGCACATCCCGGACCGCGTTACGAGACCTCGGATCGAGGGCTGGCCTTGTTCAAAAAGAGGAGGATGGGTACTAAAAGGGATATCCCGCGTTCCCACTTATCCCAAGGGTTGAGCGGATTACAAAGGATAGAGCGGGTATCGTCATGCCACGATCCATATATAAGAAGTGTGCGGCATCCAAGCTTCGAACCGGCCGTGAGTATCTTGCTAACCCTCAGAGAGGGATGCGGTTACGTCCTGCGAATGGCCATGCCGAACAATAGCGAATGACTCACTTCTCAGAGGTGAGACGATGCCTCGTCGAGTAATCGTTGCGAGAACTTGCAAGGTCTGCGGGGAGGGGAGGATAAGCCAAGCGCGGCCACCACCTAGCGCTTCACTTATCTACTCTACGCTTGGACGGATGGCTGCAAACTACATCGGAGACGCGTCTCTCTATAGAAATCAGCTTGGGTGCATCATCGCAAAACTGAGAGCAAACAACAATCAATAAGTTAAGTGATTTTTCCGGGAATCCGTAGGGAAAAATATTTTGATCGTTCTAATTTTTTGTGTTATTTGCCCTCGCACAAAAAATAATTTATTTTTATTATTCCATTACCATTAAAATCAAATTTTATATTTCTTGACTTTTTTTCAGGATCGGATAATCAGATAGTGTCCGGGATTCCCGCGCCGTGTGCCCCTCGGCTACATTGGGGCAGCCTCCGGCTGGGTAGATAGGAGAAGGATCCGTATACTATTCCCTGCGCTGTACACCATCGCGGAACTCGCTGGAGGACCCATGTCCGACGACCTATTGGTGTGCTGGAAGTGTGGGGCATCCCTGACTGACCTTCTTCTGCCACTGGCCCGGGCCGCCGAGTGTCCCGCCTGTTGTGCGGATTTGCATGTCTGTCGTCTCTGTCGTTACTACGACCTCATGGTCGCCAACGCCTGTAGCGAACCGTTGGCGGAACCGGTACTGGACAAAGACCGTGCTAATTTCTGCGATTATTTTCAACCCCGCCCCGGTGCCTATACCCCCGCTGCCGCGGAGCAGGTAGCCCGTTCCCGGGCGGCCCTGGCGGCTCTGTTCGGGCTGATGCCGGAGAACACCCAAATGTCGTCGGAACCAAAGGACCTCGCCCGAAGCGCCCTGGAACGGCTATTCGGTACGGGAGGTTGAGACCTACGCAACGCCATGACCCACTTCCTCTTCGCTCGTCTCGCCAGCGCCCTGGTTGTCATCCTTGGTGTTTCTTGCCTGGTCTTTTTGCTCATCCACCTGGTTCCTGGGGATCCCGTCGAGGTGATGTTGGGGGAATCGGCGCAACCAAGTGATCGGGAGATGTTGCGTGCGGCGTTGGGGCTGGACCGGCCGTTGCTCGAACAGCTTTGGCACTATTTCACTGCGCTCGCCCACGGTGACCTGGGGACTTCATTGCATTCTCGGCGTCCCATTGTTGAGCTACTTGCCGAACGGATCCCGGCTACGGTCCAGCTTGCGGTGACCGCGCTGGGCGTTGCCTTGGCGTTGGCCCTGCCGTTGGGTGTCACTGCGGCATTGTACCGAGGCTCAGGTTTGGATCGGGGAGCGATGGCGCTGGCCCTGTTTGGAATGTCGGTACCCAACTTCTGGTTGGGACCATTGCTCATCTTGCTTTTTTCCATGGGATTAGGCTGGTTGCCGGTGAGCGGTCGGGAAGGGCCTACTTCCCTGATACTGCCGGCCTTGACGTTGGGTACGGGGATGGCCGCTATCCTGGCGCGAATGCTGCGCTCGGCCCTGCTCGAAGTACTCTCCGAGGACTATGTGCGTACCGCCTATGCCAAAGGTCTCTCGCCGACGGCCGTGGTTTTGCGCCACGCCTTGCCCAATGCCGCGCTCCCGGTGGTAACCCTGCTTGGCCTACAACTGGGTGCGCTGCTGGGGGGGGCGGTAATTACCGAGACGGTCTTCTCTTGGCCGGGACTGGGAAGCTTGATGGTGGAGGCCATTAACCGCCGTGACTATCCGGTGGTCCAGGGCTGCGTGCTCCTCATCAGCCTGGTTTACGTTGGAGTGAATACCTTGACCGACTTGGTCTACGCGGCCCTAGACCCACGGGTGCGCCAGGGAACGACGGAATGAACGGAATGGTTTTATCCTCAGCAGTAATATTGGGGATCTGGGCGTTACTCGCGTTGGCGGGGCATTGGCTCCCCTTGGATCCGGAGCGGATGGACCTTACCCACCTGTTGGCCCCACCGGCATTCGATGGTTGGCTGGGTTGGGATGATCTGGGTCGGCCCGTCTGGGACCGTTTAGTGATGGGGGCGCGGACTTCATTTCTGGTGGCGGTGGGGGTGGTGACCTTATCGTCCTTGGTGGGAACCCTCTTCGGCACCGTCACCGCCTATCTGGGAGGCTGGTGGGATCATCTGGCGGTACGAATCATTGATGTTTTCTTGGCCTTCCCCGGTATCCTGCTCGCCATTGCCCTGGCGGGGTTACTCGGGCCGGGGATCGACAATGTGGTTATCGCCCTGGGAGCGGTGGGATGGGTGGGCTACGCACGTTTGGCCCGTGCCCAGGTGTTGTCACTCAAACATCGCGACCATGTTTTGGCCGCTCGGGCACTGGGGGTACGCGGACCACGCATCATTGCCCGTCATCTGCTCCCCCTCATCCTCGCGCCGCTCATTGTGGAAGCCACCTTTGGTGTTGCGGCGGTAGTAACAGCGGAGGCGGGTTTGTCCTTTCTGGGTCTGGGGGTACAACCCCCTGCTGCGTCCTGGGGCAGCATGATCCGGGATGGAACCCGTTATCTATTGGTAGCCCCCCATCTGGTCTTGGCCCCAGGACTCGCCCTGGCGGCAGTGGTGCTGGCGGTAAATCTACTCGGGGATGCCCTACGCGATTATCTGGACGTACGTCATGGAAAATAGCTTGCGCCGTTATCTGATATTTGATATTGCGTCATGCGATAAACAATCCCATTCGCCAATAAAAAAGCCGCCACGGCGGGGTCGTGGCGGCCTTTTTATTGACGGGTATTTTCCGGAGCGTTTCGCAGATGAATACCGCGCTGCCTTAATCTCCAACGTTCGTAGGCGTTGGCTCAGGTACTTCTTCCTCATTCCCCGAAGGGTTGGTGAAGGCATCATTGAGTTTCTGGACATAACCACCGGCATTAGCCATCACCTGGTTCAGCTCCATCTTGGCGTGGGAATTCCAGCCCACCGGTCCAGAAAAAAAGATACTTCGGAAGAAACGGGTATTCTTAGCAAAGGCGGCTAGATAGTTTTCCAACAGTTCTTCCTTGTGTAGTGCCCGACGGGTTCGTGCTGTCACCCACAGTGCGGCTACACGCCGAATACGGAAATGTAACCAGCCCAGACCCAATACCAGGACAGCAATAGTTGCCCACAACAAGGAGGAGTTTGAGCCAACCCGCTCCACGACGGGATTCACCTGCTCCGCAGTAATTCCCATCGACACTGCTGCCAGCACTACCAACCCGATCAGACCGACCTCCAGCGTCAATACGGTATTGCGCCAGTGCCGAATCATATCCCGTAGCTGGGGGACCACCTTGTCTTCCATCTCTACCACTGCCCGCTCCAGGGCACCTACGATGCGATAGGAACGCTCTACGCTTACCTGGTGGATACGTCGGTCGATGTCCGCCAATTCCATATCACGCTTGGCCTCGTAGCGTGCCCGCACGTTAGGGTTTTCGATAGGGATAGAGGTGGTGCGGCTATAGGTGCGGTAAAAACGTCCGGCCGTCAATCCTTTGGATGCCAGTGCCCGTTGCCAGGAGGCCACCACATCTTCGGCGTTATCCTCCCGAGCAGTAGTATCAATCTGGTTTAGAACGTAGATGAACTTGTTGGAGTCGTTGCGATGGATGGTGTCTTCGACGAGATGGCGTAGGGTGTCCTGCATGGTACCCATCTCGGGATGACGGGCATCGAAGAAAACCAACACCAG
>CAUYUB010000033.1:0-39078 GCA_963575685.1 Gammaproteobacteria bacterium | reverse complement strand
GGCCTCGACGAACCAGGCATCGGGCGTGTAGGGCAGGACTTCGCGGCGGAGGAAGGCTTTGATGCCACCGTCTTCGAGCAGCGGGATTTGCTCAAAATCGCGCAGTTCGCTATCGGGTTCGTATTCAACGACGCAGGTCTTGCCGTCGATCCTCGCCTCGAACAAGCCGCGCAACGGGTCGGGCTGGGCCTTGCCAGGCTTGTGGATCTTCTTAATGACGCGCGGCGCATCCTCCGCGCGCCAACTAACGGCGTTGATGATGAGCTTCAGATCGGCGGCACTGGGCTTTAGGCCGAGCTTCTTGAGCGTGGCCTCGACCTGTTCGAGGAAGAGGTTGTGGTCTTCCATGAGGCCATCGCCGAGGGCCGCGCGGAGCTTGGTGGCGGTCTCGATGAGCTGGGCGTCGCGTTTCCAGGTCGCTTCGTTGAGCAGCTTCTTTTTCTTCTTGTCGGAAAGGCTTTTGCGCGGCGTCTCGGCTTCGCCTTCCTCGTCCTCCTCGTCGCTGTCGCTTTTGCCCCAGTCGTTGACGAGTGGTTCCAGTTTCTCGCGGACAGCGGCGGGTTGCTCAAAGAGCGCGTCGCCGAGTTGGTCGTAGAGCGCGGCGCGGATGTCTTCATCGCCAGAGGCGTAGCGTAGGGTCTCGATGCGCTGCCGGGTAAGCTGGCTATGGAGGCGGAGTGGCCGCTCCACCTTCACTTTCCAGTAACCAAAAGCGGCATTGGGGAAGATTTTCGACTGCGGCGTCTCCTCGAACTTCAGAAAGGTGTCACAGATGCGCTGGATGTCCTCGGCGGCGAGTTCACAGTTCTTTTTGCCCATGTTCTTGCGTAGCGGCTTGAACCATTGGGTAGCGTCGATGAGCTGGACCTTTCCCTGGCGGTGCGCGGGTTTGCGGTTGGTCAGCACCCAGATGTAGGTGGCGATGCCGGTGTTGTAGAACAGGTTTAGGGGCAGGGCGACGATGGCCTCCAACCAGTCGTTCTCGATGATCCAGCGGCGGATGTTGCTCTCGCCCTGTCCGGCGTCGCCGGTGAAGAGGGACGAGCCGTTGTGGACCTCGGCGATGCGGCTGCCGAACGGGGTGTCGTGCTTCATCTTGCTCAACAGGTTGGCCAAAAAAAGCATCTGGCCGTCGCTGCTGCGAGTGATGAGGGAGTATTCGGCATCGCCGCCGTGCTGGATGACGAAGCGCGGGTCCTTGAGGTCTTTCTTGCCGCCCATGCGTTCCAGGTCGCTCTTCCAGCTTTTGCCGTAGGGGGGATTGGCGAGCATGAAGTCGAACTTTTGGGAGCGGAAGGCGTCGTTGGCGAGGGTGCTGTGCTCCGGGCCGCCGACGATGTTATCCGCCGCGTCGCCATCGCCCTTGAGCAGCAGGTCGGCTTTGCAGATGGCGTAGGTCTCGCCGTTGATCTCCTGACCGAACAGGTGCGTGGCGACCTGCTTGCCGTGGGCCTTGGCGATCTGCTGGAGCGTTTCCTCGGCGACGGTCAACATGCCGCCAGTGCCGCAGGCGCAATCGTAGAGGAGGTAGGTGCCGCTCTCGATCTGGTCGGCCACGGGCAGGAACATCAGATTCGCCATGAGTCGCACGGCATCGCGGGGCGTCCAGTGCTCACCGGCTTCTTCGTTGTTGTCCTCGTTGAAGCGGCGGATGAGTTCCTCGAACAGTGTACCCATCGAGTGGTTATCGAGGCCGGGCATTTCGCCGACGGCGGATGGGCTGATGTTGATGTCCTTGTCGAGAAACTTTTCGATGAGCATTCCGAGCGCGTCCGCTTTCGAGAGGCGCGGGATCTGGTTGCGAAACTCGAAGTTGGTCAGGATGTCCTGCACGTTCGGCGAGAAGCCGTCGAGATAGACCTCGAAGTCGTCCTTGAGCTTCTGTTGAGTGGAACGGGCTTTCAGGTCGCGCAGAAGAAAGGGCGAAGTGTTGTAAAAAGCCTGACCAGAGGCGGCGCGGAGGGCGTCATCCTGATGGGTGATCCGCTCTTTATCGAGCGCGGCCTTCATTTCAAGGACGGCCTTTTTGGTCGGCTCCAGCACCGCGTCGAGACGCCGAAGAACGGTCATCGGCAGGATGACATCGCGGTATTTTCCACGCACATAGACATCGCGCAGAACATCGTCGGCGATATTCCAGATGAAGTTGGTGAGCCAATTGAGTTGTGCTTGGTCCATGAATGAGTTCCATTCTTGGATATATGGTTGTTGTGGGCGAACCACGCTTCCGATGAAGTCGTGGCTCACCCCATTTTATGACTCGTTATGCTCGGTACGATAGGCACACGAACGGCGATTGCAATGGCCCGTACCTGTACCGACATTGCCCAACAAGCAGATGATGACAGGCGCCACACGGTCCCCGGTGTCGGGGGGTAGACTCCGCGCCTTCCTCATTGGCCGATTGGAGCAACCCCAACAGTTCTGGCTTGTGCTGGCGGATGAGTGGCAACCATTGAGCGCGGACCGCCTTTTCTCCGCGCACCACGATGGTGTCCGGTTGATCCAGGAGCAAGGCCAACCCCTCCGTGCGGGCTTGGGAAAGGATGCTGGTGGGCGTCATACCCGATCCTCCCCGGTGTCATCGTCCGAAAAAACGGGGTCGCGTTGTGCGTGGAAATATGGAGCAAAGATCTGGCCGTTATCCGTCATTCCAGCAGAATCAGTCAGTTGACTTGTCACTGACCCGTCACATCCGTCACACCTCCCCACGGGTAGCAATCCTCATCTTCATGGCGGATGCGGAGCCCCGCGAGACCTCGACCACCGCTCCCGTTTTCTCGCTTCATCCTTACCGTTCTTCAGTTTGGGCCCAAGAACCAATAACTAACAGATTATCCGGCGTTTTTCAACACGGCTCTTTTAAGTTGTCCAAAGTCCAACCGGAACAAACAAGATGATTGCGGAATAAAAAAGCCCGCAGTGACGCGGGCTTGAAGGGTGTTAGTGGAATTGCTCGGACGCTACCGGAATTGATTCTATTTTCCAATACAGAAACTCCCAAAAATCTGTCCTAGTAAATCATCGGCAGTCACCGCACCAGTAATTTCTCCAAGTGTCTCTTGGGCAAGGCGTAATTCTTCCGCCAGTAATTCGAGAGCGGATATCGCGAGATTACCGGCAGCCATAGCAAGGTGGAGCTGGGTTTGGCGTAAGGCATCAAGGTGGCGGCGACGGGCACTGAAGTTGCCGGCATCAACGGAGGGGTAGCCTACAACGACCTTGAGATGGCTGGTAAGGGCAGACAGACCAGCACCGGTTACCGCAGATAGAGCGACCTCAGGACCCAGGGGACCGCCGGCGAGGCCCGTAGTGCGACCGCTTAGGTCAGCCTTGTTGCGTACGATAGTAAGGGCCGGGCCTGCCGATCCTACCGAGAGTTGACTGAGGATGGTCTGTTCCTCGGGGCCGAACCCAACCGTATCGTCCACAACGAGTAAGATGCGGTCGGCGCGTTCCATCTCGGCGTAGGCGCGGCGTACCCCTTCGCGCTCGACAGGGTCATCGGTGGCACGTAGCCCAGCGGTATCGATGATGTGCAGTGGCATCCCATCAAGATGGATGGCCTCACGCAACACGTCGCGGGTAGTACCCGGAATGTCGGTAACGATGGCCGCCTCGCGCCGGGCAAGGCGATTAAGCAGGCTGGATTTACCTACATTAGGCCGGCCGGCGATAACGACCGTTATCCCTTCGCGCAGCAGGGCACCCTGGCGGGCCTCGGAGAGCAGGGTGGCCAGTTGCGTTTGCAAATCGGCAAGGCGCCTTACCACTTCGCCATCGGCCAACAGGTCGAGTTCTTCGTCGGGGAAGTCGATGGCAGCCTCCACGTACACGCGTAGCTCAGTGAGGGCGACAACGAGCATCCCGACCCGGTGGGAGAATTCACCTTGAAGGGAGCGTAGGGCGGCACGGGCGGCCTGTGTCGAGGCGGCATCAATAAGATCCGCCACGGCCTCGGCCTGGGCCAGGTCGAGCCGACCGTTGAGGAAGGCACGTTCACTGAATTCGCCGGGTCGAGCCGGGCGGGCACCCAGTGCGACAGCACGCTCGATCACCTGATCGAGGACTACCGGCCCCCCGTGGCCTTGCAGTTCCAGTACGTCTTCGCCGGTATAGGAACGAGGCGCAGGGAACCACAGCGCCAACCCTTCGTCGAGGGCAACGCCACCGGCATCGTGGAAGGGAAGAAAGATCGCCCGACGTGGTGGCGGCAAGCAACCGAGAATCCCTCGGGCAATCGCCGCTGTCATCGGACCGGAGACGCGGACAATACCCACCGCCCCGCGGCCGGGGGCAGTGGCGATGGCAACGATAGTATCCTTATGACTCATACCAAGACCTAGCCACCTAACCACCCCGCTCGCTTCCGGCAATCACGCTAATAAGAGATTTTAACGCTTTGAAAATATTAAAAATTATAAAGATTTCCTCATCATCGGCCGCAAAGGGATTTGAGGAGAGTAGCGACCTTTGGCAATAATGGCGTCGAGCTCGCCGGTTAACTCATATTCGCCAACGCCCCCATAATAGTGCGTTCCGAAAAAATTTTGAAATTTGGCGTATTAAAATCCACCAACGCCAATACCGGACCAATGAAATATTCAATCAACTCGATTTCGTTCCAGGTATCCACCGAGTTCAAAAGAGTTTTCCGAAGACGATCCAACACGATTTTCTCGACTTCATCTACCTCAAGTAATTTTGCCGTCTGCAACCAGTTCTCTAGGATGACATGAGTTTCCAGGCGCTGTAACCCGAAGGTCGTTTCAAGTTCTTCCTTGTTCCAATCAGAGAACAATCTTCTCGGGAGAGCATTGTTCATCAGTGTCCCCGAGAAACCCCGCCCTTGAGGGCGGGGAGGAAAGGGGACGGTTTTCGCCGTCCCACCAAGAAAATTAGTTGCCGGTCTTTCCCGGCTGTCAGCGCTTACGCGCCTAGTGACGGAGCCTTTCGGCTCGCTCCCCTCGCCAATGTTGCAACGCAGCTTCGATTCTTGCGAACTTTGCAGCAGACCGTTTCGTGCGTACCCGTCGCGTGTCTGCTTCTGCTGCTTTCAGAGCTTGGAGTTGAGGAAGCGCCCCAAGGTGAGTCTTGTACTTCGTTGCAACGTAGTCCGATTTCTCGGACTAAGGCTGGTCAATCTCGGGCTTGCTTTCACAAGCCACGGGCTTTAGCCCGGGGTGATTGACTTCTATGTACCAGGAAAATACACTTTTCTTCCTAACAGATCATTTCACATATAGGTAGGAACCTGTTAGGTCCGACGGGCAATGTTAATTTCCACACGTTAGCAATGGATCTTGACATTGCACGCCGCCATAGGGTAACGAAACTTGATTCGTTTTTCCCTCCCTCCACAAAAAAACACGTTGCCCTCTTCGATAGATACTCATGGGCGAGCTTCCGTGTCCGCTGAAGTCAAAAATCCATAACTCTCCTGTCTTATGACTCTCCACAAACCGCCTACCCCTGAAGTCCTCCTCCACGGCACCCTCACGATTACGGGCGCACCGGCCAGCTTGGTGGGTGCGGTTCAATCGGCCAATACCTATCCGAACCCGGTCTACCTGGAGGCTACCCGCTCCGGTCGCAGTACCCGTGGGATTGACCGCGAAATCAAAACGTACCAGGACCTTGACGGCAAGATGGTGTTGCCGCGCGGCTACCTTGCCGATCTCCTGACGCTGGATCCCGCCTGCTTCCGAGTGGAGGATCGCCGTGCCGATATTCAGACGGACTTTCCGTTGCTCCAGGAGGTAACCCTGCGTCTGTACCAGGAGCGGGCAGTATCCTCCGCATTAGAAACGGAGCAAGGGGTGATTGAGGCGCCGACGGGGGCAGGTAAGTCTCTAGCGGGGTTGGCGCTGTTATCCCGTCTGGGGCGACGTGCGTTGGTGGTGGTCCATTCCCGTGAATTGGCCCGGCAATGGCGGGAGGTCATTACGGCAAGACTTGGGATCGAGGCCGGCATGGTCGGTGCCGGTCAGTGGGACGAAGGCAATACCCTCACCGTAGCGATGCTCCAGACGCTCCACCGAAACCCGGAACGTACCCGCGAGATGGGTACCGGTTATGGTGCAACACTGGTGGATGAGTGTCACCACGTACCTGCTTCGACATTTGCCGAGGTTCTTTCCTGGCTACCTGCCCGCTATCGCTATGGGCTCAGTGCCACCCCCCACCGTCGCGACGGATTGGACGTACTGATCCATCGAGTTATTGGTCCGACGCTGGCACGAGTCACCAAAGAGGAGGTGGAAGCCGTCGGCGGGACCGTCCCAATCGTGGTTAAAGTGCTGGAGACCGATTTTGATCCTGGTAACGTGGCCAGTTGGTCTGATTTTATTGAATCGTTGACAACCCATGAACCACGCAACCGCTTGATCATCAGCACTGCCGAGCGAGCGGCAGTGCGTATGTCGGTACTGCTATTGGTCGAACGCGTCCAGCACGCCGAGGCCTTGGCGGCGCTGACGACCATCCCTTATGTGCTGCTCCATGGCGCCATGTCGGCAAAAGAGCGGTCTGCCGCGATTGAGGCGCTCCCTCTCACCCGCCTGACGATTGGTACGGTCGGAATGTTGGGGGAAGGGCTGGATGTGGCAAGTTGGGGGGCCTTGGTATTGGCCTCGCCCATTATCCTCACGAGTGCGTCTGCTCCAGGCCTTCGGACGTGTCGTCCGCCCCCATACCGGTAAGGTTCGTGGGTACGTGGCCGATTTTCTGGATCATCACCCACTGGCTCAATCAAGTTTTCGCAAGCGTCATGCGATTTACCGCGATCAACAGATCTCGGTCTTGTTCCACACCCCCCAAAATTAATAGCCCTCATAAATCCTTCCCAGGTAGCCTACCCCAAAGCCCAGCGAATTAATAAAGATTGTCTTCGCGTGCCAATATCAACCCCGAACACAATTTGGAGACACCTGTTGTTCTCTTGAGACGGTTGTCGCGTTTTTGCCCTTCCTTGGGGATATTGCAAAACCAAAACACCCCCCATTACTTGACAACCTTTGTCTGCAACTGTCGAATATCTTTGTTATCCAAATGTTTTAAAAAGATAATTTTCGAGAGATCGATACTTGTTGCACAATCGATACATCTATTGCTTCTTGGAGACATTTGTTGCATTCTCGCTTTTCTTCAGAGACGATATACAACACTATGTCGAAGCTGAATTCGGTTGGTGCGGTAATAGTTGACTGTATTTCTCTGCGGATCTCGCCATGCCCCTGCAATTCTTTGACGATCCTCTAATCGCGCGTCACAACACGCTGACGTATAATGCTTTAATGAATGCCGATCTATTGGCGCAACACCTGCCTGTTTTGGGGAACCACGACAAAATCCCGCGGCGCGGGAGGGCGCCTGTAAGTTCCAAAGAATCACGGGGTAACGTCATGCCCGAGAAGTCCGTGCCCGACAAATCCACGTCCGACAAGCCTACCGCCGATAAATCCGGCGGGACCGGCAAATCCGTCTTGGTCATTGAGACTGATACGCGGCGACGCCAAGAGCTGAAAGCGGTATTGGAGTTCATCGACTACCAGGCACCACTAGCCAAAGACGGCAAAGAGGCCGTGGCCGCGCTTGCGACCGCCGGTGAACTGGAGGCCATCCTCCTCGGGCGTTGCGACACCTCTCGTGCGGAAGTGTTGCGTCAGATTCGGGCGCGTGACCCGTCACTGCCGGTAGTCTTGGTAACGGAGGTAGGAGAGGATGCGGCACTGGGCCGGGAGGCCGTATTCAGCCGACTGGAGTATCCAGTACGTTTCCAACAGCTCACTGACGCCCTGCAAAACGCCCGATTCTATCGCGAGAACCAACGCCGGACCAATGCCCAGCGCCCGAACAGCACCGCCTTCCGACGGATGGTGGGTACCAGTCCTGCCCTACGTTTTATCCGCAACCTCATGCAGCAAGTAGCGGGTACGGATGCTTCCGTATTGATCCTGGGGGAATCGGGTACCGGTAAAGAGGTGGTGGCACGCAATCTCCACGACCACTCCAACCGCCGCCAGGGTCCGTTCGTCCCCGTAAACTGTGGCGCCATCCCCGCTGATCTGCTCGAAAGCGAGTTGTTCGGTCACGAGAAAGGGGCCTTTACCGGCGCCATCAGTGCCCGCCCCGGTCGCTTTGAATTGGCCGAGGGAGGCACTCTATTCCTGGATGAAATCGGGGACATGAGCTTAACGATGCAGGTCAAGCTCCTGCGCGTACTCCAAGAGCGCTGTTTCGAGCGAGTGGGCGGGACCAAGACCCTCCAAGCCGATGTGCGCATCATCGCCGCCACCCATCGTAACCTGGAAGGACTAATCGCCACCGGTCAATTTCGGGATGACCTTTACTATCGACTCAACGTCTTCCCTATCGAAGTTCCTCCTCTGCGCGAACGCCCCGAGGACGTACCCCTACTCATCGACGAGATCGTCTCGCGCCTTGAGGCCGAGAAACGCGGTTCGGTGCGTTTCAGCGAAACCGCCAAGGCCATCCTGATGCGCTATTCCTGGCCGGGCAATGTCCGTGAACTATCCAACCTGGTCGAGCGGTTGACCATCCTCTATCCCTATGGCCTGGTCGATGGCCACGATCTGCCGTCCAAGTACCGAGGCAGCAATGAGATGAGCATCCCCGCCGCCACGGAGGCGCCACCACCCTCCGGACGCGTGGTTCTCACCCAGGCCGTGGTGGATGATCCCCTGACCAACCTCCTTCCTGAATTGCCCGAGGAAGGGGTGGACCTCAAAGCCCTACTGAACAATCTGGAATCGAGCCTCATCCGTCAGGCCTTGGAACGTCATGGCGGAGTAGTGGCGCACGCCGCCGCCTTCCTTAAAATGCGCCGCACCACCCTCGTCGAAAAGTGCCGGAAATATGGCCTGCAACGCCAACTTGAGGAGTCGGCTCTTTGACCATAGCTTGATCTGCATGTAATATAGTATTGATTTTTATATGAATCGTTATGGCCCATGGATTGCATAAGGAACTGCAATGCGTCTGACCCCAGACGTTTTTTAAAAAATGGGTTGCACGTAAATCTATCGCAGTCGCAATGGAGTATGGCCCCGTGAACGCCACTGATATCAACGGTTTGCTTATCCAGATGCGCGCTGCTGCGGCCTTGGCCCAAGGTCGGGCACCGGTTGCCACCCCGGCTTCGGAGGCCGTCTCTCCCAACTTCTCCAGCCTGCTGCGCCAATCTATCGACGCCGTCAACCAAACCCAACAGCGTGCGGCCAACCTTTCAGCTGACTTTGAACGAGGGACCGTCGGCATCGACCTTCCCGAGGTTATGGTCGCCACCCAAAAGGCCAACATCTCCTTTCAAGCCATGACCCAGGTGCGCAATAAAGTTGTAAGCGCCTATCAAGAGGTCATGAGCATGCAGGTGTAACGATCACTGAGCGCATCGTTCCATGGCCGCTACCGAACTTTCCCCCACCCTTGGGACCAATCCTGGACTGACGACCAGCAATGGGACCGGTAACGGGACGCCTCCCCCCCCCGGCACCGCCCTTGCCACCGGTACGGAGCCCGGTACCACGCTAGCGACGCTCACCAGCCGCTTGCCAGCGCCCGCAGTCCGCTTTCTGGAACGCTTCAACGCCCTCCCCGGAATGCACAAGATTGGGCTGATGGTGGGCTTGGCCGCCACCATCGCCCTTGCTGTCGTACTCATGTTGTGGTCGCGAGCCGAACCTCCCGCTTACCAGATCCTCTACGGTGGAATGGCAGAGGCCGACACCGCCCAGGTGATGGAGGCCCTGCAAAAAAATCATATCCCCTACCGTATTGACCCAACCAGTGGCGCCCTCATGGTGCCGGCGACGGAGGTCCATGCTACCCGCATCAAGATTGCCGGTCTGGGTCTACCCAAGGCCCCGCCGGTGGGTGGCTTCGAAATTTTGGACAACCAACCACCCTTTGGTACCAGTCAATTCATGGAGGGCGCGCGCTATCAACGTGCCCTGGAGGGGGAACTGGCCCATTCCATTCTCACCCTTGGCGCGATCCAGAGCGCCCGTGTCCATCTCGCCCTGCCCCGACCCTCGGTCTTCGTGCGCGATCGCGAGAAGCCCAGCGCCTCCGTGGTGCTCCAACTCCACCCAGGGCGCTACCTGGACCGTGGCCAAGTCGATGCCATCGTCCATTTGGTGGCCGCCAGCATTCCGCAATTAGAACCAAACCGGGTGACCGTGGTGGACCAGAGCGGCGACCTATTGACCAAACAGGATAGCGCTACCCGAGAGATGGACCTGACCACGGCCCAGTTTGAACATGTGCGCCGGGTAGAGGATTCTTACGTCAAGCGCATCGAACAAATTCTCATCCCCCTAGCAGGGATCAATGGGGTTCGCGCGCAAGTAACGGTGGACATGGATTTTAACGACACGGAGCAGACCCGAGAGGTCTACAATCCCGACCAGCCTTCCCTGCGGAGCGAGCAGACCGTAGAAGAGCAAACCAGGGGACCAGGAGAGTCCGGTATCCCAGGGGCCTTGTCCAACCAACCCCCGGCTGCCGGTACCGTCCCCGAAAAGCTCAACAATGGCGGCACCCCACCATTGGCTGGGCAAGGGGTTACTGCCCAGTCCCAGCAGGGAACAGGGGATCAGATCACGACCAAGCGTCATGCCACCCGTAACTATGAGGTAGACCGTACCATTAGCCATAGTCGGGGATCGGTCGGGCAGGTCCGACGGGTAAGCGCGGCCGTAATCGTGGACGATGCCATCCGTTCAGCCACCGATCCTCTCCAACGGGTGTCGCGCTCCCCCGAAGAGATGGAACGTATCCGTGCCCTGGTACGGGAAGCCGTAGGCTATGATGCCCAGCGTGGTGATGCAGTCAGTGTCGTTAATCTTACGTTCGCACCCAATTTTGAAAAGGAGGTGACGGTCGAGTTACCTTGGTGGCGTCAACCTTAGGCCATCGAACTGTTCCGACAGGGCTTGGCGGCCTTGTTCGTGCTGATACTGATATTGGGTGTGTTGCGACCGGTGATGCGTCGCTTGGTCGGCGAGGAAGAAAAACCGGAAGAACCGCAACCGGAAGAGGAGCCGGAAGAGACCACGGAAGAGCAAGAGGAGGAGGAGGAGGAAGAAGACGATACGCGGGAACTCAGACCTGCGGAGGAAGGTGCGGAAGAAGAAAGTACGGAACAACTGTCCGAGGATCAGTTGACCATCTCCGCGCCTCCCCCCGAACCCGAGCCCCCACCGTGGCTGGTTGGTCCGAAGCATGACTATGAGTCCTCTTTGGATCACATCCGCCATCTGATTAAAGAGGAGCCGAAAATGGTCTCCGAAATCCTCCGAGACTGGATACTTTCCGATAGTCCAGACGGCGGTAAAAACAAAACCAGCACCTGATCTTTAGAAGCGAAGCCTTGCCCATTACGACACTTAATGAACGTTTATGTCTGAACAAAAGAAGGTTATTCGTCCTAGCGGCAAAAAATTGCCCCCACTCCCTCCCTCAAAGCCAACCTCCAAGACGGAAGGCAACCGACCGGCAGCGGCTCCTTCCGCGAAACCAACCTCTAAGACCGAGGGCGGCAAGCCGTCGGCCGCTTCTTCACCGAAGCCGACGTCTAAAGTCGGAGGCAATCAGCCGATTTCTCCTCCTTCGGCCAAACCGATATCTAAGATAGAAGGGAATCGACCGGCGGCAGCTCTTCCAGCGAAACTAATTGCTAAGACCGAAGGCAAAAAACCAATTGCGCCTCCTTCAGCAAAACCAATTGCTAAGACAGAAGATAATCAACCGGCTGCCCTTCCCCCGCCGAAACCGACCTCCAAGCCTGATAGTGTAAGTAATCCGGCTGCCCCGCCTCCATCGAAAACAATTGCTAAAACCACGAACAGTAAATCATCTGAAATTTTCCCGGAAAGTAAAAGCTCCGTCATCCCCTCAGAGGAAGAATCTTTAGCACACATCCGCCACCTACTCCAGGAAGAGCCAAAACTAATCTCTGAACTACTTAAGAAGTGGATCCACGCCGATGACTGAGTCGAATGAAGTCACTCCCCAAGTCATCACTGGTGTCGAGCGGGCTGCCATCCTCCTCCTCGCCTTGGGGGAAGACGACGCCGCCCTGGTCATGCGTGGTTTGGGCCCGAAAGAGGTCCAAAAAGTGGGTATCGCCATGGCGGCCATGCCCCACATCTCCCACGATACCGTCCAAACCGTATTGTCCAGCTTTGTCAATGTCGCACAAGGCCAGACCGCCCTTGGCGTGAATTCGGATAGCTATATCCGTAATGTTATTGTTAAAGCGGTCGGAGAGGAAAAGGCAAAAGGTATCCTCGACCTCATTTTGCTCGGTGCCAGCACCAAAGGTTTGGATACCCTGAAATGGATGGACCCTCGCGCAGTGGCCGACGTTATCCGCTTGGAACATCCGCAGATTATTGCCATCGTACTGGCCTACTTGGAGGCGGACCAGGCCGCGGAGGTGCTCTCCATCCTTCCTGAACGGATCCGTCCTGATATCCTGTTGCGTATCGCCACCCTCGAAGGTATCAACCCGATTGCCCTCCAGGAACTCAATGATATTATGGAGAAACAGTTCAGTGGTAAGACCTCGGTTAAATCGTCCGGGATCGGCGGTATCAAGACCACGGCCAATATCCTGAACTTTTTGGATTCCACGATGGAGTCTCAGATCATGGAAAATATCCATGAGGTAGATTCCGAGATGGCTTCACGTATCCAGGATCTCATGTTTGTCTTTGAAAATCTGTTGGAAGTGGATGACCGTGGTATTCAAGCGCTGCTGCGTGAGGTCTCTTCGGATACCTTACTGATTGCCCTCAAAGGTTCCGATGATGCCATGAAGGAAAAATTCTTCAAGAATATGTCCCGACGTGCCGCCGAAATGCTCAAGGATGACTTGGAGGCCAAGGGGCCGGTACGCCTCTCCGATGTCGAAACGGCCCAGAAAGAAGTGCTCTCAATCGCACGGCGGATGGCGGATGCTGGCGAAATCAGCTTAGGTGCGGGTGGCGAACAGTATGTCTAGAGTCATTGCCAAGGAAGCGCTGGTGGGTACGTTGCGACGCTGGGAGTTGCCCGGGATTGATGACGACAATCTTTTTATCCCGCCCACACCGAAGGTGTCGGTCTTTACTCCGGTAGCGACCCCATTATCGTTATTATCATCACCACCACCACCATCTCCATCACCGCCGCCGGTCGCCGAATCGTCGCAGGCTCACGTTGAGGAATTACCCACGGAGGAGACCGTACCAGTTTTGCCAACCGCAGAGGAGATCGAAGCCATCTCGCGTGCGGCCTATGAGGAAGGCTTCGAACGGGGCCAGCAAGAGGGCGCACTCCAAGGTTTTGAACAAGGTCACCGCGATGGGCTGGCCCAAGGTCTTGAGGAAGGTCTTAAACAAGGAATCGAACAAGGGATCGAACAAGGAAAGGAACAAGGAGTCAAACAAGGGTTCGAGCAAGGGCTTGAACAGGGAAAAAATGAAGGGGTGGCCCAGGGTCTCGAAGAAGGTCGGCAAGAGGGTTTGACGCAGGGTTTTGAGCAGGGCCATCGTGATGGCTTGGCCCAAGGGGATACCGAAGTTCAGGCCAAACTTGAACGTCTGGGCCAGCTCATAACCCTTTTGGATCAACCTCTGGCCGACCTGGATACCGAGGTGGAGGAACAACTCGTGGCGTTGGCGGTGGCGGTGGCACGTCAGATCGTACGCCGCGAGCTACACCTCAGTCCTGGCGAGATTGTTCCCGTGGTACGCGAGGCCTTGGCAAGCCTGCCCGTCGCTCGCCGCAACCTGCGCATCTTTCTCCATCCCGATGATATTTCACTGGTCCGAACCGCTTTGGGGACAGGAGAACCGGAACACGGAATGCGTTTGGTAGAGGATGCGGCTATTACCTGTGGAGGATGTCGAGTCGAAACCGAGGCCTCACGGATTGACGCCACCGTAGAACATCGCATCAACCGGGTAATTGCCCGTCTATTGGGAGGAGAGCGTGAATCCGATTGAGTCAGCGTCACGACCGGGGCACCAATGGGCGGCGCAGCTTGCCCAATACCGAGAACGGATGATGGGGCCGCCTCCAGAATTGATCGTGGAGGGACGCATCACCCGCATGGTGGGACTCACCCTGGAAGCGGTTGGGGTACGTGCCGCGATTGGTGGGCGGTGTCACCTCGTCCTCCCTGAAGGGCGGCGAGTCGATGCCGAAGTCGTGGGATTTACCGGGGACCGATTGTTCCTCATGCCGACCGGTGATATTCGCGGCCTGACCCCGGACGCTCGGGTCATCCCCGGCGGTGGTTCCATGGAGGCGCCGGCAGGAGAAGGACTACTTGGGCGGATCATGGATGGTGCGGGGAATCCCCTGGACGGCAAAGGTCCGCTCCAGATCAGCGCCCGGATGCCCTTGAACGGCACGCTGATTAATCCTCTGGCACGGCAACCCATCCATGAACCTCTGGACGTAGGCGTGCGCGCCATTAATGCCCTGCTCACCGTGGGACGGGGTCAGCGCATGGGCCTGTTTGCCGGTTCCGGGGTGGGTAAGAGCGTGCTGCTCGGCATGATGACTCGATTTACCAATGCCGATGTAATCGTGGTCGGGCTGATCGGTGAACGCGGTCGTGAGGTCAAGGAATTCATCGAAAACATCCTAGGTTCGGAGGGTCTGGCACGCTCCGTAGTCGTGGCCGCGCCGGCCGACAGCTCGCCACTGCTGCGGATGCAGGGGGCGGCGATGTGTACCAGCATTGCCGAATGGTTCCGCAATGAGGGCCATAATGTGCTCTTGCTCATGGACAGCCTCACCCGCTACGCCCAAGCGGGGCGCGAGATCGCACTGGCTATCGGCGAGCCCCCCGCCACCAAGGGCTATCCGCCTTCCGTTTTCGCCAAACTTCCGGCGCTGGTAGAACGGGCCGGCAATGGCGATGCGGGCGGGGGATCGATTACGGCCTTCTACACCGTTTTGGCCGAAGGTGATGACCAACAGGACCCCATCGCCGATGCCGCCCGGGCGATCCTGGACGGCCATGTGGTTCTTTCCCGGACCTTGGCTGAATCAGGTCATTACCCTGCGATTGATATCGAAGCCTCGATCTCCCGTGCCATGCCCTCTATCGCCACGCCACGCCATCAGGATGCTGCGCGTCGCTTCAAACGGTTATATTCCACCTACCATCAACACGCCGATCTGATTAGTGTTGGAGCCTATACCCCTGGTTCGAATCCCCGGGTCGATGAGGCAGTAAATATCCATCCCCGCCTCCAGGAATTCCTGCAACAGGAAATGACCCGTCCCTCCCCTTTACAAGCGAGCCAGGAAGAGTTGTTCAAACTTCTTCGTGTCTAACTAAACGAAACCAACAAGAAAAACTCAAAAGGTTTACGTTATGGCAAGCCGTTCCGAGCGATTGCAACCGGTAAAAAAGGTAGCGGAAAATCGTGAGCAAAATGCAGCTAAGGAAATGGGAAAGGCTCGTACCCGTATGGAAGAGCTGGAAGCACGGCTTTCTGAACTGATCTCCTTTCGTGAGGAATACACCCGCAATTTTTTGGTTGCCGGCACCGCCGGAATGGGTGTAGGGAGGATGCGGGAGTATCAAACCTTCATTACTCGCCTCGATCAGGCGATCACCTACCAACGTAACGTAGTGGAACAGGCAAAAAGGACATACGCCGACCGCCAACGGGTGTGGGGTCATTTCCATGGCCGGGTTTTAGCTATGGACAAATTAGCCACCCGCTACCGCCAACAGGAACGAACAGATGCCGATCAGCGGGAACAAAAAGAAACCGACGAACGCGCCCAGCGCTCGGCACGTATAGAATTATGAACAGATCGATGTTTCAAGGGTTAAGATAAAATCCCACTGTTCGGGAGTTACCGGCATTACCGAAAGCCGATTCCCTTTCCTGAGTAGAGGCATGGCGGCAAGTTCCGGGTAATTTTTCAGTCTCGCCAAGGATACTGGGTGGGTAAATTCTCGGACGTAGCGGACATCCACCATATACCAGCGGGGTTGGGCAAGGGTGGCGGTCGGGTCATAATATTCGGAGGTAGGATCGAAAGCAGTATGGTCGGGATATCCCTTCCGCACGATTTCGATGATGCCGACAATACCCGGTGACGCACAGCTGGAATGATAGAAAAACGCCAGATCCCCTACCGACATTTGGTCACGCATCAGATTACGTGCCTGGTAGTTGCGTACCCCATTCCAATGCTCAGTTTGATCCGGCATAGCCTTGAGATGCTGGATACTGAAAACATCGGGTTCGGATTTCATCAGCCAATAGTTCATTGCGCCATACTCCACTTTATAAAACTACCATGTCCAACGTTGTCCCCAACCTTTCTAATTTTCTTGCTCCTCGCCACTGGCCAACCTGGGTTGGGTTGGGGATTACCCGCGCGGTAGTGGCACTGCCCCACGGAGCGCGGTTGGCACTCGGTGCCAGGTTGGGGAAGACCCTCGGCCAATGGGTCGCAAGCCGTTATCAGACGGTAGATATCAATCTTGGCCTGTGTTTTCCAACGCTGGATGCATTGGAACGCCGGCAACTGGTTCAACGTCACCTGGAAGCGCTTGGGATGGGGATGATGGAAACTGCCATGAGTTGGTGGTTGGACGATGCAGCGCTGTATCCTTTGGCAGAGGTCAAAGGGGAAGAACACCTGCGGACGGCGCAGGAAAAGGGACGAGGGGTCATTTTGTTTACCGGTCACTTTACCACCTTGGAACTGGCAGCCCACCTGTTGGCGATCCATGTCCCGTTCCATGCCATGTATCGTCCCCTACGTAACCCTTTGGCGGACGCCATCGTCCTGCGGGCACGTTGCCGTCGTAGCCCGCGTGTTTATGCGCGCGACGATATCCGCGCCATGGTTCGTAGTCTTGGGGAAGGGGCCGCGGTGTGGTATGCCATGGACCAAGACCAGGGAGGGGCGCACGCCGTTTTTGCCCCTTTCTTTGGTGTGCCCGCTGCCACCATCACCACCACCAGCCGGTTGGCAAGGATTACGGGGGCGGCGGTGGTCCCGTACTGCCCGGTGCGCTTGCCCGACGGGCGTTACCGCATCCACATTTTCCCAGCGCTGGCGGACTTTCCCGGCGATCCGGCCGAGGATGCGGCCCGTCTCAATGCCCTGTTGGAAGGCTGGATACGAGAGGCCCCGGAGCAGTATCTGTGGGTGCATCGCCGTTTCAAAACCCGTCCCCCCGGATCTCCCGATCTTTACCATCGTTCACCGTGAGCGGGCTCCCGTACTCTCGTTATTATCAGCACACTACGCCGCACCGAGACCTGTCAATGCCATTGGGATTCTTCAGTAACACCACGCCTTCCTCTCCTGTAGCCAAAAAAAATGAGACGGCTTTCCTCCTCGGTCTGATCGCCTTTTTGGCGATACTCACCTTATACCGCGCCGTCGCGCTGGCCATTTCCAACCTGCCGCTGTTCCTGGACGAGGCGTACTACTTCGATTGGTCTCGGACATTGGCCTTCGGTTACTACTCCAAACCGCCCCTGATTGCCTGGACAATCGCCGCCGCGACGAGTCTCTGCGGCGAAGGTGAATTATGCGTGCGTGCGCCGGCGTTATTGGTACACCCCTTCACCGCCTTCGGTCTGTTTTTGATCGGCCGACGTCTGTACGGAGTAGGGGTGGGGCGACTGGCAGCAGTACTCTACGCCACTCTTCCGATGGTCTCCGCCTCCTCCTGGATCATGTCCACGGATGCCCTGCTGCTGCTGTTCTGGACCTATGGCCTGTGGTTCCTGGTTCGCGCCCTGGCTGACGATGGTTGGGGAGATTGGCTGGGGCTGGGGATCTGTTTGGGGGTAGGACTCCTCGCCAAGTACACCATGGTGGCCTTTCCGCTGTCATTGATGCTGTATCTGGCGCTATCGCCGATACACCGCCATCACCTTCGCCACCCTAAACTCTACGTTGCCCTGGTAGTGGCACTGGTGATTCTTTCACCCAATCTCCTCTGGAACAGTTTTCACGATTTGGTGAGCTTGCGCCACACGGCACACAACGCGGCCCTCGATCGCCCCCTGTTTCATCCCGCCAAGCTCCTGGAGTTCCTTGGTGGCCAAGCCATGGTCTTCGGCCCGATTTTGATCGCGATCTTGCCGGCAGCGCTGCTGGGACGTGGAGAGGCAGTGATAAACGGTCTGGACAAAACGGTAGCATGGCATCGGCGTTTGCTTCTCACCCTGGGGCTGCCCTTGTTCCTCACTATGATCGGCGAGTCCTTGGCGGCACGGGCCAACGCCAATTGGGCGGCACCTAGTTACCTGAGCTTCACCTTACTCGTTGCCGCTTGGCTCGCCGCTTCGGTACCTCCGCAGGAATCGGGCAAAAACCCCCGGATGCGTGGCCGCCTGCTCGTCGCGGCACTCGCAGTCAACGTACTGCTGGGAGGAGTGGGCTATCACTACGACGCTTTGTACCGAGTGGTGGGGGCTGAACCAATACGTCGCCTCGATCCTTATGCACGGTTGCGTGGCTGGCGTGAGTTGGCGGCACAGACCCAAACCTTACTGGCACAACATCCCGGCGCAGGATTACTGGGCGATGACCGGGCAGTACTGGCGGAGCTTGGCTACTACCTCCACCCCCGCCCCTTGGTGATCGTCGCCTGGAACCCTGACGGGGCGGTCTCAGACCAGTACCGGTTGAGTGCCGATATCCGCCAACGGCCGACCGGTGAATACCTGTTCGTCGCCCGTGGGACAGACTTCAGGCCGGTGGCTGCGGCCTTTACGGCGGCAGAAGATCTGGGCAGAATCCGGATAGCTACCCATCGGGATTCGGCACTAGACTGTCGTGTCTACTGGGTCCGCGACTTCCGGGGCTACGGTCCCTGAATCTCCTCTAACCTGCTGCCCAGACGCCACTTGACGCGCTATGTCCGGGTCAGCGATACTTTGATTAGGTGGTTGGGTAGGTGTTTTATTGTCAACATTATTAATAGAAAAATTTATAGCAATAGTTTAGAGAGCGTTGCGGTGTGGTTCGGGTAGTCTCCCCATAAAGCAATAAGTTCCGGGAAAATTTGTTATGCCCCAGCGTCGTCTGTTAAAACCGTGGTTGCTTTCTGCAGCTGCTCTCTCTTTTGTGATGGGGATGAGTCAAGCGCAAGCGGCGGATATGCCTTCGGGGGAAGTTAAGAAATCGGTTTTGGTCGATACCAAGGAGGAGTTTCGTATTCGCCCGATGACGGATGGGGAAAAAACGTCAGCAATGTGCGTAGCGGGAGCCACCGCCGGGATGGCGGCCGCCTATACGGCGGGACCGAGTGAGGTGATTATGTTGGTAGTGGGGGGGATGGTCGTACCGTCCTCTTCGTCGGTTTTGTTTTTAGGCCTGTTTGGGACGATCGCCGCGGCAGGCTGTACCATTGGGGCATTGGCGACACCAGCAACTTCCTGGTTATACAATCACTACTTTGCCAATAATTGATGAATCGGTGAGGTAGATGGTGCTGCTTTTTTTATACCCAGCCTCATGGGGATTCGGTCACAGGATTCCAAAATGAAAGCTTCCTCGTTTCGGGTCGTATTTGTTCTGATGGCCGTCGTGCTCCTCCATCTTTCGCCCCAAGCATGGGCAGAAGAACCAAGCGAGGGGTTGTCCGATGCAACGAAAGGCGGGATTGGTTGCCTAGTCACTACGGGAGCGGCGTTGGCAGCGTCGCTTATGGCTGGACCGAGCGAGTTGGTCATGGTTGCCGCAGGCGGAACTTTGTCTCCATCGGCAACCACACCCTTGCTGATGGGTTTGACCGCTACCCTCTTCGTCGCTACTTGCAGCATGGGAATTGCGGCGACGCCTGCCGCTCTGTGGTTTTCCGAACAGGTTGGCGTCCTCTTTAATGGGTCACGAGGTACTTCCCGCGCCGATCCTCATCCACAACTGGAATCGACACTTGTCGCGGCCAGCCAGCCTACGGATGTCGGCGCTGCTACGCTCGTTGTCCAGTCATCCCATTAAGTCGATGCGGATAAAACAGAATTTCCCATTTTTCCTTATTGTCTGAGTCGGATATCGATTCGGGGGAGCCTACTCGTGCCAAGCCGTCTCATGAAGAAGACAAGCTTGATTGCGGCGCTTACGTTGGGAACCGCGGTCGCTGGAAATGTCGCATGGGCGGCCTCGCCGCCGACGGAAACAATTGCTACCCAAGACGCGCCTTTATTTACGCCCATGTCTGATGCCGCGGCCATGGGAGTGGGCTGTTTGGTGGCCGGTTCGTCAAGTTTGGCGGCTGCCTATGCTTTGGGGCCGACCGAACTCATGATGTTGGTTACCGGGGCGGTAATTGTCCCTTCCACCTCGTCGCTACTCTTTGTTGCCCTCGGTGGCATCCTGGGAGCAGGCGCCTGCGGGGTGGGGGCTGCACTTACCCCAACCGTGTTGTGGACAGCGGAGAATGCCGAAGGGATAAAAACCACGATCAAACCGAAACCACGGGTAATCAGTACGCAAGCAGTCCCCCAAAAGGTTGCCAAGGTTGACGATGTCAAGGTACGCCCGATGAATGAGGGGGAGATCCAGGGGACAGGATGTCTGTTGGGAATATTGGGCTTGGGTGCGATTACCTTGGCGGCTGCGCCCACTGAAATTGTGATGCTGGCGGCGGGCGGTGTTACGGTACCCTCAAAGACTTCGTTATTGATGATGGGTATCTTGGGAACGGTGGTTCCAGCCAGTTGTACCATCGGCTCGGCAGCATCGTTACCCTTAGTGGCGCTTTACCAAAATTTTGACGGTAATGCCATCGGGCAGAAACTAGCCTCAATGGTCGGGTGGGGTCGATCGTCACCAGCCCCCATTGCGCTGCAAACAGATGCGGAGCAGCCAAAATCCGGAAATCAGGAATCATCACCCTTGCTGGTAATTGCGGCACCAAAACTTGCTATGTCAACGCAAGTGGGGCGGCAGGAACCTGAAGGAAACGTGCTTCCTCTTCCTCCAACGTATAATCCTTGACGATTTATAATCCTTAAAACCGTTCATATCAAAAAAACAGCGTACCAAAATGCGGGAGAAGCGCTGTTCTTGCATAAAGTTTTACTGTTTTACGATATGAATCATCCTTGTTACGTGCGGCCTGCACCATGAGGAAATGCCAGTGGCGGTTCAACAGGTAATTCGACGGGTGGCTATCGCAGTTTTGTGCGGATGGTTTTCGGTGGGCGTTGCTTTTGCCGATACGGAAGGTGGAACGGCAGGGGCACTCTCCGATACCGAGATAGCAAGTTTTGGTTGTCTGGCAGGGGGCACGGGATTATTCGCCGCCGGTTATTTGGTTGGCCCGACCGAGGCAATCATGTTGTGGGGTGGCGGGTTATTGGTGCCATCAGGCAGTACCGTGCTTGCCATCTCGCTTTTAGGGGCATTAGGTGCGGCGGGCTGTTCGATTGGCGCGACCCTGGCCCCAACCATCGCCTGGTTCTCTGAGCAATCGGGTCGTCTTCTTTCGCATTCGGTAACTGGCAGTAGGTAGTAACATATTGTCTTGGCCGAAATAATTATCATCCCTGATCAGTTCGTTGGAGTAGCCTAATGAAAAGAATGATTGCGATAGCGTGCCTGTCGTTGCTTCCGCTGATCGCCCACGCGGAGAGTCCAAGCGTTACTACCGCACCTCCTGCGGCCGCACCTACAGAAGAGGTGGCTACCGGCTCCGCATGGCGGACAGTGGCCGCTGGCCTCGGGGTTGTGGGTGGTGTCATTGTTGCGGACCTATTTATGGGGGGATCGCTGACTGCCTCTCTGGTTGGTTGGGGTTCCACGGCAACCGCAGCGCCGGTGGTTTACTCACCCGAGGTATTGGGTGCACGCGCGGCGGGTGCAGTACTGGGAGAGATGATTACTCCGGCAACCCATCTCCGTGATGCCGCTGCCCGTCGGGACATGTTTTACACATTGGTATTAGGCGTGGGTGGTGTGGTCGGCGCGGCAGCAACCTATTGGTGGACAGGTAGCGCAGTAGATGCCGATATCGGTAGTAAGTAGAGATGTACTAACTCCAGCACTCAATTTCGGGAAACTGCGCGTCATCGGCTTAGGAGTTATTTATGTTGCGGAGCATGACCGCCTTTGCGCGCAAGGTCGTACCGGGAAAGGGAGGAGAACTGGTCTGGGAACTGCGTTGTGTCAATCAGCGATTCCTGGAACAGGTCATACGTTTGCCGGAAGAACTACGCATCTTGGAACCTCAAGTACGCGAGCGAATCGCGGCCCGGTTACGCCGGGGTAAGGTCGAGTGTGTGTTGCGCTGGCGAACGGCGGAAGGATGTGCCGAACTCGCACTTAATCATCCATTGGCCGAACAGATTACTCGGCTCTCTCGTCAAGTGGACACGTTGTTGTTCAACGCTGCTCCAGTCTCGTCCCTGGATGTGTTGCGCTGGCCGGGGGTCATCCAATCCCAAGAAGTCGATTTTTCATCCATTCAGCAAGATGCTCTGGCAGCCCTAGAGGCCGCATTGACCGAGTTGATAGAGACTCGGGAGCGGGAAGGCACACGTATCGCAGTATTGATTGGGGAACGCCTTTTGGCGATGGAGGGAGTGCTGGTGCGAGTACGCCAGCGCTTGCCGGAGGTTCTAACCCGCCAACGGGAACGATTAACCGCTCGCTTGGCAGAGATTCAAGCATCCCTCAGCGCCGAACGACTGGAGCAGGAGATGTTGCTCTTTGTCCAACGTATTGATGTGGAGGAGGAATTGGATCGCCTCACCACTCATATAGAAGAAGTACGTCGGGTCATTGCCAAAGAAGACGGCGCAGGACGGCGTTTGGATTTTTTGATGCAGGAACTCAATCGCGAAGCTAATACACTTGGCGCCAAATCCGCAGACATGGAAATCACCCGTGCCGCCGTTGACCTCAAAGTGCTCATCGAACAGATGCGCGAACAGGTCCAAAATATTGAATGAGTTCCGTGGTGTTCCGGCATCGGGCTAAATTGGCTATACCGATAAAGTTTAGCTAATATCGACAGGCGTCTGGCGGCTGTTTGAGGTTGAGGATGGGTTGCCGGCATTGGGATCATTTCGTCATCTCCCGTGAATATTATTCAATCATCAATCCAAGCAATTGCCTAAACTCTTGGTGGCTATCTCGTAGATATCTTTAGACAAAAGTGGCTGGATCAGTACCCTCTCCAATACTCGATGCATCGCCGCACGTCGGACGGGTTCATAGCGGCGCCAATCGCTGACGGCATTGAGCAGGCGCGATGCAATTTGGGGATTGAGCGGGTCGAGGACGAGTACTTGCTCGGTGAGAAAGGTATAACCTGCTCCATTGGGGGCATGAAAATGAAGCGGGTTGGTATGGCAGAAGGCACCGATGACGGCGCGGACTTTATTGGGATTAGTCAGACGAAAATCAGGATGACTCAGCAGACCGCGGACCATTTCCAGAGTCCCAGGTAGGCGTGAAGTCGCCTGGAGCGAAAACCATTTGTCCAATACCAAGGGATTGTGGTGCCAGCGGGCGTAAAAATCTGCCAGAGTCGCCGGACGTTCTGGACAATCGGTATTAGCGAGCAGACCCAGGGCGGCAATGGCGTCGGTCATGTTGGCGGCGGTTTGGTATTGCGCCACACAGAGTGCCCGGACCTCATCGTCGGCAAGCTCCATCAGGTAACCCAGGCAGATATTTTTTAAGCGCCTTTTGCCAATCGCTACCGGGTCAGTTTGGCTTACGCACGTTGCGTTGGCACGGTACACCGCCAAAAATTCCGCACGCAGTTCCTCGGCCAAAGATTTGCGCAAAAATCGGCGTACTTCATGGATGGCGGTCGGGTCGATGGGCTCCACTTGTTCCGCGAGGTAGGCCTCGGAAGGGAGAGTGAGGGCCTCAGCCAAGAGTCGCCGGTCGGTTTTCTCCGCTGTTGTTTCCCCTTGCGCTTCTTCAAGTAGCCGCGCCATTGCCGTTACCAACAATCGCGGAGCCATGAGCGGCCGATCCGCCGCGTGGTCGGCCAACAGTCCCTTGAGCAGGCGCACCGCAAGCTGTTGGCCTGCCTCCCAACGGTTGAAGAGGTCGGTATCTCGTGCCATGAGAAAGGCCAGATCGGCATCGGAATAATCCATTTCGAGTTTGACCGGGGCCGAGAAACTGCGCAGCAGAGAGGGCACGGGAAGGGAGGGGATATCCGCAAATCGGAAGACCTCGCGGGACGCACGCAACTCCAACACGCGCGTACCTGACATCCCAGCGGGTGTGGGCTCGTCCACCAAACGGAGTGGCAGGTCTACTCCACGATGGTCCAGCAGCCCAACCGCGAGGGGAATATGAAAAGGTTCCTTTACCGGTTGACCGGGAGTGGGGGGACAGCTCTGTTCGATGGTCAGGGTGTAGGTCTGTGTGGTTGCATCGTAATCACCGCGGCAGGTGAGTAGCGGCGTACCGGCCTGGAGATACCAGCGACGAAACTGACTGAGGTCGCGCCCAGAAACCTCTTCCAAGGCACGCAGAAAATCGTCGGTGGTGACTGCTTGGCCATCGTGACGGCTGAAATAGAGGTCAGTACCATGGCGGAAGGTCTCGGGTCCCAGTAGGTTCCGCGCCATGCGTACGACTTCGGCCCCCTTTTCGTAGATGGTAACGGTATAAAAGTTGTTGATCTCTACATAAGACTCGGGGCGCACTGGGTGCGCGAGGGGACCGGCGTCTTCTCGGAATTGGGCGGTACGTAGGCGTAGCGCATCCTTAATGCGCTTGACCGCCCGTGACGTCATGTCGGCGGTAAATTCCTGGTCACGAAAGACGGTGAAACCCTCTTTGAGGGAAAGTTGAAACCAATCACGGCAGATAACACGGTTTCCAGACCAATTATGGAAATATTCATGGGCAATGACCGCCTCAATACCCTCGAAATCATCATCGGTCGCAGTCTCGGGCAGGGCCAATACATAACGAGAATTGAAGACATTAAGGCCCTTGTTTTCCATCGCGCCCATATTGAAATCGTCTACCGCCACGATCTGGTAGACATCCAGGTCATATTCCCGACCATAGACTTCCTCGTCCCAACGCATGGCTTTTTTGAGCGAGGCTAAGGCGTGGGCGCACTGATCTCGATTTTGGTGCTGTACGTAGAGATGTAGAGCCACTTCCCGGCCAGAGGGGGTAACGTGGCTGCCGCGAATACAGGTAAGGTCTCCCGCCACCAAGGCAAACAGATAGGAAGGCTTGGGAAAGGGATCCACCCAGCGGGCATAATGGCGTCCATCAGATAATTCCCCGCTCGAAGCCGGATTGCCATTGGAGAGCAGCACCGGGTAGCGCGCCTTATCCGCGGTAAGGGTGGTGGTGAACGGCGCCATTACATCAGGGCGGTCGGGATAATAGGTAATGTGCCGAAATCCTTGTGCCTCGCATTGGGTGCAGAGGTTGCCGCTGGAGGCATAGAGTCCTTCAAGGGCGGTATTTTCCTTGGGACAAATCAGCGTCTCCACTTCTAGGGTAAATGCTTCTGGGACCTGATGAATGGTGAAAGATTCCGCCGCTACGACATACTCCGTAGTGCTCAACTCACGTCCATCCAGGGCCAAACGATGTAGTGTTACCCCTTGACCATCCAGCACTAAAGGTACGGGGTCGGAACTCGTGCGACGTAAACGGAGGCACGAGCGCACGATGGTCTGCGTCTCATCCAGATCGAAATTGAGATCTACGGCCTCAACCAAATAGGCCGGAGGGGTGTAGTCACGCAGGTAGACGGTTTTTCTAGGGAGGTCATTCATTTTTTGCACCCGACGGCCTTATTCCTGAGGGAACCATGCGGTATTAAGGACTTCGTTCGGTGTCCAGAGACAGACTTCAGGAAAATCGTCCATACCAGTTTCTTCGGATGCTTTAGCAACTGCATCCGACCAGACGCCAGACCACCAATCTTTATCGTTTAGTTCAATTTTTAAACTGGGGGTTTTCTTGATACAGAGAGCAATGGTATTACGCTGTTCCTTGATTGTCCGCCGCCAACTATTTCCCTTTCGTTCAGGTTGGTGTTGCCACTTCAGCAAGTGAGCCAGGAGTACGGCCATGCGGTTGGCTAATTCGCGTTTTTCACTTTTGCCCACGTCTTCAATCTCCTCAGCGATGTGCTCAATATCCAGCTGGGAGAATAGTCCCGCGCGTAGCAGTCGCGTCTGCTCGTTCGCCCAAGCGATTATATCGCTATTATAGGTGCTTATTGCCATATACTAACCTTAAACAGGTGAAAAGCTATAAAGACTAAAGTCAAAGGATTAAAATATTTTTCTTTTGCGCTTAAAAGAAAAATATTTTATCTTTTGACTTTAGATTTTGGATTTTGGTTTGGTTTTAGGTTCCGGCAGCCAATCGTTGGCGGATCTGTTCGGTGGGGATTAGCTTCCACAGCCGTGCCAGTTCGGGGCCAGCCAAGGTACCGGTAAGTGCTGCCCGCAGCGGGTGGAAAAGGGCGGGGCCGCGCGTGCCGGTAATTTTCTTGAGGGCCTCGGTGAACGATTTGAAATCACCGCCGTGACCGCTCAGGACTTCCAGGGCGGCGCCATAAAATGCCGCACTGGCGGCGGTGACGGCGGCGCGGGCCTCCGCGGTGGATTCCAGGTTTTCGGTATAGATCGCCCGCGCCCAATACGCCCCATCGCTGGGCAGGAGCAGGTTGGGGCGTACCGCGGTGACAAAGGGTTCCCGATCCGCCTTAGGAACGAGGGCATGGACTTCTGCCGGCAACCACTCCCATAACCGTGTCCAATCCGCTGCTGCCAGTGCCTCCCGCTGCCAGTGACGGAGCGCCCCTTCGTCATGATGCGCGGGAGCAGCGCCCAGGTGTTTGGGCATAAAGGCCGCGGCGAGTTGGTCCAAGCTCAACAAACCAGTCTCGCCGTAAGGGTGACCCAAGCGCGCCAGATGATTCAGTACGGCCTCGGGCAGGTATCCGGTCTTTCGTAACTCACCTAGGCTGCGGGCACCGTGACGCTTGGACAATGGCGCCCCATCAGCCCCCAGGATCAAGGAGAGGTGACCATATTGCGGGACAGATAGACCCAGTGCCGTGAGGATGAGCAGTTGGCGCGGGGTGTTGGAAATATGGTCAGCCCCCCGCAGGACATGGGTAACCCCCATCAAAGCGTCATCGACAGCATTGGCGAAGAGAAACGACGGGCTACCGTCGGAACGGCGGATGACGAAGTCTCCCAGATCATCACTACGGAAGACCTGAGGACCACGCACTAAGTCGGCAAATTCCAAGGTCAGTCTGGGCGGCACCCGTAAACGCAGGGAAGTAAGCGTTCCCGCTTGGGTCTGTCGTGCCTCGATCTCGGCACGTGACAGAGCGGCACAAGTGCCGGAATAACGGGGAGGTTGTCCGGCAGCCCGTTGGAGGGCACGCCGGCGTTCGAGTTCTTCCTCGGTGCAAAAACAGGGATAGGCACGCCCCTCGGCCTCCAGACGGGCATAGAACTCGGTATAGTATGGCTCCCGTTCAGACTGACGATAGGGACCATGGGGTCCGCCGCGATCCGGTCCTTCGTCCCAGTTCAGACCCAGCCAACGTAGGTCGGCCATTAGCGACGCCTCATGGGCGGGCAGGCTGCGAGCAGCGTCGGTATCCTCAATACGAAGCAGGAAGGCGCCCTCCGCGGCTCGGGCCAAGAGGGCGGCGTAGAGGGCGGTGCGGGCATTGCCCAGATGTAGGTCCCCGGTCGGGCTCGGGGCGAAGCGGGTGCGTATGATGCTCATCGTGGTGATGGTAGCGTAACCGCCAGAGACCGACAAACGGTTACCTGCTTCGTACATCGCTTGGATCCGGGTTGCAATGCAGAACACCCCAGTCTATAAGGCTCCGGTTGCTCTCCGGCCATGGAGAGACATCTTATTTTCCTTTCGCTCGCGGAGAATTAAATCATGGGCATCGGTGGATTACACATCTGGCACCTGCTTATCCTCCTTCTCATTGTCGTCTTACTCTTTGGTACCAATAAGTTGCGCACCATCGGCGCGGATCTGGGGAGCGCCATCAAGGGGTTCCGTAGCGCGATGCGTGAAGGAGAAAACTCGGCCGATACTGCGGCGAACAAACCTAAACCTGCCGAACCGAATCAAGCCGATGCAGCAAAGGCCGAACCGGGGAAGACCGAGGCTGGCCGGGTCATCGAGGGGCAGGTGGCCTCCCGAGACGCTGCTAAGAGCTGACGGACGCTACCATGTTCGAGATTGGTTTCTGGGAGTTGGTAATGGTGGGGGTCGTGGCCCTCATCGTGGTGGGACCCGAGCGTTTGCCCGGCCTTGCCCGCACTGCTGGTCTGTGGCTGGGCAAGGCCCGTTACTTCGTAAGTAGTGTCAAGGCCGAGATCGACCGTGAGATTAAAGCCGAAGAGTTAAAACGACTCCTTGAAGAACAAGCTCGACTCGCAGGGGTTGACGACTTCATTGAGGAGACTCGTCAGGGCTTTGCTGAGACCCATGACGCCCTCCGCGCAGTAGTCGAACCCTCTCCGCCCGCTGCCGGACCTACGGTTTCGGCAGCAGAAGCGTTGGAGGACCTCCCTGCGGATTTCCGTAATGCCTTTCCTGACGATATTCCGGTCTCGGTATCCTCTTCGGCATCCTCCACCATTGCTGCTGAATCCGACGCTCCAGCGTCTCCTGTAACTCCAGAGTCCAGATCCGATGAGTCCTCCTCTCAATAGCACCGATCGGGAACAGCCCTTTATCTCCCACCTAATCGAACTGCGTGAGCGGCTGCTGCACATCATCCTGGCGGTGTTGGTGGTGACCCTGGTCCTATTTCCCTTCTCCAACCCAATTTATACTTGGGTAGCCAACCCCTTGATGCGATTGCTGCCCCAGGGGTCGAGCATGATCGCCACCGAAGTGGCTTCCCCCTTCATGGCGCCCTTCAAGCTTACCCTGGTGGTATCCATCTTTCTGGTTATGCCCTATATTCTTTACGAAATATGGGCTTTTGTTGCGCCGGGGCTGTATCGCCATGAACGTCGCCTCGTACTCCCCTTGGTAGTATCCAGCGCCTTGCTTTATTACCTCGGCATGGCCTTCGCCTACTTCTTGGTCTTCCCCATGGTGTTCGGTTTTTTTGTTGCGACCGCCCCCCAGGGCGTGTCCGTAATGACCGACATCAACAAATATCTGGACTTCGTCCTCACCCTATTTTTCGCTTTTGGGGTCGCCTTTGAGGTGCCGGTAGCCACGGTGTTGTTGGCTTGGACCGGTGTCGTAGACCCCGATAGTTTGGCCGGCAAGCGTCCCTACATCATTGTCGCGGCCTTTACCATCGGCATGATTCTGACCCCTCCCGATGTCTTCTCTCAGACCATGTTGGCCGTGCCGATGTGGTTTCTGTTTGAGATTGGTCTCTACGTTTCCCGTCTTCTGTTGCGTGCTCGGGAGGCACGGGCACAGGAACCATCTTCAGTGGGCCTTCCGGTGCCCACCCACAAAGATACCCAATAATAAAGGATAGATTAGATATTAGATTACCTTCGAAAATCGGCGTTGGGTCTGGTTGCGCAGATAGCGGTCGAAGACCATGCAGATATTGCGGATGAGCAGTTTGCCTCGGGGTTGGACTCGGATCCCGCTAGGAGATAGAACTACCAAGCCGTCCGCTTCCATTGCGGTCAGTTCAGTAATTTCCTGGGCAAAATAATCGGTGCAGTGGATGCCGTGGTTTTGTGCCATCTTCGCGTAATCCAGATAAAAGTGGCAGATCAGGTCAGTAATGGCGTCACGGCGCGCCAAATCATCGGCGTCGAGTTCTACGCCACGAAAGATCGCCAGGTCGCTGGCATCCAATCGGGCGGCGTACTGCTCCAGCTCCCTGAAATTCTGACTGTAGGTAGCACCAACTTTCCCGATGGAAGTGGCCCCAAGCCCCACAAGGTCAGCATTGGCGTGGGTAGAATATCCCTGAAAATTACGATACAAAGTCCCTTCGCGCTGGGCACGGGCAAGTTCGTCCTCCGGCATGGCAAAGTGGTCCATACCAATATAGATATAGCCAGCAGCGGTGAGGCGTTCGATGGTGAAATGGAGAATGGCAAGTTTTTCAGCGGGGCTTGGTAAGTCGGCAGCATTGATGCGCCGCTGAGGCATAAATAACTCCGGCAGGTGGGCGTAGTTAAACACCGACAGCCGATCCGGATGTAGTGCCAGAATTTTTTCTAATGTTTTGGCAAAACTTTCGACGCTCTGAAAGGGTAAGCCGTAGATCAGGTCTACGCTGATGGAAGAGAACCCTTCGTTGCGTGCCTCTGCGAGGACAATTTCCGTTTCCTTTTCGGTTTGAAGTCGATTGACCGCTTGCTGTACCCGTGGGTCGAAATCTTGGACGCCCAGGCTCATGCGATTGAAACCCAGCTCCCGCAATAGCGAAATGGTGTCCGCTCGTGCTTCCCTCGGGTCGATCTCCACCGAGTATTCGCCGGTATGATCGTGCAGAGTAAAATAGCGCCGCGTCTGTACCATCAGCGCGCGCATCTCGTCGTGGGAGAGAAAGGTAGGGGTTCCCCCGCCCCAGTGGAGTTGATCCACGGTGCGGCTTCGGTCGAACAATTCCCCCTGTAGCGCGATCTCCCGGTGCAGCCGCTCCAAATACGGTCCGCTTTTGCGTCGATCCTTCGTCACTACCTTATTGCAGGCACAGTAAAAACATACGGTGTCGCAAAACGGGAGATGGAAGTATAACGATAGCGGACGCCGGGTTTCGTTGGTCGCCCGGGCTACTTCCCGATAGCGTTCTACGCCAAACCCCTCGTGGAATTGTACGGCCGTGGGATAGGAGGTATAGCGTGGCCCCGAGCGATCGTAGCGGCGAATCAGCTCGGGGTCGAAGACCAGGGTCTGGTCCATGGGATTCCTCGAATGAAGCAAGGTAAGGATACGCGGGTAAACCCTGGCTTTTCAGCCGGACACCATATTTATTTAGTTAAACGCCGGTCGGTCTATCCAAAACGGTTTTGCGATCCCCCGTCGATATTCTTCCACGGCTCCTTGAGACGAATTTATACGCAGGTCACTGAAGCTACCATCTTCGTTCTGCCAGTGTTCGTGCCAAAAGACAGCAGCCCTGATGCGGGAATAACGGGAGGTTATCAACTCCAGTGCGTCGTGAACATACTGCGCCTTACTGCCAGACTTCGGGAACTCACCAACACCCCATTCGGCAAGGATTACCGGCTTAGTAGCATCAACACTAGTAATTTCCTGATAGGGATGATCCATGGCCTCCGCAGGGGAGGCCCATTGCTCATTGGCGAATTGCTTGCCGTAAGCGCTCATTCCCAGCCAATCGACATAGTCAGGACCGGGATAGTACTCGGCCACCCGATTCCAGGGCGCGCGGGGTATGCTATAGCCGTTGCTCTGGAATACCCATGCGATTCCCGTGGCGCCGCGGGCACGTACCCGGTCCACGACATAACGGTAGGCACGTTTATAGGTCTCGGGACCCAAATATCCCTGCTGCCCTGGGACGTGTTTGCCCGCACCATGAAAAATTCCCGACCAGGGAAACCACTGACCGTTCATCTCCAATCCCCAGGCCACCAACATCGGGCGTCCATAGGCTTTGGCCGCATCTGCCCAGCGATCGATGTAATCATCGAATTTACCAGCGAGAATAACGTGCAGGTTAATCGGATTGTGCGGAAAGCGCTGCTCTTCCGGGTGGACCTCCTCGTAGGGGTGATCCCAGGGCGACCAGAATATCAAAGGAACGGCACCCTTGGCCGTAACCGTGTTTAATTGCGCAGAGGGAAAGGAACGTTCTCCCCAATAGCTGGAGAAGGCCACGATAGCTAGGTGCTTACCCACCAGTGACTCAAAATTCGAAATTGCCTCAGCGGTCACATTATCTTCGGTATCACCAAATTCGATGTAAGCACCGGTATAGGCCCCAGCCTTGGGAATAGTCAAATGTATCGACGCTGCGAGTGCTTCTCCCGTAGCTATCCCCCCGATGCACCCCAACAACAAAAATAGAATAATTCGGCAGGAGCCGTTGATACGGTAGGAAGTCATCGAAGTAGTGTCTCAATAACGTGGTAGAAAAAATGGTACAGCGACCGATAGTGACTTAAATGTTATCAATACGCCTGGGTGCCCACAAAACTTCCCAGGAATTTTCCGGGGCGCTGCGCTAGTATGGGATACGTCTCCTCGCGTCCCTAACCATCCTGCCATGAGCTTCTCGCCCCTAATGCCTGTCCCACGACTGACTACTGCCCTGGATGGCCCCTTGCTTGACCTGGAACGCCGCTTTTTGGAGCATCAAACAACCATAGAGACTTGGCTCCGCACCCAGTGGCAGGAGACACCGGCCCCCTTCTATGCCTCCGTAGACCTACGCAATGCTGGTTTTAAGCTGGCACCGGTGGACACGAACCTGTTCCCGGCCGGCTTCAACAACCTCAATCCGGCCTTCCTACCTCTGTGTATCCAAGCGGTACAGCATGCCATTGAACAGGTACGTCCCACCACCCGCAATATTCTGCTCATCCCTGAGAGCCATACCCGTAACCTCTTTTATTTCCAGAGTGTTGCCCGACTTCGCGACATTCTTACCAAGGCAGGTTTCCAGGTCCATATCGGTTCCCTGCCGAAAGGTTTGACGGAAGGGGCATCTCGGGAGATCGTCTTGCCAGGAGGCGGGAGTGTCTACTTAGAACCCCTTCGCAGGGAAGGTAATCGCATCTTGGTAGGCGATTTTTCCCCCTGCTTGGTACTGCTCAACAACGATCTGGCGGGGGGGCGCCCCCCCATTCTGGAGGACCTGGACCAGCCGTTGGTCCCGCCTCTTGGGCTCGGATGGTCGAACCGTCTCAAGTCAGACCACTTTGCCGAGTACCGTCAGGTGGTGCTGGAGTTTGCCCATCTCTTGAAAATCGACCCATGGGTCATTGACCCGCTCTTTACCGATTGTGGTGCCGTGGATTTTATGGCCCGCGGCGGTGAGGAATGTATGACCGAAAGCGCTGCCACGCTGTTGAGCGCAATCCAGCGTAAGTACGATGAATACGGGCTCGACCAAAGTCCTTTCCTCATCGTCAAGGCGGATCAGGGTACCTATGGTATGGGCATTATGACAGTACGCTCTGCATCGGAACTCAAGGACCTCAACCGCAGGCAGCGTACCCGAATGACAGCCAGTAAGGGAGGGCTAGGGGTATCGCGGGTGATCCTGCAAGAAGGGGTGTATACCTTTGAGAGCTGGAAGGGTGCGGTGGCGGAGCCGGTGGTCTACCTGATTGACCGTTTTGTGGTAGGGGGGTTTTACCGTGTCCATACCGAACGTGGGCGTGATGAAAATCTCAACGCTCCGGGGATGCACTTCGAGCCACTGTCTTTTGAGGAATCTTGTATTACCCCAGACCAAGATGGCCCTCCCGATTGCCGTCCCAATCGGTTCTACGCCTACGGTGTAATTGCCCGTCTCGCGTTGGCCGCTGCGGCCCGCGAGCTGGTCCGGCATAATCTGGTACGAAAGCAGTGTTGAAATAACTTATTGATTAAAATAAGAAGTCACTCTTCCCACCCCAGCAGGAGCTGGGGCGGTTGTCCTCGATTCAGTCGCCTACGACCGTCGCCACCTTTTTCAGATCCATGGCTTTGAGGTAGGTATCCAGCAGCTTTTCGTCTTTGAGGTTTTGGCCAGTCGCCTTGACCATCACACGATTACCTACCAACAGGCTAACCTCCCGAGTCGCCCCCTCCTTGCGTAATGCGCCGCGGTATACATCAAAACGGTATGGTTTAATGCTCCTATCCGAGGTAAACACTGCCGTGTTGGAGAGCATCAGATTCAAACTCTGGATCAAGGGGGAATCGATGGCAAGCTCCAGCGTCACCTCTTGGGAATTTTCATTGTGGTAGTGACGGGAGACGTGAGTACCCCCCCCCCATAAGGGCTACTGCAGTCTGCCCTTCGGGGGGGTCCGCCTGCCAACCCGGCAAAGGTTCCGGCATCAGGGCCAAATAGCCGGTGTTGAGCTTTTCCTGGATCTGAGAGACGGCGAACTGTAACTCCTGGATGGCATCGGCATAGCTTTGGGCACTATAGGCCTTGAGACCACGCTCGATCTGGTCCGCGATGTCGTCAGCCCATACCCCTCCAGAAGAGGCGAGGGCCAGAACGGGAGCCAACACCAGACGGAATTTCATGCAGATACCTCGCATTTGCAGTAGGTTGACCATAGACTGCGTTATTCTTCGGCCCTTATTCCTGTTATTATTAAAGGTAATAGGGGTGGGGTAAACTGGCGCCTAGGCAATCATTGTGGGATTGCTGCCCACTAATTTACACCACTACTTTACCCATACCCAATCATAACTCACCATCCTCCCGCCCTGAAGAACCGGTAGTCGTGGCAAAATATTGGCGGTTGGCATGAAATCGGCGCTACTTTAGACAAAGAATAATCGAGTAATCCCCTGGCGTAATCTATCCCCTGGCCGCTATCCCTAGGAATCTACCTATTGAAATACATCTGCCGGCGTCGAAAGATTAGCTATCTCTGCCCTCTGCCCTTCGTCAAGATTGACGGTTGGCAGAAGGGACGAGGTGTGTAGTATGAGAGTCCAAGTGGTGTGTAACTTGCTTGAGAAAGGTAGAAGGGTACTGGTGATCCCAACTCGTCATGATCTCCACCTTTCCTTTCGGCAGAGTTGCCCATAATTCCCTAATCAACTGTTTTTGGGCGCAAAAGAAAAATAGTCGGATAATCTCTCTTTTGTGGCTCGAAGACTAGCGTTTCAAAAACTTATGAAGCAGTTCTTCACCCGATACTGTTTGTGGCGAGAAAATAAATTTTTTCAGGGTACGGGCGGTGTCAGTCGGGGCAATCGGAAGTTCCGTTTTGAGCCGGCCTTCTGCGACCTGGAGACGGGTACGGTCTACCCTTCCTGTCATGGCGATGGTTCTCCCGCCCCCTGTCATCTCCTAGATGGACTGCCGCCCAACGTGGCGGTAGCCCGAGATGGAAGGGGCCACATCACAGCAGTAAAGCCGAGTATCGTTGCAGGCTTCGTCCGTGGCGGGCACTTCTATACTCGCGAGGAAGCCGCTAGAGCGGTTGCTAATCAGTCTTCCACCCTGTTGAATCGATTCGCCATTGGTTGATGGTCTTGATCGGATTTTCCACGAGACCGAGGATACATCCGCTGGGCGGAGGTGTCCTCGCTTTTCCGCTACCCCGCATCATCTGTTCCTGCCAGCTAGCCGTCTATTCTTAAAGACCTAGGGTATTTGTTGGGATACCCGTCGGTTCGCCATTGTACAAGCGTTCTTCATCAATACGCAGATCAAATCGAACATTGTGATCCGGGCGGGCGGTTGACGTAAAATCTGTTCATCTAATTGTTCTTCATGTCTATTTTTGAGCAGATTGCGGAATTCTGGTTTATCCATGATAATCATGATACATCGTGAATTCCTCGATATGCTTTATCTTCGAAGTGGGGTAGTGATGTTGAAGACCTGGGTCTGGGCCATCGCCGTCATCGGGTTTCTGAGCGGCATATCCGTGGCAGGCGCTGCTGCACCTGTCGACCTGCGCATCCTCATCGATACCTCGGGGAGTATGCGTCGCACGGATCCTCTCAACCTACGGATTCCGGCTCTGCGCTTGGTAGCGGGGCTATTGCCCCGTGGCTCTCATGCTGGGATATATACCTTCGATCAGCGTGTGGTGACGATCATCCCACCGGGAGAAGTAAACGCGGCGTGGCAGGCAAAGGCACGGAATGCTGCCGACCGCATCAACTCGCGGGGGTTGTTTACTGATATCGGTGCGGCCTTAGAACAGTCCATGTCCGGTTGGGACGGTCCCAGCGGAGGGATGCAGCGCAAGATCCTGTTAATGACCGACGGGATGGTGGACATCTCAAAGGATGCGGCCGTGAATGCGGCGGCTCGGGAGCGGGTTCTCATCCAGACCTTACCCCGGATACGTGCTGCGGGTGCCTCGATTTACACCATCGCCCTCTCGGACGAAGCCGACCATGACCTCCTGCGCCAATTCGCCCGAGATAGCAACGGTTGGTCTGAGCAGGCGGCGGATGCCGGATTATTACAGCGGTTGTTTCTGCGGATCTTCAACCAGGCGGTACAGCGCGATACCCTGCCCTTAAAAGATAATCGCTTCATGGTAGACAGCACGGTCCATGAACTGACCTTAGTGGTTTTCCGTCGCCCAGGAGCAAACCCCACCAGCATTGTGTCCCCCGAAGGGACTCGCTATAGCCGCGAGACCCCTCCAGCCCAGGGACGCTGGGCCGGTGAACAGGACTATGACATGGTAACGGTGGAGAAACCGGTACCCGGTTCCTGGCAGGTTCAGGCGGACACCGACCCTGACAATCGGGTAATGGTGGTCACCGATTTGAATCTGGAGATGGACCCCGTACCTCCCCAAGCACTGGTGGGGGAACATCTGGATCTCACGGCACGTTTGCGGGAGCGCGGGAAAATAGTCACGGACCATGATTTTCTAGGGCTTTTGAGTTTTAGCGTGACTCGTACCGCAGAAAATGGCGACCACGACTTACGCCCCCTGCGCGATGACGGCGTTACCCCTGATGCGACGATTGGCGATGGCATCTTCAGCGTTTCTCTAGATGATTTACTACGCACGGGCCCCCAGGAGCTGCGGGTAACCGTAGAAGGGGCAACCTTCCAGCGGGAATTGCACTACTCCATTCAACTGTACCCAGCTGGGGTCGAAACCAAGCTGGAAGAAGCAGAGGGGGGCGGAGCACGTAGCGTTGTGGTGCGACCGGTACCCGAAGTCGTTGATCCCGGAAGTCTCGCAGTAACCGCCACCCTCACGGACCCCGCAGGGGCTGCTCAGCCGCTGGCGTTGGTTCGGAGACAGGATGGGGTTTGGTCCGCACCGCTCCCCGCGGGGGAGGGGCATTATGTGGTGCTCTTCCAGGCCCGTGGCCGTACCCCCCAAGGCCGTGCGCTGTCGTTTATTCCACCGCCCCTGACTTTCGGGACAGGGGTTCCTGTGGTAGCTACGCCCGCACCTACACCTGTACCGGTAGCACCCCCATCACACCCGACTGCGCCTCCTCCCCATATCGCTGAACCCGTCTCGTCACCAACTTCATGGACTACCCTTGGAATAGTGCTAGTATCGGTCAACGCTTTGATTGCTCTAGCGATTTGGTTTGGTCGTCGCTGGTGGCAGCGACGCAACGAGGCGATGTTCCTCGACCTTGCAGAGCAGATCGAGCCACCGACGATTCCACTCTGAAGTTCAGGGGCTTTGGGAGCACATTTGGATGAATCTCACACAATCCCTATTATTTCCCCTGCTAGCGGAAGCGTCCCTCGCCATGGTCGGCGCGTTGGGGGTGTGGTCCTTTTTTGCCCTACGTCGCCGCCGGCGGGATGTGGCAGCGGCGCAGATGTTGGTCGAATCCGTACGCCGGGAAGAACCTGCGCATTTGTCGCGGATACGCGACCTTATTTCCCGCACCATCCCGAGCGAAAATCCCTCCCCGATTGCTGAACACTTGTTGGAAGAAGAACGTGATTTTTACAAACACTTCATTCAAATTTACCTGAGCCGGGATGCCGAGTCCTTTGCAGAGTTACCCGAGCGGGTCAAGGCGTTGGGGGAGTCTTACCGAAAATTACTCGCACAGGGACGAGGGGGAACTCATTCGAGCGCGGAATCGGCACGATATCTGGGAGAGGAGGCGCCAGCGTTCTCCTCAGATCTACATGCCCTGCAGGAAAAGTACGACAAGGTCGAGGAACGCCTTCGGATTACCCTGGATACGATGCACCGGATGATCCAGGAATATGCCAGCATGTACGGAAAGAATTGCAATGCATTGACGCAAACCACGAGCGACCAGCTCTTGGAAGCTATCATTATGATCAGCGGCGCTAGTTTGTCAGCGGAACCCGTATCACCGGAGGCTTTTTCAATCCCGGCGATGGAGGCAACCGTTCCAGAACAGGAGCTAGCCTGGGAACAAGAGCAGGAATCGGAACAACCACTAGAACAGGAACTAGCGTGGGAACAAGAGCAGGAACTAGAACAGGAACAGGAACAGGAACAGGAACAGGAACAGGAATCCGAGGAAGAACCGGAGCAGGAGCAGGAGCAGGAGCAGGAACAAGAACCGGAGCCGGAGTTTTCCATGGAGGAGTCTTTTATGGAAACCGCGATAAAACCTGCCGCGGAGATTTCCCCGAAATCCTCTATGGAACCTGTGTTGGAGTCTCCCACAGAATTGACTGTGGATGAAACTTCAATGGAGGCATTCATGGAAGGATTGATGGATCCCGTCAAAGATCCCTCGACCGAATCGCTTATGGAAACTCCTCTGGATGAGCCGAGTGAGAAACCGGAGGAGTTCGCTTGGGACAACGCATTATTGTCCACCGACGTCTTGGACTTTGATGTTTTACAATTGGAGGAAGTGGCTACGGATGGGCCGAGTATGCCAAACCAAGGCTCAAAAAAAAATTCGTTTGATCTGCCTAAACCCTCAGGTGGCAAGTCTTCGGATCCGTTTGAACTGCCCACCCTTGAAACCGAATCACTCTCTGCTACGGATGGCGAGGCCGCTGAGCACCTTCGCAATATCGTTTTAGCAGCCGAAGAGAGTTGGAAAGAAACCGGTCCCAGCAAGAGCGCTCCACGCAGCACGGGAGCGCCTCGGAAGCGTTGACCTCATCCGTGCTACCGGAAGCAACGCCGATGAATCCAGCTTATAGCTATCGCATCCATGGCTTGACTATCCGCTCCACCATGGAAATCCCTGAGCTGATTCCAGCCATTCCGAATGGTTCAGCCGACATTGCCATCGAACTTGGCAAGGTACCCGCCAACCTTTCAACAATCACCAGCCGTGGCCCTTTGTGGCAGGTGGGAGGGCGGAATTTTCTATTGGAAGTCCCGACGGTAGCCCGCTATCTGGTCATGGACGGCAAGCACGTCGTGATTGAGCCTATGAACGGGGGGGTGCAACCCGCCGAGCGCACCAGCTATGCAGCAAGAAGTAAGGTTTTATTTT
>CAUYUB010000032.1:0-8775 GCA_963575685.1 Gammaproteobacteria bacterium | reverse complement strand
CAGAATTCGAAAAATATTCTCTCTTCCTATTGACAAGCAAGACGGTATCTTAGGGAAGGAAATGGTAGCAATGCCATTTCCTTACCCGACCCGCATCTAGCCAAGTACGGACAGCACGATACCACTCATGTGCTGAGTATTCAATGGGCTAGATTGGCGGGAAAAAATGATGTTAATGGTTAGGGAGACCGTCCATCCAGGAACTCGACAGCCTCCATTCACATCGAGACAAGATTCAAACGGAACACGGGATAAGTTGTTGATTTTTGGAACTCAGGACAAATACGGAGAATGACGGCGGAGAGTCAAAAATCACCATCAATCACCGCATCACCACCCACTACCAAGAAAGCGTTTGATCGAATTCATAATCTAGTTCGGGTTGAGCCAAAGGACAAAGGATCTCCATGGGAGTCTTGGTTGATCCCATCATCCCAGGCGGGGGGACCTCCTGCCGGGGAGATTCTGGATGGTTCCGTGGGTTCCCCGATATGTTCGAGGACATGGCGAATTGTGGGAGCTTCGATTATGAAGGTAATGATGCGGATGGTTCATAGGCAGATCAATCGGAATTAAAAGTTCCGTAAGATTTCCAGATGGTAGACAAGCTTCCGCCACCAATGGCGAGGAGAGCCGGCGCGGCCGGAGATGAATCCATTTCTAATATGTTCTAGGAGATACAAGCCATAAGTCGCCTTGGGGTAGGTAAGAAAACCAGCCAGACGGCGGCGATAATAGCCATCGCGAGGTAGGGGTGACGCAAGGTTGAAGTCGTGCTCCAGAAAAGTGAACAAACGTCGAGCATTCTTCCGCCAAGGGGGACAATCCAATTGGGCGAACCATTCCGGTGGCGGCGTAGTCCAGCAGAGGTCGTCTAGCCGATCTAGAAAATCTAGAATTTTCATTAGCGAGATGCGGCCCAGGGCGATGCTATTACCGTTCATTTCCGCGCATTGGATATAGGCGTGCATGAGGCGATCCGACGCGGCCAAGCGGCCGACGCGGTAACCTTCCCAATCCAGCCATTCCACTTGGGCCTGCGCTGCAACATCGGGCAGCAAGGCCGAGATATGCGTGGCGACAACCTGCCGATGCACTTCGAGATACACCGATTCACCCTCTCGCATCAAAGGGGCATGATGATGCGATTTGGAAAAATCCATTCCGTGGTATTGGTCGGGAATGGCATAACCGGCATTCGACAAACAGGCCAACGCCGGGACATGTTGGGCGGCCTCGGGCAGCCAGAAATCCAGGTCCACCATCATCCGTCCGGAATTTTTCCAATCGGCCGCCATCAGATGGGTAGCGCCCTTTAGCCAAATGGGGCGCAACCCGACCGAGTTCAGCAAGCCGGAGACCTCTCGCATCTGCTGGCGCAAACGGACATTGTGCAGCGCGTTGAGGGTGTGGAAGCCCTCCAGGGCGGTGGTGAGGTCGGGGGGTATGTCAGCGAGCAGACCTTTCTCCCGGAGGGCGAGATAGAGATTAGGGAGGACCAGATGGGTACTGCCCATTTCCACCAGGAGTTGCCAATCCCTCTCGTCACGGGGCAGGTTGGCCCGGCAACGTTCAACAGCGACCCGGGACGACAGGACGCCGCAAAGCCAGCGAAAAACGGCTAGACGCTTGCCAGCTCGTTCAGCCATGTCTCGGCCTCAGTCAGATCCGAATACTCCAAACGGTAGCGGGGGACTCCGCTCAGGATCGCTAGAAAGTTCTCCAAGCCGTACCGATCCAGCCGGGCATCCAGGGCCATACCGCTGGTGATGAGGGCTTCCAGGGCCGCAACGGCAGAGAGAGGTTGAATGCGAGTAGCAGCGCCGCTCCGATAGCTGGGAAAGACCCAAGCGGCAACGTCCCGCGTCCCGGCCGGTGCCTCGACCGCTTCGGAGAGCGGCAGATAACGGGCAATCTTGGCACCGTATTCGATGTTTTCCAGGGCCTCCAGGCCCGGATAACGACCGCCCAATACCCCCCAACTGCCTTCCTTGAGGCTGACGGCAGTTGGTAGAGGGAGGACTCTGCCACCCGAATGGCTGCCGACATGAGCCGCCACACCGATAATATCATCACCTTGATAACACCAACCCCGCCCAACCAGGTAGGCAGCAAGGGTGCTCTTACCGGCCCCGGAAACACCGGCCAACACCACGGTGCGCTCGCGACCCACGGCAGCGGCGTGCAGGGTAGCCAGGATGGACGCCCGTGGATGTGCTAGATGAAAGATAGCCAGGATCACCTGACCGACGGCCTCAATGGGGTCGAACCAAACGCTGGGAGAGGTATCGCCCACCTGGATATAGGTAGCGTCTTCCGCCACCACCACCCGTAGGGAAGCCGTTGCCTCAGTTCCAACGACGGGAAAACCTCGTGCCATGGCCACCAACCGGGCCGCCAGACCCGAGAGACCCATAGGCCGAGTCTCACCTACTTCCAGACCGAAAGCCGCGTCGCCAAATCGATAAATACCACGATGGAGAATGGTATGGTCAGGGAGTTGATTGGCGGACGGCATTGCTTCGAAGTCAGCCTCGTAGCGCGGGGCAATGCGCCAGAGACCACTAGCGTCCACGGTCAGCCAACCCTGCCCGCGCCATTCCGCCAGGCATTGCGTGACATCCCACTCAGCCTGCTCCGCGCTCAGGTTGAACACCTCACCATAGGCCCGCACCAAACCCGGCCGGTCAAGGGCGTCTTCTGCCAACAGTAGCCAAAGGCCGGCAGCCGCGGGGTTATAGATTCTCAGGTAACGCTGAGGGAATTCAGCCAATAATAAATGATGATCCAGCAACCATGCGGCTAGACCCTCATGGACGGAGATCATAACAGCGGCGTTGCTGTTCCAGTGTTCAGTAGGCAACGGCCTGCCTGCTCAACATGGCCATCATGACCGGGGCCGCGTAGGTGGCATAACGGCCAAGCTTACGCAAAGCCTCGCGGCGATCGGGATCGGTAACGATGGCTAAATCCATTTCCGGGGTAAGTTGCTCATCACGTTCAGCGATTACGCGGGGAGTTTCATTCATTATTATCTTCTCTTGGGTATGGGAATAGTCTCAACTCGCAACAGCCTGTCTACTCAACATGGCCATCATAGCTGGGGCCGCGTAAGCGGTATAACGGCCGAGCTTACGCAGGGCATCACGGCGGCCGGGGTCGGCGACGACAGCTACATCCATCTCTGGGGAAAACCGCTCGTCACGTTCAGTAGTTACTTGAGGTGGTGGGTTCATTATTACCTTCTCTAAAAATCTATACTTTCGCACCTTTTGACTAACCTGCTGATTTTTATCAGGCGTGGCATGGATGCGACCATAATAAATTCAATGGGTTGCAGAAAAATGCGAAAGTATAGTAAAAATGTAAATTAGTCTCAACTAGAACTAGGTTGAGCAATCGCCCGGTGGCTCAACATGGCCATCATAGCCGGGGCCGCGTAAGCGGTATAACGGCCGAGCTTACGCAGGGCATCACGGCGGTCGGGATCGGCGACGACGGTTACATCCATCCCTGGGGCAAGCTCATCGTCACGCTCAACAATTACTCGGGGTGTTTTGTTCATTATTACCTTCTCCGAAAATGGAAATTAGTCTCAACTATCCGCAATAGCCTCCCTGCTCAACATGGCCATCATAGCTGGGGCCACGTAAGTAGTATAACGGCCGAGCTTACGCAAGGCATCACGGCGATCGGGGTCGGTAACGACGATTACATCTATCCCTGGAGCAAGCTCATCGTCACGCTCAACAATTACTCGGGGCGTTTCGTTCATTATTTCCTTCTCTAAAAATGGAAATTAGTCTCACTAACCGCAATAGCCGCCTGCTCAACATGGCCATCATGGCTGGAGCCGCGTAGGCGGCATAATCGGGGCGGCTTTTTATTCGCATACGATTTTGTTCTCACGCTGAAATAGGAGCATAAATCACGGCATTATGTTCCCCCAATTACCGATTGCGTGACGTTCTGTTCAATCAGCAATTGTGCGTATGAGCCCTGGTTATAGACATTATAGGTATGACCATCATGGGTTACCGTACCCGCTGAGTTCCATCCACTGGAATTGACCACGTCTCCCGCATTACCCTGGATAACCAATTGGTGACGTTGTTCAATCGTGTCGCCAAGGTTATAATTCCCATCGGTCCAACCATTGGCATTATTGAAACTATTGAATCCCGCCATATCGAGCACATCCTTCAAACTCAAAGTCAGCGTATTGTTGCCACTGCCGGTAAGGTCGATGCGCTCAATCGATTCAATACGCGAGGCGCTGCTGGACATATCCCCGCCTTGATTGGCGATGCTGGTCAGATCGAGATGAATGCCCGCGCCATCAAGTTTGAAGGTATCCAACCCACTCCCACCATCCACTCGCGCGAGTTGAGTGGTATTGCCGCCCGATCCGAAATTAGCCGCCAGTGCTGAAACATTGTCGCCATTGAGCACGAGGGTATCGTCCCCTGAACCACCATACAGCACATCCGCGCCGCCGCCGCCGATGAGGGTATCGCTGCCGGAGTTGCCCACTAGGGTTTCGCCCGTGGTGGTGCCGGTCAGCGTATCGTTGCCGGTGGTGCCGAGTTGGTCCACCTTCGTTTGCGCGAACGCCCCCGTGGTCGAGCCGAAAATCACATAGCTCCGGCCAGCATCGGAACCCGCGGCCGGATCAGCGTAATAGGCGCCAACAATCAGATCGGCCAGGCCATCACCATTGACATCCCCAGCGGCTGAAACACTCCTGCCGCTTTGATCCCCTCCGCTCTCGCCATTAATGACGAAGCCGCCCGTGCCCTCGGCAACGGCGGAGAGGTCGATGGCCGCGGTGTCACCGGCCTTGCCAAACACTACGTAACTCCGGCCGGCATCATCATTGGCGTGGTGAGCCCCAATAATTAGATCGGCGAGACCGTCGCCGTTGATATCCCCGGCGTTGGCGACCGCCTTGCAGGAGGAATGGTCATTCGCACTCTGACCATTGATGACAAAGCCCCCCGTGCCATCAGCAATGTTGGAGAGATCGATGGGGGTACTCTCGGTCCTACCAAACACCACGAAAGTTCGCCCCGCGTCATCACCTGCAACGGGATCGCTGTAATAGGCCCCGACAACTAGATCGGCGAGGCCATCGCCGTTGACATCACCGGCACTGGCCACGGCATCACCACTATAGTCGCCAGCGCACCGACCGTTGATGACGAAGCCACCCGTGCCGGCGTCAATGGCGGAGAGATCGATCTCCGTGGTCTCAGTCTTGCCAAATACCACGTAGCTTCGGCCAGCATTTTCCCCGGCGGCCGGATCACTCTTTTTTGCGCCAACGATGAGATCGGCAAGACCGTCACCATTGACATCCCCGGCGCCGGCGACACGATTACCGCTTCGTTCGTTCGCGGATTGTCCATTGATGACGAAGCCACCCGTACCATCCGCGATATCGGAGAGTTCAATGGCCGCGGTTCCGGGCTGACCAAACACCACATAACTCCGTCCGGCCTCGCTACCACCCACCGGATCGCTGGTCCGGGCGCCAATGATGAGATCGGTGAGGCCGTCGCCGTTGACATCACCGGCATTCGCGACACTTCTGCCACTCCGGTCATACTCGCACTGCCCATTGATAACGAAACCGCCCGTGCCATCCGCGACATCGGAAAGTTCGATGGCCGTGGTTCCGGTCTGACCAAACACCACATAACTCCGCCCCGCGTACTGACCAGCCGCGGGGGTGTTCTGAAATGCCCCAACCAGCAGGTCGGCGAGACCATCACCGTTGATATCCCCGGCATTGCTGACACTAAAGCCGCTGTAGTTACAAAAGCCTTCGCCGTTCATGACAAAACCGCCGGTACCCGCCGCGACCGCGGAAAGGTCGATGAAGTCGGTATTCGTCTTACCAAATACCACGTAACTACGCCCATTCCCCCACCCACCGTCCGGATAGCTCTTATAGGCGCCAACGATCAAGTCGTCGAAGCCATCGCCATTGACGTCGCCCGCGCTGTTCACGCTATAGCCGCTAAGGTCACTCGCGCCCTGGCCGTTGATGACGAAGCCACCCGTGCCCAACGCGATATTGGAAAGATGAACGGGTTGCGATGGCAGTGGAGCGGTCTGAACATTGCGCGTGATGTCGCTATCCACCAGCACTTGCGCGAGACCGCTATCGCTGTTGTAGACGGTGTAGGTGTTGCCGCCATGGGTGACCGTCCCCGCATCGGTCCAGTTAACCCCATTCACATTGGCGACATCCCCCGTGTTGCCATCAAGGATGAGTTGATGCCGTCCTTCGTTGGCGGGGAGGGTGTAAGTACCGCTGCTCCAGCCCGAGGTACCGCTGTTGACGAGATTCCTGCCCGTCATGTCGATCACGTCGTTGAAGCTTACCGTCAGGGTGTTGTCGCCAGTAACGCCGAAGTAGACGCGTTCAATCGATTCGATGCAGGAGATGCTGCTGGGTGTGCCACCGCCTTGATTGGCGATGGTGGTTAGATCAAAGGTGATACCCGCGCCGTCCAGTTGGATCGTATCCAAGCCACTCCCGCCATCCACCCGGGCGAGCTGGTTGGTGTTGCCTCCGGATCCAAAATTGGCCTCCAATGCCGCGATGTTGCTGGCATTGAGCACAAAGGTGTCATTCCCCGCACCACCATACAGCACATCCGCGCCACCACCACCGATGAGGGTTTGATTGCCGCGGCCGCCCACGAAGGTTTCCGAATCCGTCCCAACCGTGCCATACAAGGAAACGCCATCGTTATTGGTGTACTGATCGACCGCCGTTTGTAAGAACGCCCCGGTGGTTGAACCGAAAATCACATAACTCTGTCCGGCGGAACTGGTCGCCCCGACGATTAGGTCGGCAAGACCATCGCCGTTGACATCCCCAGCGCTGGCGACGCTAAAGCCACTGTCGTTATTCGCGCCTTGGCCGTTGATGACAAAGCCGCCCGTGGCTCTCACGACATTGGAGAGATCGATACTCGTGGTTTCCGTTCGACCGAAGACCACGTAGCTCCGTCCAGCATTTTCCCCGGTAGCGGGATCGCTGAAAAATGCGCCAACGATTAGATCGGCAAGACCGTCGCCGTTGACATCTCCGGCATGGGCGACACTCCAGCCGCTGTAGTCCCGTTCGCACTGCCCATTGATGACGAAGCCACCCGTGCCTGCCACGATGGTGGAAAGATCAATGGCTGCGGCTCCCGTTCGACCGAATACCACATAGCTCCGTCCAGCATCGGTACCAGTGCTCGGATCGCTCCTGTCCGCCCCAATGATGAGGTCGGCGAGGCCATCGCCGTTAACGTCTCCCGCGCTGGCGACACTTCTTCCACTGAAGTCCTGTTGACACTGTCCATTGATAATGAAACCACCCATGCCAGCGGCAACATTGGAAAGATTAATCCCAGAGGTGTCGGTCCGACCAAATACGACATAGCTATATCCAGAGGTGCTTGAAGTGCTTGGATCGGATGGCGCACCGATAATGAGGTCGGCGAGGCCGTCACCGTTGACGTCGCCAGCACTGGCAACACTACGGCCGGTTATGTCACTCGCGCCTTGGCCGTTGATGACGAAGCCACCCGTACCCGCCGCGATGCTGGAGAGATTAATGTTGTTGATGTCCGATTGGCCAAACACCACATAGCCTCGCCCGACCCAGCCACCGGCGGCGCCACTGGCTTGAAGCGCTCCGATGATGAGGTCAGCGAAGCCATCTCCGTTGACGTCCCCGGCGCTGGCGACACTGCAACCGCTTTCTTCTCCCGCTTGACCATTGATGACGAAACCGCCCGTACCCAACATGATGTTGGAAAGATCGACGGCCGCAGTGCCCGTCTTACCGAATACCACGTAGCTCCGTCCGGCAGCGCCAGATGCACCGAAGGCACCGACGATGAGATCGTCGATGCCATCTCCGTTAATATCTCCCGCGTTGGCGACACTTCCACCGCTGTACTCGCCACCGCACCGTCCATTGATGATGAAGCCTCCCGTGCCTGCTGCGATATCGGAGAGTTCGGCCACCATCGTTCCCGTCCGACCGAATACCACGTAGCTCCGTCCTTCACCGGCGGCGGTGCTCATTACTCCTCCGATGATGAGGTCGGTCAGTCCATCACCATTCACGTCACCGCTGGCGACACTGGAACTGACTAAATCAGTGGCAACGGGTTGACCATTCATAACGAAACCACCCGTACCCGCCGCAATGTCGGAGAGATTGACGTATGGAATGGTGAAATTCAACGTGGTGCTATCCGCGATCCCCGCATAGGAATTACCCGCCATATCCAAAAGTACACCGGAGGCCATTTGCACGTTATAGGTGCTGTTGGCGTTGAGGTCATTCGTCGGATTGATGGTGACGGTGGTGCCGCTGACGGTGACTTGTGTGGAGTCGGTTACATCGATATTTCGAGTGTCGCTCGCGCCATTGCTGATTACGATGACGCCGCTACCCGCCATTACGTTCTCGCTGAAAGTCAGCACGATGTTGTCGCCTACCGCGATGTTCGTGGCGTTATCCGCTGGCGTGCTGGAGTTGAGTATCGGCGCTATGGTATCCACGGTCATGGTGACAGTGTTGTTGGTATCCGCACCATCGTTGTTGAGGTTACCTACCACATCGGAGAACTTGCCGCTCGCAACGCTGATCACACCGTTGGTGGTGCTGTCGCTGTTGGGAGTGAAGGTCGCGGTGTAACTCGTGCCACTGCCGCTGAATTTGGATAGCGTGCCACCACTCACTGTGACGTCGGCACTGGC
>CAUYUB010000031.1:0-8787 GCA_963575685.1 Gammaproteobacteria bacterium | reverse complement strand
CTATCGCAAGGTCAACCCGGCGGACGCGCCGAGCATGATCCTCGCGCTCACCTCCGATCTGAAACCGCGAAGGCCATGGCGGCACAGTGGTTCCAACGTGCCGCGGAACAAGGCTTGGCTGGTGCCCAGGCCAACCTGGGGATGATGTACCGAGATGGGCGCGGCGTTCCGAAAGATGAGGAAAAAGCCCGCGAGTGGTTGCAGAGGGCAGGCTTTGAGGGAGATTCCCTCTAAAAATACCGACCCTAGTTGCTGCCTACCTATCCAGGTAGGCAGCAACGGCAGTGGAGTCATCATCACATGAATGCATACCGACCAATTCCCACCACCACTACGTCGGCCTTGGCCTGGGCATCCATACCGCGCTTCGCGGATGGCGCCAGGGAAAGGAACTTGGCACTCTTAAAGTCAACCACCTCCGCCGAATTTTTTAGCAGGTGGGCTTCGTCGAACACCACCGAGTCGATACCAAGATCCTCCAGGTACGGGGATGATCCCCGCTTATCACGCAACACTTGGAGTAGTCCTGCACGCTTACCTTTGCGGCGTTCGTCCTCCTTTTTGTCCTGACTTTCGGCATAGGAAGCGTCCGTCTGGCGCAGGCTTCTGTGCAGGCGCCGACATGGCTCGTCTGTCAGATGTATCGTCCAAAGACGCGGGCACCGCTGCACTGGTCGTACCCCCGGAAAGTGACGATGATCTGGCGCAGCGATACAGCTATTTGATGGGTGTGCCCAAGCCGATCATTGCGGGGATTAATGGCGCGGTGGCGGGTGTCGGTCTTTGCATCGCGCTCTATTGCGATCTCCGTTTCATGGCAGCGGGCGCAAAGCTGACGACATCCTTCGCCCGGCGCGGCCTCGTCGCCGAGCACGGCAGCGCCTGGATGCTGCGCCAGCTTATCGGACCAATGAATGCGGCCGATCTTCTGCTGTCCGGACGCACGGTCGACGCTGCGGAAGCCGAGCGCCTCGGCCTGGTCAGAATGTTGCCTGCAGACAAGTTCCACGAAAGCGTTCAGAACACCGCAGCGGATTTCGCCAATCTCTGTTCCCCTCGATCGATGCGCATCATCAAGCAGCAGTTGGCGGCAGCTCCGCGACAAACGCTGGCGGAAGCCACGCAGCTCGCAAATAGGGAGGTCGCGCTCTGCCGGGCGACTGATGACTTCAGGGAAGGCGTTGCCCATTACGTCGAAAAGCGGGCACCGCGGTTTACCGGCAAGTAAAGGCGCTTTTGGTGACGCGGACCTCTTTGGCGCAGGCCCAGAGCTACTACGCGCCTGCGCCCTATCAACGGAGGTCTGGGGTCCAGTCGGCTTGGCGACGATATATGCGGGCGGCTCCCGCGACGCGTTCGGCCTCGCCCGGTATTCTGCCGTCATGGCGCATTTCGAAGAGTTGGCGACCCGGCTGCCACCGTCCACATGAGCGACGCCGAGCTTCAGCAACTCGTCAAGGCCCACAAGACTTGCGTTCAATGCGCGAGCAAGGGAAATTCCAAAGGCTATTATGAGGCGAGCAAGGTGTTCCACCAGTTGCTCTATGCGGGGTCGCACAATACGGCGCTCGCCGAAATGGCGCACAATCTCAGGACCGGATCTTTCCGTATTTGCGCAATCAATTGAACATCGGCGATCGCCTGACCCGTTCCCTGCACGAGCACGAGCAGGTGATCAAGGCGGTGATGGCAGCAGCGACAGCCTTGCGTACCTGGTGACGGATTCCACCATTGAAAACTGCACCTTTGTGAATGTCGGCGGCGCCATTCCCGGAAACCGTCGCCAGTCGGACCACAGCACCCTGTATATCAGTGGCCGCAACGTCACCGTGGCAGGCAATCACCTGTCCAACCCCTTCCTCACGGACTCCAACGCCCCTCCCGCCATTGTTGTTGCGGGCATAGAGATGCATGGCGACGACATGCTGGTAACAGGCAACCGGGTGGATCATTACGGCACCGGCGGCTATATCGTGGGGGATGGCATAGTGACTGCCAGGAATCACCGCTGGGCAAACAATTCCTTCACCAACCTGACTCAACTGGGGATAACAATCTGGTCCATCAGCGAGGTGGCAAACATCATGATCGAGGCAAACCGGATCGAGCTCGACGGCAGGATCGATCAGGCGGTTGCCGGGGTATTCCAGTCACTCCATGAGCCGGATACAACCCTCGGAATAGACGGCATTACCATCCGGAACAACACGATCCAGGGGACCAATGTCAAGGCAGGGACTGTCTGGAACGGGATCCAGTTGACTGCGGCCAGGGATGTGGTTATCGAAGGAAACCTGATTGAAAGGATTTCCGGTGCCGGGATCATCATCATGGGGACCACAAACAGACGACCCGATTGCCGGAACATAATAATCAGGGACAACACTGTCCGGGATACCGGCTTTAACCGGTATGGAGCTTACCCGTACGCCATAGATCTGACCAACACCGGCCGCGGCAGGTTCGATGCAATCACTGTTGCTGATAATCGTATTGAAAGTACGATCCCGCTGACGGACGAAATGCGGGGCATAAGGGTTCAGGGGAGTGGCCCGGTGGCAGGAGTGAATATCGATAACAGGAAAAACCTGATCCATCTGAAGCAGAACAGCCACATCATTGATGATTCAGGCATGAAAGAAGCGGTAACTGTTATGCCGGCAACCCGCTAGCAGCGGCTCCGGTCAGACCGAAGCCGTACTTAAGACCTTCTCCACGGCCCGGCAGGTATCTTCCATTTCATGTATGCCGAGCGAAGGATGAACCAGGAACATAAGACTCGTTTCGCCAAGCACTCTGGCTGTTTCCAGTCGCCTTGCCGGCCCTAGCCCGGCATTGGTGAAAGCCTTTTCAAGATAGATCTCGCTGCAGCTGCCGCTGAAACAGGGAACCCCTTCAGCGTTGACAGCCTGCATGACTCTGTTCCGGTCCCAGCCCTTGCGCAGCTTCTCCGGTCGCAGGAAAACGTAATATTTGTAATAGGCGTGGCCGAAATCAGGTTCCGGCAGCGTCACGCGCAGCGCCGGCAGTGCCGAAAAACAGTTGGTCAGCATGGCAGCGTTGTTCCGCCGCGCAGTGCGCCACCAAAGCAGTTTTTTCAGCTGACGGCGACCGATACTCGCCTGGATCTCCGTCATCCGCAGATTAGTCCCGAATGATTCATGCAGCCAGCGGAACCCGGGAGGGTGAGCCCGGTTGAACACTTCGTCATAGCTCTTGCCGTGATCTTTATAAGCCCACGCCTTTTCCCAGAGCGCATGATCATTGGTAGTCAGCATGCCGCCTTCCCCACTGGTGGAGATTATCTTGTCCTGGCAGAAGGAATACTCTCCATTCGCTATACCTGGAACAGTAAACATTAATTTCCCGTTGGGATAAGGTCTTGCTCCGTCCCACGGAGTCCTACGGCCTGGCGATGCAACAGATGGGGCGGGCGTTACGAATCTACCCGGGCAAGGAGCGGGCGGTAATCCTCGACCACGCCGGCAACACCCTACGTCATGGGTTGCCGACGCAGGAGGGGGAATGGTCACTCGCCGGCGCTAGGCGCGGGAAAGGGTCACAGGCAGCGATGGAGGCACCGGTCAAGCAATGCCCCGAGTGCGGTGCGCTGGTGGCGATTTCCGCGTTGCGTTGCCCGGAATGCGATTACGAATTCTTCGAGGCCGCGAAATCATTTTCGGCGGCTCACGGGGAATTGGAAAAAATCGACGCGGTGGCGGTCGCGCGCGAGCGTCGGAAAGAACAGGCCCGGGCGAATACCTTTGAGGAATTGGTCGCGCTCGGGGCGAAGCGGGGATACAAGCATCCTGCGGGCTGGGCGCGCCATATGCTTCAGGCGCGGCAATCCGGGCGTTTCGGCGAGGCGGGGGCGGCGTAATATTATGGTCAATGGTAATCGTTGGTGTGTGCTCTCTTGGCTAATAGAATACGCCGTTGCTTCGGGATATTGGGTAATTAATTATTGCCCGAGTCTAGCGTCGGGCTACCTCGGAGAATTGTCCTTGACGCACTGCTCAAGAAACTCGCGATTCGCGTCGCCCCAGTCCTTCCGCGATGAATCCCAATACCAGGGTGTTCAGGCTTACGCCCTCTTGTTTGGCGCGCATGGCGAGTTGAGCATGGATTGTTTTTGGGACCCTGGTCATAAATTTCCCCGAGGCCGTTCCTCCGCTATTGGGTATTGGTATCGGGAATCCTTTTTCCGCCATGGCGGAAATTGTACCGGCCAAGGCATCTCTTCCGTTGGTGATGGCCTCTTCCACGGTTTCCCCATCGGAGATGCATTCGGAAAAATCCGGGTAGGAAATCAAATACCCGCCGCCTTCCTCGTCGGACAGCGGTCTAATTTCAAAGGGGTAATCATTCAGGTTATTCATGTTTTATTTCTCCCCGGTTACGAAACGAACAAACTTCTGTACGTAGATCGGCTTAATCGGACGATGAGCCGGTACCGGCAAGGTCTTGCCATCGGTACGAATAAAAATGCAATGGCTGGTTCCTTGTTGCCGCCAATCAATCCCATGCCGACGAGCAACCGTTTGGAGCTGCTCCAGTCTCCAATCCCGAGGATTGGTACGCATGGCGTCGAGAAGTTTGGTAGAAGTGTTCATGGGAATAATAGTATCACAGGTAGTATCAAAAACAACCCCTTGACACCCCCGCGCCATCCGTGCCAGTCGGAGAAATTTTAATGCTTATTCTCGTTCCCTTCGCTAGCTTGTTTATTGATAAGCCCGATTTCTATATTGTCGAGCCTTTTTCCGATAGCGTCGTGGATGAAAGCGGCTTGATTGAAGGGGAACGCGAAAGCGAGCCATCCGAAACCTTGGGAACCGCCTTTCACTTCGGTTCGGTACCGTGCCATGAATAACGGTACCGTCCCCTTTCAGTGCGACACCCGCAACACGGCGATGAGGATGCCCACGGCGGCGGCGATGAGCGCACCTAGCTTAATGGTCATGCGGAGTTCCATCTTTTCCATATCCGCTTTTAGTTCTGCCTTGAGTTCACGTACCTCGGTTTTCACCTCGCGCACATCCGCTTTAGTAGCGAGAGAGTTATCGAGAGCCTCGGAGAGGGATTGCTGCTGGGCTTCCACGAAGGCCGCCGCTTGTTCCCTTGGAACTCCTGCTTTCTCAAGGCGTTCTACAAACTTGAAGGTATCGAAGGTGATGGCGGCCATGGCGCGTCCTCTGTTTTGGATGCCCACCATCCTACCCCCCTTGACATCCCCGCGCCATCCGTGCCAGTCTCCCACTGCCGCTCAACAAAAAGCGGTCGGGATTGGCGTCCCGGATTCAACAGGCGCACAGCCGCGCCAGACGCGGCTTTTTCGTGCGCGCTCGGCCGTTCTCCGATTTAAGGGGCCGAGCGGGAGGGGGCAACCCCTGCTGGTTTCTCCTGTTGTCCAGTACGCCAACCCGCTCGGTTCCACCACCTCGATTGGCGTCGGGATGGTGGTACTCACATCCCTAACAACAGGATTACCGCAATGACTCCCCTCGCCCAAGGCGCGCCCGCGTCTACGTCTTCGCTCGTCTCGGTTATTGGCGGTCAGGCCGTAACCACCTCTCTCGCCATCGCCGAAGGAACGAACACCGAACACGCCAGCGTCATCAAGCTGGTGCGCACGTATCTTTCCGATCTGGAAGAGTTCGGCTTGGTCAGATTTGAAATCCGACCAAGAGAAGTTGGGAAGCACGGTGGCGGAGACGTGGAATACGCCATCCTCAACGAACAGCAAGGAACGCTGGTCCTAGCCTTCATGCGCAACACCGACATCGTTGTCGGGTTCAAGAAGCGATTGGTGAAAGCCTTCTGGGAGATGGCTCGCCAGCTCTCTGAAAAAACCGCGCCCCAGGTCAGTGACCTATCAACGGATGAGGTTATTGATTTGTTGATAAGTAAAGCGGGACAGGAAAAACGGGACCTACAAGAGCGTTTGGCAACACTGGAGCATGTTCTGGCGGTCGTTGAGCCGATGAAGAAAGATGGTGGGGTGCAGTTTTTGCGCCCCACTGCAATTCAAGAACGCCACCCACACGAAACAGCTGCCCCACGACCATCCCCTCAACCCCCTCGCCAGCGCCAAGAACCCTCCAGCCATGGCCAAAGCCATGAGCGTTGGTGGCTGGCCGTGTTGGCCAGGGGCTCCGTGCTCTCCAACGAAACGAGTTGGCCCACTGGACCGCTATCGAAGCAGGTCGTGTACTTCGACTACGCGAGGTGGTGTGAAGCGCAGGGGATAAGTTTCCTGACGTACGAAACGCTGTTCGCCAGGGCCATGAAGGCTTGGGGATGTGTAACTTCCAGGCCGCGGGGTCAGGGGCCTCGTCCCCACTGCTGGCGTTTTCAACCCCTGGCAATCCATCGCGCCATTCTGGGCATCACTCAGGAGGCGCGGCCATGACTAACGGTCCCGCCCTCTTTCAGTGCGAAACCCGCAACACCGCGATGAGGATGCCCACGGCGGCGGCGATGAATGCGCCCATCTTGATGGTTAGGCGTAGCTCCATCTTTTCCATCGAACTTTCCAGCTTATCCATTCGATTTTCGAGCCGGAGAATATCCGACTTGGTAGCAATGGTTGTATCCAGCGCCTCAATCAAGACATCGCGCAAAGCGGAAGCCTCCGCCTTGGCTTGGGCGTCCGGGATTCCGGCAGCGGTGAGGCGTTCAACGAATTTCAAAGCATCAAAAGTGATTACGGCCATGGTACGTCCTCCAGTGGGAATACTGGCCATCTTGACATCCCCGCGCCATCCGTGCCAGTCTCCCACTGCCGCTCAACAAAAAGCGGTACGGTTTGACGGACCGGAGAATCAAGGCGCACAGCCGCGCCTCAGTCGCGGCTTTTTTGCGCACGCTCGGCTGTCCTCCAGTTTTAGGGGCCGAGCGGGAGGGGGAAACCCCTGCCGGTTCCTTGGTTCCCGGTCCGTCAACCCGCTCGGTTCCACCATTCCTTTGACGGGGGGTGGTGGCGCTCAAACCCTGAATCAAGGAACACCGCAATGAATCCCCTCGCTCAAGGCGCGCCCGCGTCTACGTCTTCGCTCGTCTCGGTTATTGGCGGTCAGGCCAAGACCACTTCCCTCATCGTTGCTGAAAAATTCCGCAAGCGCCATGACACTGTTCTGCGCGCCATCAAAAACCTAGATTGCTCGCCAGAATTCACTCACCGCAATTTTGCGGCCAGTGAATACACCGATTCTACTGGTAGAAAGCTCCCCGCCTTCGAGATGACCCGCGATGGCTTCACCTTTCTTGTGACAGGTTTCACCGGAAAGGAGGCCGCCCAGTGGAAGGAAGCCTACATCGACGCCTTCAACAAGATGGAGGCGGCGCTGATCCAGCGCCAGGCGCTTCCGGCCAACGCGCGCTTCCTTCTCTCCTTCTCGGGTGGCAAGGGAAGTATCGAGCCAATCGCCGCGGATTCGCACATCCTCTCCCAGAGCACGCTGGACGTAATCACCGCGCGGACTGAAGAGGAAATCCTCACGAGCATCGCTGACCCCGGCTTCGATATCCACCATGTGCTCGCCATCCTTCAGGCCGCCACGGCGCGCGTGACGGGCACGGCGGGAGTCGTTCGGGGGGCGAAATGACGACGGGCCTGGAGAGATGAGGGCCGTGACGGATAAGTCAGGTCGCCCGCCCTTGCCCCTCCCGCTGCTGAATCCGGCGCGGGTACAACAGGATTTCTCCGACGCCATCGTGGCGGCGGGGCTGGAGCGACCCGAGGTAATCATCCCGGATGGGAAGCTCCGCCGTTTTTCGAGCAATGGAAAACGGGGCGATGACGCCGGGTGGTACGTGCTCCATGACGATGGCCTCCCCGCCGGCGCGTTCGGGTGCTGGCGGGCGGATATCTCCGAGACCTGGCGCGCCGACCTCGGCCGGTCCTACACGCCGGAAGAAGAAAGGGCGCATCGGGAGCGAATCGTTGCCATGCGTCGGGCGCGCGACCAAGAAGAGGCCCGCGCGCAGGCCAAGGCGGCCGCGGCCGCGAAATCCCTTTGGGAGTCCGCGAAACCCGCGCCCGAGGATCATCCCTACCTAAAACGCAAGGGCATCAAGCCCTATGGCGCGAAGGTAGCGCCAGACGGTCGGCTGTTGATTCCGATGCGGGACAGCGGTGGGCGGCTCTGGAACGTCGAGCGAATTCTTCCGGAAAAACCGGAAGACGGGAGCACCGATAAGAAGGCTTTGTTTGGCGGTAAAAAAATAGGTTTGTACTACAGCCTCGGCAGTATTCGCAATCCCGCGATTATCTGTATTGCCGAGGGCTTTGCCACGGGGGCCTCGATTCACGAGGCCACCGAATACCCGCTGGCGGTGGCGTTTAACGCCGGTAATCTGCCAGCGGTCGCGCGCGCGATCAAGGATAAGTTCCCAATGGCGCGAATTATCGTCTGCGCGGATGACGATCACCTCGACCCACGGAATCCTGGAAAGAATAAGGCGTTGGAAGCCGCTCAGGCTGTGGGTGGGGTGTTGGCTATTCCGGACTTCGGGCTTGGCCCCGAGGAGCGACCCGGAGATGCCAAGGATTTTAATGACCTGCACCGGATGCAGGGGTTGGTGGCGGTGCGTCGAACCCTGGAGGGAATTGGAGCGGAACAAGGACGTGCCATTCCCGATATGAACCTTCACACCGTTACATCCATCCAAGCGGCCCGTGCCCGCAAGGAGCTGGAAAAGAAGATCGAGGTTTCCGACGATTAAGGATAAAGGATAGGAAATTCAAGCGCGTCTAGCCAAGTACGGCCAGCACGATATTAACTC
>CAUYUB010000030.1:0-8814 GCA_963575685.1 Gammaproteobacteria bacterium | reverse complement strand
GGTTCGGAATAAAACGGAGGCATGAGAGAAATTGAGATTATTGACCGCTTGTTCAAGACCCTGCGCTGCTGGAGTGCCGAATTTTTGTTGATACCATGCCTTCCATTCAAAAAACTGGTCAATCGCTACGATGTCCTGCCGATCCAAGGCAGTCAGGAAATCATTAATACCGGAGGGGACGGGGGCGGGAAGGTCTTCGGCAGACGCGGTCGGTACCCCTTCCTCACCGACGTGGTGAGTATGGATGGCGCATACCAACTCATCCAGGGCGTTCGCCAACACCGTCAACAAATTCTCCGTTTCGTCGGTAGTTTCATTCTTCTGAGGTGCGACCTTAATCGCGGTTTCCAAGGCACCCGCCAACTCGGCAATGCGGTGCGCCGCAAGATGGCCCGCCACACCACGTAAGGTGTGCAAGCGGCGGAGGGCCTCCACTTGGTTACCCGTATTGAGGTCGGCACGGGTCAAACGAGCGGTAGCGCCGAATTGATCGGCCATGCGTTTGAGCAGGACGGCGAACAGACGGGTGTTCCCATTGATGCGGCGGAGGGCAAGCGGCCCGTCGATGCCAGCGATGGTAGGAAAAAGGAGGGGGGCGGTCTTGGTCGTAGCCTCCTCTCCTGATGGAGGTGCTGATGACGGTGTCGGTTTTGGTTTTGGTTTTTCTGTCCGTTGCTCGCCGATAGGTTGCGGCGAGGTGGGTACCCATTCGGAAAGTACCGCGAACAATTCCGCTACCTCAATGGGTTTCGCGAGGTGGGCGTTCATGCCAGCCTCCCGCGAACGCTCGCGATCGGTTGGCAAGGCATTGGCGGTCATGGCGATAATCGGCAGATCGAGCAGTCCGAGTTGGCCACGAATGGTACGAGTCGCCTCGTAGCCATCCATTCCCGGCATCTGCACGTCCATCAGTACGGCATCGAAGCGGGTGTCCCCATGTGCCGCTGCCAATCGATCAATGGCTTCGATGCCATTGTCGGCGATCTCGACCGTTGCGCCCATCCCCTCCAGGATACGCTGTATAACCAATTGGTTAATCTCATTATCTTCCACCAACAGGAGCGAGAGCCCTGCCAGGGAGAGACCGGATGGCTTCATGCCGGGCTCCGAAACCGGCGGGCAATGGGTCGCCCGATATACTGCACTGACCGCATCGAGTAGGACGGAGGGAGTGACCGGCTTGGTTAAGACCATTCGCACGTCGGGATCATTGCCGGTATCCCTAATCACCCGCTCTTGGTCAAATGCCGTCACCACCAGGATGACCGGCATGGTTACCGCAGGGTGACGTTCTTTGATATGGAGGACCACATCGTGGCCACTACTTCCGGGGATGCGCCAGTCGAGGAGGATGAGATCGAACGGCGTCCCCGCCGCCATCGCCTGGTCGATGGCGGCGACGGCCTCCTGACCCGAGCCGGCGATGACCGTCTGCCAATCGAAGGAGGCGGTCATGGTGGCCATGACCTCACGGGCAACCGGATTATCGTCGACCACCAGCACCCGCAGCAGGGGGGGCAACCCCGCCGGTAACGGCAGTGCGGCGCGGACCTCCGACCCGCGGCCGAAAACAGCGGTAAAGGAGAAGGTACTGCCCTGACCGGGTTCGCTCGACACGGCAATCTCGCCATCCATGAGGTCAACCAGTCGTCGGCAGATTGCAAGACCGAGGCCGGTCCCGCCGAAGCGTCGGGTCGTCGAGGAATCGCCTTGGCTGAATGGGTTGAAGATCGCCCGCTGCAATTCCGGTTCAATGCCAATCCCGGTGTCGCACACCGAAAAACGTAGGCGAACCTGATCGTCGCTGGTGCTGAGGGTCTCTACCGACAGGATGACCTCTCCCTCCTTGGTGAATTTGATGGCATTGCCGGCCAGGTTCAACAACACCTGTTGGAGCCGGAGAGCATCGCCGATCAGCGCCAGCGGGGTATCCCGGCTGATGCGGAACAGCACCTCGATGTCCTTGTTCCGGGCATTGGCGGCGGTAATCGTCGCCAATGTTTTCATCAGGTCGTCAAGCCGAAACGGTACCGCCTCCAGTTCCAGGCGGCCGGCCTCGACCTTGGAGAAATCGAGGATATCGTTGAGGATGCCCAGTAGGGATCCGGCCGATAAGCGGGTCTTTTCGAGGTAGTCGCGCTGCACCGGAGACAGTGGGGTCTGTTCCAGCAAATAGACCAGCCCCAGGATCGCATTCATTGGAGTCCGGATCTCGTGGCTCATATTCGCCACGAACGCACTTTTCGCACGGCTGGCCTGTTCGGCGAACTCCTTGGCACGCATCAATTCGCGGTTGGTCGCCTCCAGCTCTTCGGCTAAAAGGGCGCGAACCTCCGCGGCCTCGCGTTCACGGCGGGCCTGGGCGAGTTCCAATTCCTTGGTCCGAAATTCCTGGGTGATCCGCAGATTTTCCTCATGCAGGGCCTTACGCCGCAGGAGTGCACGAATGCGCGCCCGGAGGATTTCGATATCGCCCGACTTGCCGACGAAATCATCCGCCCCTGCTTCCAGACCGCGCATCATGTCATCCTTGGTGTCGCGGCTGGTGAGCATGACGATCTGGAACAACCGCTCGCGCGTTCGCCGCAGGGCGTCGAGTCGCAGACAGAGTTCGGTACCGCTCATGACCGGCATGACCAGGTCAACCACCAGGCAATCGAAGCTTTCGGCCTCAACCAACGCCAACGCGGCCTGGCCGCCGTCCACCGCGGTGACGTCGTAGCCGTCCTGTTCTAGGTGGTGTTGGAGATATTCGAGAAAGGTTGGACTGTCATCGACAATCAGGAGACGTGAACGGCGCAGGTTCGATTGCTCTCCACCAATGGCCACCCTTCCTTCCGGGTTGTGGCGCAGTAGGGAGCCGATGCGCATGAGCAGCACATCGGTATCGGCGGATTTCGCGATGTAGGCATCCGCCCCACTCTCCAGTCCGTGCTGCTCGGTATCCCGACCGACCGCATCGGTCAGCATCACCAGCGGGAGGTCGCGGGTCTGCACATTCATACGAACGAGACGCGCCAACTCATCGCCGTTCATACGCGGCAGGTGGTAATCGACCAGCAACAGATCAGGCCGGCTACGGCTCAGTTGATCGAGCGCCGCCTCGGCGGTATCGAAGCATTCCGCGGTCCAGCCCTGTTCCTCCAGCAGGAATTGCAATTGGATCGCCTGGGTCGGGGAGTCCTCGACGATCATGATGTGGGGAGGGCGCGCGGTCATGCAGGTCATGTCGGTGATGGCGACCTCCTCGTACGCAATGGATCAAAGCGGGGTGCCACGTACAATGTGAGGTACGGGGCGTGGCGCCGAGGGACCGGGTAGGGAGATCATCTTAATAAAGCAGGATGACGGAGTGTAGTCAGTAACTGCCGAAATGCATCGAAGGGTTATCGACGAGTTGTTCGGCCATGGTCGAAAAGGGTTCCCGTCCATAGTTATGTCCGGGGTGAACGATAGTCTCGCCGGGCAGTTCCCCTAATCGACGCAGAGTACGACGCATCTCTTTTGGATCCCCGCCGGGTAGATCACAACGCCCGCAACCGAGCACGAATAGGGTATCGCCGGTGAGGAGATGGACATCAAGGTGGTAGCAGACCGAGCCCGGAGTATGGCCGGGGGTGTGTAAAACTTTAATCGGGGTCTGTCCTAGCGAGATAATATCGCCCTCCTGGTGAAGAGTAGGAAGGTCTCGGTACTTGCCCCAGAAGCGGGCCTCGCTCTCGGATAAATGGAGTCGTGCCTGAGTAGCTTCCAGGAGCGCATCAAGGCCGCCGATGTGGTCGAAGTGGCTATGGGTGAGGAGAATATCGGTGATGGTAACACCTAGATCCTGTGCCAAGGCCAGGATCTTCTCCGGCTCCCAACCCGGATCTACCACTGCCACTTGGTTTGTGGCATGGTCTTGGATCAGATAGACGAAATTCTCCATGGGGCCCAATTCCAGGATATGGAGGAAGAAAGAGTTTGTTTCGCTCATGGATAAGGGTAACCTGTGGAAATTGGAAATTAATAAATGCTGGGTTATCGCAGTATTCCCTCTTCTAGGGTCAATACCCGATCCATGCGTCCCGCCAACCCTGAATCGTGGGTGACCACCACCAGACTGGTACCGAAGGCATGATTGAGTTCCAACATGAGGTCAAAGACCTGCATCGCGGTACCGTGGTCGAGATTGCCGGTCGGTTCGTCTGCGAGTACGCAACGCGGCTGTGTGATGAGGGCGCGGGCCACAGCGGCGCGTTGGCGCTCGCCGCCGGAAAGTTCGCCGGGTTTGTGGCGTAGGCGTTCACCCAAACCCACCCGGCCGAGCAGCGCCCGGGCCTGTTCGGTGGCTATGGACGGCGCCACCCCCCGGATCAACAAAGGCATGGCCACATTTTCCAGGGCCGTAAACTCCGGCAGCAAGTGGTGAAACTGGTAAACAAAACCGAGTGCTCGATTGCGCAGTCGGCCGCGTGCCGCTTCGCCGAGGCGGGCCATGTCCTCTCCGTCTATCCGTACCTCACCGGCAGACGGCACATCCAGTCCACCCAGTAGGTGCAACAGGGTGCTCTTGCCGGAACCGGAAGCACCGATAATCGCCATCCGCTCACCCCGACCCACGACTAGGTCTACGTTCCGCAATACCTCTACCCGTAGCCCCCCTTCCGTGAAGGTCTTGGCCAGACCACGGCACCTCACCACTTCCACATTTTCGCTCTCGGGACGGTCCGTATTTTTACCAGGGTTCATCATTAAGATACTCAGAAGCGCGGAAGGACTTATTCATAGCGCAAGGCCGCTGCCGGTTGTACCTGGGAGGCGCGCCAAGCCGGATAGAGGGTAGCGAGCAGGCACAGGACCAACGCGGTAATGCCGATCCGGATGACGTCTGCCCAATGCATGTCCGAAGGCAGCTCGGTGATGTAGTAGACGTCGGGGGAGAGGACGTGAACACCGAAAAAATGTTCCAAGGCGGGAACGACGGTACTCACATGGGTAGCCAACGCAATGCCACCCACCAGTCCTAGCGCCGTCCCTACCAACCCAATGATCGAACCCTGGACCACAAAAATCCTCATCACCGCCCCTGGTGTCAGACCCAGGGTACGCAAGATGGCGATATCCGGCTCCTTGTCGGTTACCACCATTACCAACATTGAGACGATATTGAAGGCAGCCACCGCCACAATCAGGGTAAGGATGACAAACATTACCGTCTGTTCGGTATGTACGGCATGGAAGAAGCTCGCGTGGCTGGTGGTCCAGTCGGCGATGCGGTAGGACGGCGGGAGTTTACCGGCCAATCGATGCGTGACGACCGGGGCCTCATCCAGATTGGTCAGGGCCAGACGCAGTCCGCTCACCTCGTCTACGCCGAAACGGAACAAACGAGCAGCATCTTGGAGGTGGGTAATGGCCAAGGCGCTATCGTACTCGTACATCCCTACTTGGAAGATCCCTACTACTGTGAACCGTTTGAGTCGCGGCAGCAGACCCACCGGTGTCACCATGGCCTGAGGTGTGACCAGGGTTACCTTATCGCCTATGGTTACCCCGAGGTGGAGGGCGAGATCACGTCCCAGCAGGACGCCAAACGTCCCCGGCCGCAGATCGGTAAGTTGGCCCTCTTGTAGCTTCGCTGCAACGGCAGAGACGGCTGGTTCCTGTTCAGGGAGTACGCCACGTACCGTCACCCCGGTTACGACGGGTCCTTCGACCAACATCCCTTGACCTTCTACATAGGGGGCGAGAGCGGATACTTGGGGATCTCGGGCGACCACCATCGCGGCGGTGTGCCAATCGGTAAGGTGTTCGTCTGGACCTGTGACGGTAGCATGGGCGATCATGCCCAAGATGCGGTGGCGTAGCTCTTGCTCAAAGCCATTCATCACCGACAATACGGTAATGAGTGCGGCAACCCCCAAGGCGACACCGAGCATGGAACTCGCGGTGATGAAGGAGATGAATCGTGTGCGCCGTTTGGCCCGCGTGTAACGCAGTCCGATGAATATTTCTAGTGGATGAAGCATGGTGATATTAAACCATATTTTGCTGCCTATCGTTCTTAAGAACGGGGCACTGGAGACTTCGAGGGACTCCGGGTTTTGGGCTTGTGCCCATTCCAGGGGATGTGTATAGTTCCACGCTTCTAAATTTTTTGGATATTCTCCAAATTTTCTATTTTCGGTAAACGGCGGGAGATTCGGTATGTACGCGGTGGTCATGACCGGCGGCAAGCAGTATCGGGTGAGCGAAGGCGATCGGTTGCGCGTCGAGACGCTACCCACGGGTGAAGGCGAGACCGTCGCCCTCGATAAGGTGCTGTTGGTCGCCGACGGCGCACAGCTCACCATCGGCACGCCCTACGTGGAGGGCGGCAAGGTAACTGCCACAGTTACGAAACATGGGCGGGGTGATAAAGTCCGCATCGTTAAATTCCGGCGCCGTAAGCATTATCAAAAGGTTACCGGCCACCGGCAGAATTATACCGAGATCAAGATTACCGGTATTACAGCAGCCGGGCTTGGTTCCTCAACCGACACTACCCCTCCGACCGACTCCCCCACGGAGTAGCCGGCCTGTCCTGCGGCCACGCACAGTGGAGCAGGGCCACCGGTATCCAACGAGGTCAGCACGATGGCACATAAAAAGGCAGGCGGCAGTACCCGTAACGGCCGCGACTCCGAATCAAAACGTCTGGGCGTCAAACGCTATGGTGGTGAACAGGTAACCGCCGGCGCCATCTTGGTACGCCAGCGCGGAACCCATTTTCATCCGGGCGTCAATGTCGGCCGGGGCGGCGATGACACTCTATACGCTAAGGCGGGGGGACAGGTGGTATTCGAAACCAAGGGTCCTCTGTCGCGTAAGTACGTGAGTATCGTTGCCGGGGTGCAGTGAAATTTGTTGATGAAGTCACCATCCGGGTCGTCGCCGGAGATGGCGGCAACGGCTGTCTGAGCTTTCGGCGCGAGAAATTCGTACCGCGGGGTGGCCCGAACGGTGGCGACGGTGGTGATGGGGGCAGTGTCTACCTGGTAGCGGATGCTGCCCTCAATACCTTGGTGGATTTCCGTTACGTGCGACTATGGAATGCCGAACGCGGCCAGAACGGCATGGCTTCGGATTGCACCGGCCGTTGCGGGGCGGACCGCCATATCCGGGTTCCGGTGGGGACTGTCGCCATTGACGCGGAAACCGGCGAGGTCCTCGGCGACCTCATCCATTCCGGTCAAGTCCTACGTGTCGCTCAGGGTGGTTTCCACGGTCTGGGGAATGCCCGCTTCAAGAGCAGCATTAACCGTAGTCCGCGCCAGACCACCCATGGAACCCCCGGCGAGGCGCGCGACCTGCGGCTGGAACTCAAGCTTCTGGCCGACGTGGGATTGCTCGGATTACCCAACGCCGGGAAGTCCTCTTTCATCCAAAAAGTAACCGCCGCCCGTCCCAAGGTGGCTGATTATCCTTTCACTACCCTTTATCCCCATCTCGGCGTCGTCAGCCTTAGTACCGACCGCAGTTTCGTGATTGCCGACATCCCCGGCCTGATCGAGGGGGCGGCCGAGGGTGCGGGTTTGGGTACGCGGTTTCTCAAGCATCTCACCCGTACCCGCCTGTTGCTGCACGTGGTGGACGTGTTGCCGGCTACCGGAGATCCGGCAGAGGACGTACGTCGCATTGAGCGTGAGCTGACGCTCTACAGTGCCGATTTGGCGCAACAGGAACGTTGGCTGGTGGTCAACAAGGCGGACCTGTTGCCCCTTGACGAAGGTTCTGCGCATCTTGCCCAAATGGTGGAAGCGTTGGGTTGGGCCGGTCCCGCCTTTCTCATTTCAAGTTTGACGGGTATGGGATGTCGGGAGCTTACCTTCAATATCATGGAACACTTAGAAAAGTGTCCTGTACCGGCGACCTCTACCGAATAGGGAACCATGACCCCCACACCACTACGACTGGTCGATTCCCACTGCCATTTGGATCGTCTCGACCTTACCCCTTTTGGTGGCGAGCTGGCGGAGGCGCTGGTCGCTGCTCGAAACGTGGGGGTAGAACGTATTTTGTGCGTATCGATTAATCTCGAACATTTCCCCCAAATATTGTCCATCGCTCGACGCTTTCCCGGTGTCCATGCTTCGGTAGGGGTCCACCCTGGAGAACAGGTATCCCAGGAACCGGAGATTGATGAGTTGGTGGCGTTGGCCCGAGATCCGGCAGTGGTGGCGATAGGAGAGACGGGGCTGGATTACCACTACCACCAGGGTGATCCCGGTTGGCAACAGGAACGCTTCCGACGCCACATTGTAGCGGCGCAGACAGTAGGTAAGCCGCTCATCATCCATAGCCGCGAGGCCCGCGCCGATACCCTACGCATCTTGAAAGAAGAGGGGGCACAAGAAGTAGGCGGGGTAATGCATTGCTTTACCGAGGATTGGAGTACCGCCCACGCTGCGGTGGAATTGGGTTTTTACATCTCCTTTTCCGGCATCATCACCTTTCGTAATGCCGTCGGATTGCGCGAAGTAGCGACTCGGCTGCCCCTCGAACACCTGTTGGTGGAAACGGATTCTCCCTATCTAGCCCCAACCCCCCATCGTGGCAAATCCAACCACCCCGCATGGGTATACCTCGTAGCGGAACAGATTGCCGCATTGCGGGGAATGGAGCCAGCCGCCTTGGCGGAAGCAACCACTGCCAATTTTCTGCGTTTTATCCGCGAGTAATATCTGGTATTCCGCTTGGTTGTCGGCCTGTCTCGGATAACGATTATTATTTTTCACATCAAGCCCTCCGAGTATCATGCCGATAGCCTTTCATAGGACTTGGGCAAGTCCC
>CAUYUB010000029.1:0-8867 GCA_963575685.1 Gammaproteobacteria bacterium | reverse complement strand
GTGGCCTCCCAACGTAATTGGTCAAAATTGTAGGCTATGACCGCGTTCAGTATAACCAACATCAAGGCGAAGGCCGATGCGCGGCTGGATGAAATCCTGCGCGAGCGCGAGAATCGTGAATTACTAAGGAGTTGGAATCGAGGGCAAGCTGGGAGAGACGGAGGACGGGAACGCGAGCGAGAACGATGAACCCCGCGCCGCTGGCGGAACGGCACGGGGAACAGATGGAACAGAGGGACGCACCAGAGACGAATACGAAAAGCCACGGCGAGGAATGAGGCCGCGCAAGGGAGTGTTGCGGAGATTAACGAAGCATTAGGGGAAAGAAATAATTGTTGATTGCCGCTTAATCCAAAGAGGTAATTTACCAATGATTCAGAACCGCCCTAATTTTCAGACCGATCCACAATCTGCCCAGACGACACAGCCCACGATTAGAGTACCGCAGAACAAGCGGGAGTGGGCGATAGCACCGACGAACAGCGAAGCCTTGCCGCGATAGGCCAGACGCTCCACGGCTTGGGGAGTTTCCCAAGCGGCAGAGGCTAGGGGGACATCAACCGAGACGCCTGCGCCACGTGGGAGGGAGAACATAGGCGGCTCTAGGGGGTTGCCTTGGGGGCATTTATGACGTTGCTAGCGGGGAGAGCGAGGGGCGGTGCGCCTCTCGCAAGGCGCACAAGTACTCCCCCAAGGTCGCGTCCAGCCGCTCATAGAGAAGGCGGTCAAACGCTTCATACCCTTGACCTGCTTGCGTTTGCTGCAAAGCTCGAATATAGGCAAGACGGTCTTCTGGACGTACAGCGACCGGAGGATATCCTCCGCGAATTAGCACAAGATTCATCAATAGCCGTGCCGTGCGACCGTTGCCGTCGTTGAACGGATGAATAGCGACCAACCGACGATGAGCGGTAAACGCAGCCTCCGGTGTATTGCTTATGCCTCGAAGCCACGCGGAGAAATCGCCCATCAACGACGGGATTTCCGCAGGTGAGGGAAAGGTATGTCTTCCGCTGTCAGTCAAGACATAGCGGCCTTGATCCGCATAGCGACCGGCGATGTCTGGATTTGACCGTTTGACGATCAATCCGTGAAGAGCGCGCATGTCGATTTCAGTGAGTGAAATTTCTCGTTGAGCAAGCGTACGCACATAACGGATCGCGTCATAGTGGTCGATCGCTTCCATATGGTCTTTAAGAGATTTTCCGCCGATAGTGATTCCTTGTTCGATAACCAGCATCGTTTCGGCGGCGGTGAGCGTGTTTCCCTCGATTGCGTTTGAGGTATAGGTCAGTTCGAGATCACAGGTGTGATCAAGGTTGCTCAAGCCTTTGTGCAATAGGGGGCGCAGGCGGTCAAGCTCGGCCTTGTTGTTCTCGATATTGCTGATGATGGTCGTAAGCATGAGAACATCGTAGCACCGTGTTGATTGCCAATCTATGGCGATTAGACCGCGCCGATTGGCGAGAAATTAACCAATCTGCCTGTCACATAATAGGTGTTATGTTAAACCTGGTCCTTGCTAGGAATATTCAAGTTTTTGTGATTTTTCAGTCAATAATGGCGTCATTGATTGCATTACAAAAGGTCGTTTTGGATCGGTTATAACTCTCCATTCGCTATACCTGGAACAGTAAACATTAATTTCCCGTTGGGATAAGGAATTGCCTAGTAAACAACAACTTGCAATCATTGCCGGATATCCAGTCATCCCAGATAACCACAATGATAGCCAGCCAAAGCAGTGCGACGCAACAACTTTCCGATAAGGATAAATTGATTGTTATCACTGAACGGGTAGGAGACGTGCCCCTGTTAATAGGACAGATGATAAGGATGGGGTTGCCGGAAATATTGGACAAACACATTCCCAAGCATGGGAAACAACGAAAATTGAGTTGGGGATGGACAGCAGTAATATGGTTATCCTACATCCTGAGCGAAGGAGACCACCGTAAAATTTCGGTGGCACAATACGTCTCCGAAATGGCTAACACCTTAAACGCATTGACGGGGCAACCAATAGAGACATTGGATTTTGATGATGACAGGCTATCGCATCTCCTTCGGCATATAGGAAATATCAATATATGGCAAGCGGTGGAACGTGATTTGAGTGAACATTGTATAGAAGTATATGAATTGCAGAAGGAGGTTGTGCGTTGCGATCCAACCACAGTATCTGGACACCACAAAATCAAGGACGATGGCCTGATGCAATTCGGACACACCAAGGACGATCCAACTTTACCGCAAATAAAGTTGGCAGCGGCGTCATTAGACCCTTTGGGTATACCCTTGGTGACAGAAGTTGTATCTGGGGAAAATGCGGATGATGGCTTATACCGTGGGCTTATCGAACGAGTAAAGGACACCCTAAAGAAGACAGGATTGTTGTTCGTGGGGGATTGTAAGATGAGTGCATTGGAGATCCGCGCAAAAATTGTAGAGGGAGGTGATTTTTATCTGTCGCCACTACCCAGAACAGGCATAACATCAAAGGAAATTCCTGAATGGATAAATATTGGACTAGAAAAAGATCGGAACGGAGCTCTCGAACCAATATTTCGCGAAAATGATAAAGGAAAAACGGTGCTGGCTGCTTGTGGTTATGAATTCGAGCGTTCTCAAAGCGCCCAGATAGATGATAAAACAATAACTTGGGAAGAACGGGTGATCGTTGTGTGTTCTCCAGCCCATGCCGAGCAACAGGAACAAGGATTGGAGCAACGGCTGGAGGCTGCGCGGAAAGCAATAGAAAATCTCACTCCACCGGTGGGTAGAGGTAAGCGCCAATTTAAGGAAGAGGATAGCCTAAAGGAGGCGATTGCCGCGATTTTGAAAAAATATCGCGTGGAGGGATTGTTGGACGTTGACTACGAACAACAATGCGAAGTTCATACCCGCTATGTCGGTAAAGGGCGGGGTTCAGCGAACCGGGAGCAGCGGGAAATAAAAAGGGTTCGCTACCAAATTATTAAGGTGGAGCGTAACGAGGAAGCCATCACCATTACTTGCCAGCACTTCGGTTGGAAAGCCTTCGTTACCAACACAACCATAACGGCATTATCGCTCAACGATGCGATACTAACCTACCGCAACGAATATCGTATTGAGCGGATTTTTAATCGTCTTAAAAGTTATTTGAACATTGCGCCGTTATTTGTAAAGCGTGATGATCAAATTGAGGGTTTGACGTACCTACTAACTTTTGGCGTTCGAGTACTGACCCTGCTTGAATTCGTCGTCCGTCGCTCCTTGCAGGCGGATAAATCTAGGTTGCCTGATCTCCATCCTGAAAATCGGAAGAAAAAAACGGACAAACCCACCGCTGAGCGTATCCTAAAGGCTTTTTCTAATATCAGTCTGACGATTATTCTGGATGGTGTCGGCAATGAAGTATTCCGTTCGTTAACTCCATTGTCGGCGGTACAACAGAATATCCTGAATAGGCTGGGATTGGAGGGCATTTATGGACAGCTACGGAATTCAGGATAGTCGTGCTGGCTATAGCGAATGGGGAGTTATAATCCCCAATGCTATCCCATTTATTATGTTGTCATGTTCGCTGAGTAGTTTTGTTTTTCTTTTAATCATGTTTGATGGGAAGATGTTTGGTGTCTGTTGTGTTACTTCAGTTTTATGTGTTGTGTCATCTGATAGTTTTATATAACAAGAATCTCCTGGGTTTACATGTGTAACAGCGTCTTCAAATATACTTAATACAGCTAATCTATCTATATCAGACATTTCTCCAAAATTTTTAGGCTGAATCCTTGTTTCATTTGTGTGTTCTTCCCAGTATAATCTTATGTATATCATATGCTCAATGCGTGATTTGAGCCCTTCATATATTGTTCTAATGCTGTTCATTGTTCTGCTCCTTTTTGATTAAGGTTGTAGTAACCACGCATGAAGGCCATAAAGCCAAACATTTGTTCGGCAATAACAGATAACATCATAACATGGTGCCCATTGTTTAGTTGATTTTTTGATTCGGAATCGACGATTAAAAAACCATAAGTCTTAACGCCAGTTGTTGCGTAATATTGTGGGCAGCGAATCGGAACTATAATAATGCTATTGTACCAATGGTATAATCTGGTCTTTGATTAGAATAGTCAGTTTCTTTTGAAAGGTCACCTGAATGAAAATGACTTGGCCTATTTGGAATATACGCAAGTGCCTTGTCAAGCCCAGAATTTTCTCCGGTTCCCACGCGATACCTCATGTTGCGATGTTTATCATCTCTCTGGTTTATATCAACGTTTCTGACGTATGCGATCGCGAAATTTGTTTCGTTTTCATCAGCCGTATCACCTTCGTTTGGAGGTAGAGCAGCTTGATTGTCACCGTTGTGTTTTTACCAGTAAGCATCAAAAACATTTCATGTATGTTCTGACACACTTTCTTAAGTGCCTCTTTTTCTTTTTCAATAATATTTGATGGTGCGCCGTTTTTGACAAAACAATCAAATAATGCGTGTCTATAATTTGAGTTTATTGAACGAAAACATTTTGTAACCTCTTTGAGTTTTCTGTTTTCTGCTCGAATTGAAATTGATTGGCTGTATATTATGATAAACAAAACTGTTAAAAGAAAAACTAAAACTGTATGAAATATCAGTGGCGGCGCTCCAATAAAAAACGCTACTATTGCTAATATAAAACCGGCGATACTGCCACATCGTAATCTGAATCAGGCCGCGCATCTCCGCGAGCGCGAGAGCCGAACAGCACAATGCGCTCGACGCGATCGCCGTATAGCTCGTTAACGGCGGCGCGAAACTGGATAAGGGCTGGGTCAGTCGTTGACATGTGACTACCATATCAGAAAACGAAAACAGCGACATCGGATTTATAGCACAACGCAAGATTTTTGCACGAAAGCCGGACGCTTGAAATTAAAACCCTTTTCCGTGCAAAAGTCCCGTGCAATAAAAGCGCATGATTTACGGATATGCACGGGTATCGACTGACGGTCAGAGCGTTGACGCGCAAGCGCAGCGTTACACGCCTCGACCGTCTAGCCCGTTCGACCCGCGATCTACTCAATACGCTTTCAACCATAGCTGAGAAAGGCGCGTCTTTCCGTTCCCTTGGTGACGTGTGGGCGGATACGACCACGGCACACGGCCGCCTAATGTTGACGATCCTAGGCGGTCTTGCGGAGTTTGAGCGCGAGCTAATCCGCAGCCGGACAAGCGAGGGAAGGCAACGCGCCAAGGCGCGAGGCGTAAGGATGGGAAGGCCGCCGACCTTACCCCGCACCAGAGGCGCGAAGCCCGCGCCCGCCTCGACCAAGGCGACACCGCCGCAGACATAGCGCGAACCTTCGATATTCATCCGAGTACGATTTCAAGGTTGAGGACGTGAAGGCGACCACTTTATTGTTTGCCGCTTGCGGCGGTGATAAAGAACGTTTGCATTTATCGCCTGAAAGCCGCACGAATGAGTAAAAATCGTTTCTTTTCCTGCAATCAAAAGGTGAGCGTGTCGCTTTCTCTCGACTGCCTCAATACCTGCTCAATGCGGCTATGGTGCGCTATCAGTCCCGTGTACTCGGACACATCCAGCCCGTGATCGTTAAAATCTGCCTGTAATCTGCTTCGAGGTGTCGCGTGAAAATCGGCTCGTGATGGGCTATCCGATTTCTGAAAGTGCGTAGATAATCAATTGGTTTGTGTATCTCGGTACGGCGCATTTTGGCGTGAGGGAACGCCCGATAAAGACATGGCCGCCAGAGCGTCATTTCATAATTACATTTTGCACCGCCGATCCCCTTTCCTAGCCCTTTCCCCAACAAGGCCACCCAGAAGCCGAACGACAAGGACGCCACCACATGTTGCGGATCGACGGTGTAGCCGTCACGGTGCAGTTTATCCTTGGCGTGGGCAGTTCTTTCCAGCGTTCCCGTATCGAAACCACACGCCGGATTGTCGTACCAATTCATGCCATAGGTTGCCGAAAGTTCGCGGTGCATTGCGTTTCTTAGGGCGATTTCGAGACCTTGCAGCGGTGCGTAGAAAGCCGCGCTTGCCGCGTATTCCAAGTGTAAAGCCGCAAGGCTTTTTCCTTATCGCCCCCTGTCGCGTTGACATAGGTTGCCATCCGCTCAGGAGAGAGGGAGCTTTCCAAGGCCGTGATGATTTCGGCACTCAAATTGAAGCTATTGACGTTCATGGAGAATGGTATATACTGTTTTTGTACGCCCCGGTACCGCCTCTGTCTCTGATATGCGGCCGGGGCACAGCTTTTTTAGGGGTATATGATATGTTCGCACGTTCCCCCGCCTCGCTGTTCCCCCGCTTCTAATCCTGATCGCGCAGCCTTGCAAGTTTGAAGCTGTCCGCCAATGCGGTCGGTGTTTCATGACCATGGCATGTGCCACCGCTTCACGCCCAGCCGTTCCTCACCAAGCGCACCAGAGGCGCGAAGCCCGCGCTCGCCTCGACCAAGGCGACATGGCGGCAGACATAGCGCGAACCCTTAACGTGCATCCCAGTACGGTTTCAAGGTTGAGGACGTGAAGGCGACCACTGCTTACGTTTTTTCTGGACTTAACGGGAGGTGATGTCTATGCTTTGTGTACAAAATATATACATAAAGCGACCATCAAGCCATGCACATCAACTTTCCATCCGTAGATGAGGGCTACATACAGGGCAAGGTTGCCGATGGGTTTTACAGCAACGCCGCCGAACTGGTGCGCGATGCTGTGCGCCGTTTGCGGGAGCAGGATGATCGTTATCGTCTGATGGCAGCCCTTGAGGTTGGCAATCGTGCCATCAAAGAAGGCAACACCGTGCCATATACGCCGGAACTTCTCGATCGGATAGAACAGGATGCCCGACAACACGCTGCCGAAGGCAGAAAGCCGAACCCTGATGTTTGTTAATGACTTTCGGCTGGAACTAAGCGAACCAGCCCAGCAAGATTTTCGAGATATTCTGTCTTTCACCTTGCAAACATGGGGAGAGGGACAACTCGCCGACTATAAAAACAAACTCGACAGTGCGCTAAAAGCCATAGTCAAACATCCCCAGATAGGGCGTACAAAGCATGGAATGTTGGTTTACCACATCGGGCGACATTTGATTTTTTATCGGATTGACGAAACAACAAAAACGATTTTTGTTGTCCGTATCCTGCACGAACGTATGGATGCAGCGCGGCATTTGACGTGAGAATTGCTGTACATTCGATTTTTTGGCTAAGGGGCTGGTCAAATTAACCGCGTGATGGTACGTGATATGGTCAAATCCTGATTTGGAACGATACGCAACGCCATGCCTTACAGCCTAAAACAAGCCGCTGATGCTACTGGCAAGAGCAAGCAAACCATACTCCGCGCCATCCAAGCACATAAAATATCAGCAGAAAAAGACGTGCATGGGGAATGGCAGATTGACCCCGCCGAGCTTCACCGTGTCTATGACCCTATCGCAGTGAGTGGTGCATCGGACGTTCCACAGGTGTATCACACACCACTCAATGAAAACATAGGTTTAGTGCAGGAACTTAACCATCTACGCGAGATGATCGTGGAGCGCGACAAGATGCTCATGGAACGGGAGAAAAGGCTTGCCGACAAGGACGCTGTTATCTCTGATAAGGATACCGACATCAGGGATTTACGGGATAGGCTAGACCGAGAAAGCGAGGAAAGGCGCAGGGTTCACGCCCAGCTTGCGGGTCTGCTTACCGACCAGAGGACGCAAGCAGAGAAGGAAAAGGCAGTGCGCCGGAGGTGGTTTAAGTGGTGGTAGTGTAGCGTTGCGTATCGTTCCAAACCGCCGTTTTGATAGTTTCGCGTGATGCTACGGGCTCGAACGAGGAAACAACCTATCTTTTTGATGGTTATTCCTGTATTTGCGAAGCCATCCAAGAAAAGCCTTGTCGGGATCGCGTGCGGGTTCTGATTTCTTGGCCTCATACGCTCGCCAATCGCGTTCAAGGCTGTATATGTCAGGCATGTGCCGCTCCCATCCCTCGAATATCTCCCGCGCCATCTCGTAGGTTTCTGTCCTAAGGGGCACTTGACCCCCTCGCTCTTTGTCTGTTCTGCCGTCAAAGAAGTCTGGCGTGTCTTCATTGCGCTTTTTGTCTAGTTTGTGCCCTTGTGATCCATGCGGTTTATGGCGCAATTCAGCTTCAACGAGATCGCGCTCCTCTTTTGTTTCAACCGTAAAAACCAATCGCTCTACGGTTCGCCCCCGTCGCTTGCTTTTGATCTCTACAACGGTGACGTTGAAATCTGCCTTGTCGTTTATCTCTTGCAGGGCTGGGTTGAGTACATATCTACGAAACTCTGTGAATACCTTCATCTTGTCGCCAACGCCAAGGATCGAGCGTAACTCATCGACGGCAACATCCCAGATCGGGATTTCTCGGTTGGTGTAAAGTTCGAGATTTTCATAAAATGCGGGGGCGTACTTGTTTCTGAATTGGCAAAGGATAGCCAACTTGATACGCGCAAATACGGCGGGTTTGTTGAAAAACGGAACAAGCTCAGGGTGGAAAAAGAACCTGATAATCCCATCCCCCTTTGGCACAGAGCCAAAAATCAGGCCGCCGAAAGTTTCCCTTTCTTCCCCCTTGAGATCGACAAAATTAATGTCAGGAACCATCCGCCCCAGCTTGCGGAGAATGGCCTTAATCCTGTCGTTGCTCTCATGTGATCCAAGCCAGTTGCGTATCTCTACCGTTGTAACGGTGTGATGCAGGGCGGTCGTGATGGTTGGGTATGCGTGAGCCAGCAAGCAGGTCATCAACTTACGTTCCTGTCCGGTCAACTGACCGCCAGCGTGCGCGGGGTGCAACCCGTCGAGCGCGCTATCGTCTATACAGAATATGAGGTAATGTGAG
>CAUYUB010000028.1:0-8885 GCA_963575685.1 Gammaproteobacteria bacterium | reverse complement strand
AGTTTTCCAGTTTTCCAGTTTTCCAGTTTTCCAGTTTTCCAGTTTTCCAGTTTTCGGTCGCATAATAACATAGAAATTCCCTCTTTTAATCAACTGTGCTTAGCTAAACACCTTTTCAAAAAATACATTTGTGATGTCGATGTTGCAGTAGTCCCAGACTAAAGTCAAACTGGCTTTGTCGATGTGTCGATGTTAGTGCGACAACTTCATCAGGACGCCGACAAGAAGACCGAATTGAGCAAGAGCCAAGCCAACGATCCACTTCAGTAGGTCGTACTTAAGTTCTGCGATGACACGTTCGAGCTTTGTTTCTACGCGCTCAACGTCTGCTTTAGTAGCAAGGGTGGTATCCAAGGACTCCGTTAGAATATCGCGCAAGGCAAAGGCTTCAGCCTTGGCGTGGGCTTCTGGGACACCAGCAGTGGTGAGGCGTTCGACGAATTTCAGGGTATCGAAGGTGATAGCAGTCATGGTAATGCTCCTAAGCTTAATGTAATACATTCGTAACGTCGACGCTGCAGTAGTCCCAAGCTAAAGTCAAACTGGCACTGTCGATGTGTCGATTTTAGTGCGACAACTTCATCAGGACACCGACAAGAAGACCGAATTGAGCAAGAGCCAAGCCAACAATCCACTTCAGTAGGTCGTACTTAAGTTCTGCGATGTCAGCCTTGAGATTGTTCTCAACATGTTCGAGCTTTCTTTCCACGCGGTCAACGTCTGCTTTAGTAGCAAGGGTGGTATCCAAGGACTCCGTTAGGATATCGCGCAAGGCAAAGGCTTCCGCCTTGGCGTGGGCTTCTGGGACACCAGCAGTGGTGAGGCGCTCGACGAATTTCAGGGTGTCGAAGGTAATGGCGGTCATGGTAATGACTCCCGGGTTTAATGTGGCTGCTCAACCAACAGTTTATATCTTCGTGAATGGTTGGTCTGAGGATGAGAAGTGGTAAATTCTCAGGCGGCACGGCGGATCTCCATTGCCGGCGGAAGTATCCCTGCTTCCCGTGCTTCGAGGATCACAACCTCCACCAGATTACCGATGGCGTCAAAGGATAAATTGACGTTCCAGTCCTGAGAAACCTCCTTGACGATGGGTGCATCCGAAAAGCGAAGCTCCAATATATCATCCTCTTCGTAATAGGTAGCGTTCATCTTTGTGATTCCGTGGTGAAGTAATGCATTACGGTTTTTACGATCAATGTATCATCACCTAGCAAGACAGCAACGCATAATTGGTTATCCGTGCGACCTGAATACCATTTGAATATCCATAGATGCCGTTCGTCCTTATACTTAATACGTCCCGCTTCGATGATGTCGAGGAGTAACTCTTCATCTATGCAGCGCTCCACCATGCGTTTTTTGGCATGGTAGGTGATGTGGATCGGACGTTTGAAACGTTGACTATCCATTCGTGGTATATACTATCTCAGAACAAAATCAGATTGGCTCTGCCAACGGGGTCTCCAACAACCCATGGCGTGCGAAAAGTTCCGCGAGGCGTCGACAGCCTGCCAGGAGTTGCCCATCTGGGGGCAATTCCGGCACTCCGCCTCTAACCACCGCTCGGGCAGTATGGTGCGCCAGATACATTCCCACATCCGCCACCAATTCATCCATGGTCCGTGTACCATCCATAAGTTGTACCAACTGTGCTGCCAGCGAATCGATCTCCAAAGTCGTGTGGCGCACCGTCGCCAAATGTCCGAGTCGAGCGGCTGCCTGGGCACGAGCCAAAGCGTGGGCACGCGGACGTAACGACAGACCGTGATAGAAGGTCTCCGGTGTCAGGGTGAGGCGAATCGCCCGATGAGCGTAGAGAGAAAACAATTCCCCGATGAGTTGTTCAACGTTCCAATCGTTCGTTCCCGCGAGTGTGGCACGCCGCACGGCGGCTTCTTCCAAGACCGGGTAGGCAACAGCATCGGGATAGACCTCGGCAAGGTACAACAACGCTGCCTTGGTCAAGGGATGGGTGACACCAAAACGTATCCCGTCCGGGGTGGCGAAGTCCTCCGTAACGATTCGGGTCAAGTCCGCTCCCTGCACCGGCAGGAGCAGGACCGAAATGGAAAATTCCCGCAACCGGTCCAGATCCAAATCTCGTATCAACGGCGTACCCGCGCGACACAATAAGGTCTTGCGAAAATAGCGGTAGCGCAGAAAATCCATGTGTTGTTCCTGCTCTACAAGATCCTCCATCGGCTCCACTAAAGCCGTTGCCCCCTCCGGTAGGGTCGAAGGAAACATGGTGTAGAGTTCCGCCTCTGCCAAATAGCTCAATCCGTGGCAAGTCGCCCGCCGAATGAAATCGGCGAAGAGGATCGGCGTGTTGTTCTCTTCCAGATACTCATGAAATAGATAGGCAGGATGGGCGCGGCGTAACTCGGCAACTTCCTGGGTTAGGTAGTGGGCCATCGGGGATTCATCTCCCACCCAAGCCGTTTCCAATTGATCCAAGAGATCCTGTGCAGCGGCAAGACGTGATCTCGGCTCGCGGAGCGTACGGGTATGGTAGAGCAGCAGGTCCCGGACCATACCGCGCAGATGCCAACCAGGGAGCGTGTTGTAGCTCACATAGGCAATGCCCTGTGGCGCCAGGCAGGCCCCGCACAGACGGAGGAGTTGCTCCTGCACCGGAAAGGGGATCCACGACCATACCCCGTGGGCCAAGATGTAGTCGAATTCCCCGAGCGTCTCGGGGTCCAGGTCTAAGATGTCCTCCTGGCGTAGTTCCAGATTCGACAACCCGAGTCGGTCCACCAAAGCACGCCCCGCCGCCAACGGAGTGCCCGCCCGATCTACCCCCAGGAACGTAGCTCCAGGCAGGTACCAGGCCATTGGAATCAGGTTGCCGCCGCCGGCACAACCCAATTCAAGGACCCGTGCGCCGGATACGGGTGCCGGCGTCATACCGAACCAACGGCCCAGTGCCGCCAGCGAGGCGGGGTGGGTATCCGTCAGGGAGGTACTGTCGTAGGGGATGGCGTCGTAGGATTCGATGACATGCTCCCGGAAAGCGGTTAGGGAAAGGGAGGTGTTAGGTCATGATTTCTCTGATGATTGAGTAAGCAAAGCCACCAAGTGTAGCGCCAACGCTACGGCAACCTCTGCCGGGTTGGCCGGTCCACCGAGATCGGAAAGCTGGGTAATGCGAAAGATGTTCAATGACTGCCTTGACTGCTGCTTCAATATCTTTGTTGGCAAATTGTAGCTGTTTGCTGGTGATGATGTCGATTAGTTCTGATTTTGTCATAAATCATAAATCATAAATCAATATATTTTTCTTTGATTAGTAATATTTCAGGTAATGCAGTTTTGAATGGCTCTATGAATTCCGGATCAAAATATTGACCCGAACCTTCCTCTATGGTACGTACTGCCAAATCAATTGGCCATGCTTCTTTGTAAGGACGAGTTGAGGTCAGGGCATCAAAAACATCGGCGATGGCCACAATCCTTGCTGCTAATGGTATTTCTTCGGCTTTTAGCTGATATGGATAACCTGTACCATCCCATTTCTCGTGATGTGCAAGTGCTACCGTATACGCAAGCTGGAGTAGATCATCCTCATGATGTCCTATAATTTCGGCACCAATGATTGGGTGTCTACGCATAATCTCCCATTCGCTGGCATCGAGTTTGCCTGGTTTTTGTAGAATACGGTCTGGGATGCCTATTTTACCGATGTCGTGCATTGGAGAGGCGTTGTATAGAAGCTCAATGAACTTTTCATCCATACCTGCCGTTTGTGCAATCAGGCGGACATAGTTGCTCATGCGGATGACATGATTACCGGTTTCATTATCCTTGAATTCGGCGGCACGCCCAAGACGAATGATTATCTGTCTCCGATTCCTTTCTAAATCAGCAGTGCGTTCGGCTACTTGTTGCTCTAGTATTCGTGCTTGGTTGTATAACGCTAAATGGGTCCTAACCCGAACCCTAAGAATGTCTGGATTGATTGGCTTGGTAATATAATCCACTGCTCCTAATTTCAGGCCTTCATGCTCATTTTCTCCATCGGTAATGGCTGTTAAAAATATGACAGGTATGCCGCGTGTAGCTTGATTTAATTTTAGTTGTCGGCAGACCTCATAACCATCCATTTCTGGCATCATGATGTCCAGCAGAATAATATCGGGATATGGGCTTGAGGTTGCTATTCTCAGTCCTTTATTTCCATTGTTGGCAACTTTGACATTATAGATATCCTCCAGCAAAGATGCTGTAAGGTAGAGATTATTTGTCGTGTCATCTACAATCAAGACGGTGTATTTATTAGAAGTGAGATTCATGGTTTTTATATATTTTTGTTGTTGTTTTTAAGCGCTTAGTTCATTTAGCATTTAGCATTCTTAGTTCCTTTAGTGTTTATCCTGTCGGTATCAATGTCGTGATTTACGTTGCTTGAATACTCCTACTTGCTCAGCCACATTTTTCAGTACCTGCAGGGCACTATCAAAGTCGAAACTACGGATACCTTCTTCAATCTTATGATAATCTTCTCCAAAAGTGACTTTTAGTACGTCTGCGTTAGTCTCAAGAGTTTTATGGACCCCAAAATCATCATTGATTAACTGGTTAGCAAGTTTGGCACAGATATCTTTCACCTGGCTCACATCAACGATAACATTTGGAATGGCTCTGGTTATAGGTGGGAGTTTCTCTTCCAAATCGACAATCAACGGAACCAGGTAAGTTATTACGATTGATAATTGATCATCCAAAATGGTTCGTTGTGATTTCTCTTTAATCAGGCTCTCTAGTAGTGCAACTTCTTTTTGAAGTTTATGAGCGCCAATACTACCAGACACACCTTTCAGAGTATGAGTCATACGTTCTGCTTCTTCCCAATTACCTGTATCCAATGCGGTGACAATTAAATCTGGAATAGATTTTTGTGTTTCAAAAAACATTCGCAACATAGAAAGATAAAGCGGGCGATTATTCATTACTCGCCTTAAACCAGCCCTTATATCTAATCCAGATATTTTAGGTATTGTTGTCGTTGGTGTTGCTTTAGTTTCTGATACTGTTTCAGATGGAGTAGTAGAAAGAGGTTTTATCCATCTTAACAACACTCGCCACAATTCATCTAGTTCAATCGGCTTGCTAATATGATCAACCATTCCTGCAGCGTTACATTGATCTTTCTCTTGCTGCATGACATTTGCCGTCATTGCCACAATCGGAAGGTGAGTAAATGGTGGCAGCTGGCAACGAATTTCCATAGCAGCGGTGACACCATCCATAACCGGCATCTGCATATCCATCAATACTAAGTCATAATCAGCTTGCTGCACTTTTTGTACTGCTATTGCTCCATTGACAGCAGAATCAACAACGAACCCGGCTTCTGCGAGCAGCGTTATTGCAATTTCCTGGTTAAATTCGTCATCTTCTACTAATAGAATGCGAGCACCTTTACGAGTTTCCAGTTCTTTGAGTAATTGAGACGATTGGGCGGTAACTATAACTTCCGATTTACTCTGCGATAAGTTGCTAAATATACGAACCGTAGCATCAATCAAAGCAGACAAATGAACAGGTTTTACAAGAACTTCTTTTATACCGATTTTATCAGCCTGTGTGAAAACATCTTCATTACCATATGAAGTGATTATCATGAGGGAAGGCGTCTCTTCCAATCCTAATGCACAAATCCGTTTTGCAGTCTCAATACCATCCATCTCGGCCATGAAGAAATCAATAGTCACAAGATCGTATGGGTGATGACTGTTAGCTACTCGTCTCACAGCATCTATTGCGTCTTGACCAGATGCAACTTCTTCAACAGTAAAGCCAATTTTTTTCAGCATGCCCGTAAGGACCATACGAGTATGCCTATTGTCATCAACTATCAGCACCCTTCGGTGATGCCGATTTGATGCTAACATGTTATCTCGTGCTGGTTTATTTGCAACACGACCCAATCGTACAGTAACCCAAAATGTTGATCCACGACCATACCTGCTATCAACGCCAACTTCACCCCCCATCAACTCCGCCAACTTCTTTGAAATAGCCAAGCCAAGACCTGTTCCGCCGAATCTGCGAGTTGATGATTGATCCACCTGCGAAAATGTTTTGAATAATTGTTTTTTCTGCTCTTCAGTCAAACCAACGCCCGTATCCTTGACGGAAAAGCGAAGCAATATCTCCTGCTCGTTTTCTTCGTGGATGAGAACTTGCAAACATATTTCACCCTTTTCGGTGAACTTTATAGCATTACTCATGTAATTTATAAGTATCTGCCTTAATCGTAATGGATCGCCAATAAAATAATCCGGGACGGCTGGATCAATATCAAATATTAGCTCAATACCCTTGGCGATAGCCTTCTCAAAAACAATAGCTGAAACATTATCAAGAACACTTTCTAATTCAAACTCAACTCGATCTATTGTCAATTTACCAGCTTCAATCTTTGATATGTCAAGAATATCATTGATGATACCTAACAAATGCTGACCTGATGCGTGTATTTTCTTGATGTAGTTTTGTTGGCGTGGGGTGAGTTCTGTTCTCAATGCCAGATGAGACATGCCAATAATTGCATTCATTGGCGTGCGAATTTCGTGACTCATGTTGGCAAGAAAGTCTGACTTCATCCGTGCCACTTCTTCCGCCATCTCTTTGGCTTGGTGTAGTGCTTTGGTGTTTTCGTATTCATTAGTGATATCAGAAAATGTCCATACTGTACCACGTGAGATGTCTTTTTCAATAATTGAGGAGCCAATCATTTTACATATAAAAGTCGAACCGTCTTTGCGTATTAATTTCTGAATTCTAGTGTGAATTTTTCCTTCTTGCAGATCCTGATAGGCAGCACCAACAGATGAATTAGTTTCTTCATCTTCATATACTAATCGAGTTGCTTTTCCAATCAACTCATCTGCATCATAGCCAAACAACTCGCTGAATTTCTTGTTGTACGACAGGATGATACGATTACAAGCAACAGAAATACCAATAGTGGCAGAATCAAAGATTGCCTGCTGCAGTCTATGTGCCTCCAGAATGGCCTCTTCTGCCCTCTTACGTCCAGTAATATCTCGGAACACTATGACTGTCCCAGCAATGACTCCATGCTTGTACAACGGTGCCGTTGAGTATTCAACAGGGATTGCTTGGCCATTGCTGTTCCACAACACATCTCTGTCCGATATTCGGCACTGACCATCAACCAGCGTCTGATGCATCAGACATTGTTCAATCGGGTATTCGGTTCTGTCTGGATAAGCATAATGCACTGTGGCATGCATCGGTTGACCAATCAAGTCTACTTCCTTATATCCTAATAATGATATGGCCGCAGGGTTGGCAAGGGTGACTCTGCCATCAGAATCCATATAAATGATACCATCTCTCACTGCTAATAATACGGACCGGCTCTGTTCTTCTAATTTGGAAATCTTTGCTTCAATCTTATTGCGTTCAGTAATGTCACGAAATACAAAAACCGACCCGAACAGGGTATTGTTTCGATAGATCGGAGTAGTTGTGTATTCAACAGGGAAGGGTACATTTCCTTTATGCCATAGGGTGTCGTATTTAACCAATCGGGCCAATCCATTATGCGCTGTTTGGAATATTTGGCATTGTTCGATACTATGTTTTGTGCCATCAGCATGGCTATGATGTACTAGATTATGTAAGTGATGCTCCATTAGTTCTTCTTCCGTGTAGCCAAGAATAGTGGTTGCTGCTTGATTGGCAAAGATCGTCACATTATCAGTATCAACACCAATGATGCCATCATGAACCGATGAAAGTATTAATCGGCTTCGTTCTTCTAACGCAAGCAGCTTCTCTTCAAATTGCTTCCTTTCTGTTATATCGCGAAGAATAGCAAGCGTAAATTCGCCTTCCTCTGTAACAACAAGAGACGCTCTCACCTCTGTTGAAAAACGACTACCATCCTTGCGCATAGCTATCCCATTGGCAACTATTCCACCAGCCTGTCGTAAGACTGTGACCACTTGTTGCCACGCATCGCGGGATGGAATCGTGGCCTCCACATCCCAGACACCCAACTGGAGCAACTCGTCCTTGCTGTATCCAAGTGCTAACCAACCCGCTTTGCTGGAATCAAGGATCCGACCATTGATATCTGTGACATGAATCAAATCATGGGCATTTTCGACAAGATAACGAAAAAGCGTTAGGTCGCGATTGATACTCTCGGCGGTTCTAATGAGCACATTAATACTGGTTGCTATTTTACCGAGTTCATCATTTTTATGACCTGCAGGTATACTAACCACCGCACCTTTGTGTGGAGCATAATTTTCAATTTCATGTGCAAGTTGCACGAGTGGTATACTGACCGTTCTGCGAGCTGTAATAATGATGATAATGCTGGTAATCAGTACCATGAAAGATAAGAACGCGACCTGCTCCAATGCCTGTTTTTTGGCTTTTTCGAAGATCAGAAAATCGCTTCGGACGATAATCAGTTCGCCTATGAATTCTTTTTTGGAACCAATAGGAGAATATAGCTCGAAATGTTTGCCATGATTGTAGTCATCATTGGCTGCTGTACCACGGGTATAGTTGAAACCATCTGTTCCTAATAACCGAACACCAATAATGCTAGGGTTTGTGAGTAGTCCTTTGACAACGCCATCAGAGAGTATCTCGTTTTTTGTGTAGGCTGCTGTTTCTGCTTGTATACGTACGACATTCATCAATATATTATAATCATTATCACTATCCGTGATATCCTTTTGAAAGGATACACGGTAAATGAAGATAGTGATAACTAACAGAAGTATCAATAAACTCAGGGCAACATGGAAAACGAGGCGCCTCTCAATGTTATTTGTAGGACTCATATGATTCCCCAATTCGCAGAAGGATCATTACAGAGCCATTCATGA
>CAUYUB010000027.1:0-8945 GCA_963575685.1 Gammaproteobacteria bacterium | reverse complement strand
TGGGATTCTCTTTCGCACTCAAGGAATGGCAGGGTGCTGTTCAGTATCGTGGGGTTGGTCGGCGCGTGTGCAGTCGCGGGGCTGGTAAAGGCGCGTCCGTAGCATGGCGGAGGTGTCGGTCATACTTCTTGGTTTCGCGTCATGGTACGTGTTCTATCGGGGCGCGAGTTTGGTACGGGGGGCGGTGCGCCAGTGGAAGCGATAGCGGCGTTCTTTGGTACGCTGGTGATACTCGCGCTCGTATGGGTAATGGAGGCGTGAAATGGTACTGACCGAGGCGGTAGCGTTGTGGCAGGAAATGATTGCAGGTTACAGCGGTCTATTCGGCGCACTCGTTGTGATACTGGTGGGATTCGGTGCCATCGAACTCGTCGTACGGACGTTCATGTATGGCGTGAGGGGCGGTAGGTAGAAATGTGGTGGACGTTCGATTATGCGGGGATTCAGGGCATAGCAGGGACGTGGCTGGAACAGTGGTATCCCGTTCTTGGGCTGATTGTGGGATTCCTGTTGTTGGCGATGTGGGTGCCGATGTTGATTAGCGTGATTAAGGCGGTAGTCGGCGGAGGTGGCGGTGGAGTTTCGTGGGGGTCGTACGGGTCGTCTAGCGCATTCAACGGAAGCGTACGGGGTGCGCTGGGTCGTATGGATTTCAGTCCTGCGGCTGAAAAGACCGCGAACGATTGGCACGGTCAAGCAATGTCTACGGGGATATTCAATGACGACCCTGCGTTGTACGCTGTGTATCAGGACTTGGACTACTACCAGAGTAGCGACGCGGATTTTGAGGAACTTGCAGACGTGTACCACGGACTTGATGAAGTACGGGACACGGATGCCGATGCACCAAGTAAGGAGGCGTAGCACATGGAATTTCTGCCTACGAGTATCAGTATCGGTACCCTCACGAGCGGTGCTGCGCCAGTTGTGCAGGCGTTTCAGATGGTGATACTTGTGAGTCTTGGTATCTCGCTCGGCATCTTCGGAGTCGGGCTGATTGTTGCTATGCTGGCGAACGTAGTCGGAGGATTGCGTGGTGGCGTAGCAACAGGACGGGGTACGCAACAGTTCGGTCGAAAATAAGGAGGGAGGTGTACAGATGATTCCTGCAACTCTGACGGTGGATGCAATCATGGGTGGTGCGGCTGGAACTGTCGTGCCGTACTTCGGCGCGCTGCTCCTGCTCGTTCTCGTGGTTGCGCTGGGTATCTGGGCGGTCGGCTTCATCATTCGTACCGTTCGTAGCGGTTGGGGTGGTGGTGGCGGCAAGCGTCGTCGCTAGAACCTAGCTAGTCGTACCCTGCGTACCGCATAATCAGGTACGCAGGGTACGGCACCAGCTAGTCGCAGGTGGTGGCGTGTGTACTGTGGCTAACCGTGGTTTGCTACTGCTAGCGTAGTACAGTACCCGACAGTACATACGGCATTGGTTCGCGGCTATGAGGTCGCGAGGGGAGGTATACGATGGTTCCAAGTGGGTTGACATTGAATGCGCTTATGGGTGCTGCTGGCACGTTTGTCGGCGCATATCAGGACTTGCTCGTACTGGTCGTCGGGCTTATCGTCGGAGTGTTCGGCGTATGGTTCGTCGTTGACATTGTACGTTCAGCGTTTCGGCGGTAGGAGGTAGGAATGTACGCAAGTACGATGCTATCGGCATCGAATCATATCGTGGACAACTATGAGGTAGCATTCACGCATTTGATTCTGCCGTATACGCCGATTATCGCACTTGTCGTGGGTTCGGGTGTCTTTCTGCTGGTACTACTCGGTATCTTCGGCAAGTTGTAAGGAGGTGTGAAACATGGCGAATGGCGTTGCTGCGATACAGTCGGCGGCGTTGGTGCAGTTCGATGTGCTCCTACAAGCGTATTCGGGGTTCATCGGTATCGCTCTCGGCGTGGTGCTGTTCAGCGTGTTCGCTCGTATGGTGATGGGATGGTTGAGGTAGGATGATGAGGGATTTGGTGCGGGTGGCTGCTTTGGTCGGGGTTGCGTTTGCGTGTGTGGTTGTCTTTTGGTTATTGAGTCTGGCGACGTTTGCGTTTGCGGGGGAAGTGCAAGTGTGGGACGAATTGCCCAAGCCCTCGGGGTTCTATGGGCTTTCGCGCGTCTATACGGACGATGAATTGAGGTATGCGCCAGGATGGGGCAAGTTGACGTGGCATAAGGCGAGTGATAATTCGACGGTAACGGTTCAGGCGCATCGGTTCAGTCTGTACGATGTGTCGGAGGACTTCACGATAAACAATGATGAAGCGTATCGCGTGGTGGGGTCTGCGAATGTCGCTAACTATACGCTGAATCTCGGAGGCAATAACGGAGTGGACGAGTACGGCGCGGGTTCGTTGTCCATGCAGCGGGTAGGAAACGTGACAAAGCAGAACGGCACACGCGTAATGACTCCGTGGAGAATGCAGTCAATGCCGTTCATGTGGCTGCATATGACGAATCACAACTTGACGCAGTATCCGCTTCAATACGGTAGGTTTCCTGCGGGTATGGGCGACCAAATTTGGGCTGCTGGTACAGTGGGCTCCCCAGTTGAGGACGATATTGGCGCTTTCGGTATCGGTAAGGCGCAAGTCTTGTCGGTCAATTACGCGTGGCACAAGGAGCAGAACGGGCAGTATAAGTTCAGGTATGCGTGTTGGGAAAAGGTATCAGGTGGTGTCGGTTCGCACGACGAGATATACGCGGACGAGCAGTATGTGGAAAATGGTGCTGACCCAACTGGTGTATGGCGAGATTGGTATGGGCAGTATCAACAGTACGGCAAGTCTGCTTTTAGCGTATTCCGTCTTGACAACTTCGTGGGTGTGTATACTACAAATCAAACCTACGCTCATGAGTTTTGGGATTCGCTTGGTGTAAACGGTACGCTGGCGATGAGTGTAGTTGAGGGTGACGTGGCGACGGTGACGGCACCAGTGGTGCCGCCGTCGTCGCCAGCAACTCCGTCGCTCCCTACTACGTGGATGAGTAATATCCCCACTGGAACGATATTTGGTGGAACGGAGCCTAGTACGACCATAGTACCGCAATGGCTCATGGATAAACTGTGGACGTGGTATCGGGATGAGGTGCAGGCACCAGTAATGAATGCGATGCAGATGCTTGGTAACTTGTTTTGGGTACTGAACCTATTTGGGGATGTGAACGCACAATGATACCGAGCTGGTGGTTTGGAATCAACAACTGGAACTTCGGTATCGTATCCGCGATAGGTGCTGGGTTGTTCCCGATGGTGAAATGGTGGGCGCAGACTCCTGCACCAAGTTTGCTGACGGGTGGTATCATCGCGACAATCGGATTCCATGTAGCGCGTAAATTCGGGAAGTGGTAGGGATGAAGCGCACAATACGGTGGGTTCTGTGGGTGAGTGTTTCCGCTGTTGCATATACTACGATACGGATGATGGCGCGTGGTGCTGTGATGCCGTTCATACACCGAATTACAGGGTGGTGATACCGTGGACTTGGTACGCTTGGTGGTGACGGTGATAAGTCTCATACTCGTTGTCGGCATGATAGGCGGCATGGTTCTTTTGCTGGTGGTGCCTTCTGTCGGTAGTGCGTTGCTCGCGCGTACGTCGTGGGTGAATGAAGCGGTAAACGGCGGAGGTACGCGAGTCGAAATGTCGTCGCCGCTGTCGGCTGGTACGGTGTTGATGGAGGCGGTTCTCGGTAAAGCGGGATGGAAAGCGATGAGGATAATGGTCGGGAGTGCGACGCTGTTCTTGCTGCTGTTGGTAGCGTATAACTTGCTGATGAAGGTACTCAGCGGGATAGGATAAGGGAATGGTAAATTTCCGAGGGTTGCCGTACGAGCGTGAGTTGCTTGCGTGGTTGGGGCATAACAGGCTGCAGGTTGAGATACTGGTAGGCGTTGTTGTCGTCATGATGTGCGTGATGATTTTGGAACGCGCCACTCAGGAAATGACTTTGTTGGAGCGATTCCGCTGGTGGGCATGGACATACAGAAATAAGATGTGGTGGTTCCAGTATGTGCAGCGTCCAGAACGGCAGACATTCTTGTACGTGGGACTTCCTGGGTCTGGAAAGACTGCTGCGGGACTCGTATATGACGGTATCAAGGCATTGCAGAATGGCGCAATCGTGGCTGCGAACTTTACGCTTGTGGATAGGTTGACGGGTCGGGAAGCGATAACGGTGGGGTCGTGGCTGGACGTACTCGGGCTTGCGGTGTGGGCGTTGGAAGAAAATGAGGACGTACTCATACTGATTGACGAGGGGCATAACTGGGCAGATGCGCGGTTGTGGCAGGCGACGACAAAGTTTGCGCCGTGGTTGTTCCAGCTTCTCGCGCAAAAGCGGCATTACGGAATCGGACTTTCGTTTAGTACGCAGGCACTTGGTCAAATGGATATGCGTATCAGGGACTTGGTTGACGGGTTGGTGGAATGCGAGCCTCTGCGGTATGTCAAGTGGGCGATGAGGGGAAAGCTTCCAGTATTCAGGCTACGGTTGCATCGCCCGAACGTGGAGGCGGATAAGCTGGAAGATGATTACGGGGTTCCTACGAAGTACATATGGGTGCCGCTCAGGGCGAGGTTTGGATATTCGACGGCTCAGATAGTCGGTACGGAGAACTTCGCTGCGTACAGTGATGAGCAGATTCTGGAAACGATTGCCTCGCTGACTGCTCGTGCGATACTTGCGGCGACGCCAGAACCAATGACGACATTTGCGCAGGTCTGCGAGTGGGTGGACTGCGGAGAATGGGCGAGTTTGCGTGCGCAGGCAGTCGCGATATTTGGTAACGATGATGTACGTTAAGGAGGTGAACATCATATATGCCACGCCCGATACGCTGCCCGAAAGGGGTTGCATCGGTTCATACGGTGCAAGTCCTGAGCGATTCGGATATGGAAGCGGAATGGCAGCGTATCACACAAGGAACAGAGCGACGTAGGGGTACGAGTCGGCGGGAACAGTTGTGGATGCCGACTCAGGAAATGGTGGTGCGGGAAAGGGAACGGAAGTACAAGCGTAGCGACAAGTTGAAAACTGCATCGGTAGTACAAGAGTGGGCAGCATATTTGTCGGGGGTGGGATTTGATACGTACGTGACGGTGACGTGGAGTGATGGGGCGGCGGATAAATTCCATGTGGACGGGGCGCGTAGTGCGATGCGGGAGTTCAGGCGGTTCATGGCGGAAATGGGGATAAAGAAGTGGTACGCAGTCGTGGAGGGTCACAAGGAGAGAGCAGTCCCGCACATACATGCGGTAGTGAAGTACGGGGGACGGCGCACTGTGATGTGGCAGAAGTGGTGGGGAGAAACGAACTCAATGGCGAGGATATTGCCTATTACGGACGGGTGCTTCTCATATGTGAGCAAGTATATTCTGAAAGACGGAGGGGATACGGGTGGATTCACGACAGAGTGGCGTATCTGAGAAGTTTGCGGCAAGGCGCGGGGCTGCGCAGATGAGGGCAAGGGCGACGGAGGTGGTTAGGGTGCAGGGCGGGGACGTGAGGTATGCTGTTCGGCATTGGGTGCTGTGGGCGTTGGCGCGAGCGGGGGAACCTGAGTACTGGGATACGGTCACGGTAGACTGGCTGTAAGATAGGGCGCACAAAAGAGCCTCCGAGTGATACCTGCTCGGAGGCTCTGTGGTGCCGGCTGACGGGCGGTTACGCCTTCTTGCGTCCGTTGGTCTGCGTGACCTCGGCGGCGTCCTGCTCGGCGACCTCTGCTTCGATTGCTGCGAGGTCAAGCTGAGGCTCGGACGGGCGCAACGAGATAGCCACGAGTTCCTTGCGCTTGGTCACGGTGAGGGTCGGGTGTGTGGTGCGGAGGGCGGTGCGGTAGGCAGCGGCGAACTCGCGACGCTGTGCGTCGTCCATATCGCCCGTTTCGATGATGGCTCCGAGGATGGTTGGGTCGGCGGTGTTGGCGCTGATGAACTCGTCGGCGTCGCGTCGTGCTTGCTTGGCAAGCTGTGCGGACTTGGTGTGCAGGACGATAGGCTCGGTGGTCATGGTCTTGATGCTCATGGTAGTTCCTTTCGGTTAGTGGCTGCGCGTCTGTACGCAGCTTCTGCACATGATTGTACCATGTTCGGCGAACAGGATACAAGGGTAATACTTGCAGGTTGCTTTCGCGATGAGGTCGGCGGGATAGGTTGAGCGGATGAGGTTTTGCAGTCGGGACGTGGTGCTGCTGTATCGGTCGGTATTGAAGTACACTACGCCCGAGGAGTTTTCCTCCCATATCAGCGTATAGTACGACCATACCCTATATCTCCACCATCCTCTCTCGTCGTGTATTTCGTACAGTCCTCGTGCACTGTGTCCGCCAAACGACGAGCGCGTTTCAAGTGCGTCCCGTATCTGTCGATAGTTCGCGTACCTCATGTTACTCACCTCCTTTCTCGCGGTACTCCACCGTTGCGTACGTGCATCGGCGAATGATTGCGAGTACGCTCATCATCGCCTCACTCACCGGGACTTCCTTTCTGATGATACCTTGCTCTTTCAAGTCCTCAGCAATCTGGTACGAAAGTGCCAAGTCGCATGTTGGTCGAATGTCCACGCTCTTACTCATCTTCCTTACTCCTTCACTCGGTAGGCTGTCGCCCTCTTGCATCATCATACTACTAGTATCGGCATTCAGTCAACCATTCTTTAGCACTTTCTTGAACTTTCTTTTCTTTCTTCATCAGCACAACTTGGCACACTTCTTGAACAGACGCCATCCATCGAACAGACATTCTCATCCACTCCATGCTCAAAAATCCAGTATTCAGAACTCGCCGCAGGGCGATTCGGGTGAATACGTACAATAAATATAAGCATGCTCTCTGTCATACCAGCTATAAACTGTCTACAACGTATCACTCTCGGGGTATGGCAGTCTGCGCCCTTCATCTCTTAATCTCCACTTAATCAAAATCACAAATCACGTTCTTTCCGTTTCCCTGAACTGGTCTGAAATTGCCTCTTGACGGCTTCCTTGACGTTGTGATACGCTCTCTGAGCAGGGGTTATGCCCTTGCAGGCACCATCCCCGCCGCACTCGCGAGGTGGGCGCGTGAGTAAGACTCAGACCGAAAGCGCGTCCCCTTGCGAGGTGGGATTTGATACGAACATACGGGAAGTGACGACCGTATGTAGCGCATACAAAACTCTGTACGCCTGAATAGCGTACGGCGGTGCATCCGTCAAGAGTTGAGGCGCGTGGTGTTGGGGGCTGTGTATACAGTCTATTAACACGGAGGCGGTGCGCCGATGGCAACCATCCTTGATGCCATCGGTGTACCTAAAGACAGGTCGCTAGGGATAGCGGCGTAACGTGAGGGAAAAGTGGAGGTACGGAAATGGGACAGGTCGTACAGGGTATCGTGGGAAATCCTCGCAAGGGCAAGCTGGAGGACGTTAACGAGTTCAACACTCGGTTTGGTACGGCGCGGGTCGTCAACTTCGCTCTCGTCAACGACGAGAACAAGGACGAGAAGTGGTTTGACCTGTTTGAGGCACCTGCGGACATGTTGCCGCAGTTGCTGGAATCCCGCGACAAGGGGATTCCCGTCAAGCTGTACGTCGGTATCTTCGGCGTCAACTCCGCGAACGGCGCGTGGGCGAAGTACACCGTCAACCGTATCCTCGGGAACGGCACGACCGTCAAGCCGAGCGCGTAGCACGAGAAGGGCGGTAGGGGGATGCGTGAGTTCGGAAACATATTGCTGCTAGTCGCGGAGGTCACTCTTGGAGTGGCTTCCGCACTGGTATTTTGGCTTCTCTGTGCAACGGCAGGGATGGTATTGGCTACATGGATTGCGTCCAGTCCCACGGACGCACCGATGAGCGCGGAACTGGTACGTGGGATTTCGGCGGGGGTCGCTGGCGGAGTCTTGGCAGCGATATTCTTCGTAAGCGGTCGCGAAATCATACGTGAGGGCTATCCGCTGGTGGCAGCACGTTGGTCGGCGTGGCGTGTCGCACGAGCGTACGAGCAGGCTACGGAGCGGACATACGATGATACCAAGTAGCTGCGCGATGAAGCGGTGTGATTGGTCGTGCCGAGATTATCGGTGCGATACCGTGCAGGAGATACATCGTACGGTGAGTCGTATGACGGTTCCTGCGACGAAAGGTACGCGAAGGGAATCTGAGGTGCGTACGAAAATGCAGTTGACCACGGCGAGAGTGGTAGGGTCGTTCGTGGATAGAAGCTGGTGCGCGTGTGACGGGGAAGATACGCCTTACGATGGGGTGTGTCGGGAGCCTGTCGATACGCCAGAATTGCGGGAAGCGTCAAGGACGGCAGGGGCGTACTGGAAAGGTCGGAGGGGATAGGAATGTACAAGCGGGGACTGATTCTGCTGGTATTGGTTGTGGCGTTTGTCGCAAGTGCGAACAGTGCATATGCGTGGCAAATCACGCAACCGCGGAACGGGGTCATTCGGTTTGAGCGTCAGTCGTCCGATTTGGCGACTTCGTTTGCGAACTGGTATGCGTACGGGAATACCAACCCGTTGCAGCAGGCGGATTATGCGAATATGTCTCTGGTGACGACGGCGTACGCACCTGCGGGATGGGTGCGTTTGGATGGGCATCCGACGTACGACGTTGCACTGGCGACTTCGGTGGACGTGTTTGAGTGGCAGGTGGGTGGGGGTTTGGACAAACTCCTTTTGATTAACAGTGGTGGTTCGCGTCGTATTCTTCTTTCTCCGTACGTGCCTGAGATATTTCAGCAGTATGAGGGTGCTCAGCCGATACGGGTTGTTATTCAACCAAGTGCGCCGACTGATAATCATGTAGTGGTGGATTCGGTGCAATCTGCGGTGTCGGTAGCTGGCACGGTACCAGTTTCGATGAGCACTAGCGTTAGCGTATCTGGTACGCAAACGGTGAATCCGTGGGATTCTCTTTCGCACTCAAGGAATGGCAGGGTGCTGTTCAGTATCGTGGGGT
>CAUYUB010000026.1:0-8991 GCA_963575685.1 Gammaproteobacteria bacterium | reverse complement strand
AAGGCATTTACGCCCGTTTTGTTGCCGAGTTAAGTGGTGGAACCTTACCGCTGCAATATGGCTTAGGAACATGGCTGGAGCGGATGTCGGGCAAGGAAATTTTTCGGGTGGTTGCTAATGAATGTTTTCAGGTTAAAACTATCGCTAATGAACAGTTGCAAGGCAAAGAGAAATATCAGCAAATTGCCAGGGACTTGGTCAAATTGCCATTAGAACAACAGCCAACGGATTTTCAGGATATTGTGGGCTTATTGCAAGCGCGGCTAGGTGATTTTTAGGCTGTGGCGGTTAAGGCTATCGGGTAAAATAGTGGGCAGTTGGTTACGTCCGGTTATTTGGGGCGGGTCTGTAAATGCTGACAATTCATAAAAGGCAGATAAAATGTTAGTACAAGAACTAATTATGGATGAAATGAATCCTATTCCTGCCGATAAGTTGACTGAGCTTTATCGTTTAGTCCGGCAATTCCGTTTGGGATTAGTGGAGGGGCAGCCGATGCCTGATGATAAGTATCTGTTGCGTAAGCAAAAGATTGTTTATCACGAGCCTTTTGAGCCAGTGGTGTTGGCTGATTGGGATGTGTTGAAATGAACTGGTGTCCATAATTGCCCGCTATAAAATATGCTAAAGCAAAATAGCATGGTTAAGGTAACAAATTTTAGTTTTTTCAAAATGTTATATATGCGCGGTGCACAATAAACCTGAAATGTTTTTACGTTTTATTTATGTCCAGTTAGGCGGGCGAAGCTCTCGTCTTATTTAAAAAATACGCAAACCTAAAGGGAAAACAGTATGCAAGCCATAAGACAAATTATTGACACTAAAAAATTACAAAATGTGATTGATATTCCTGATGATTTTAGTTCTGATACAGTAGAGGTTATTGTGTTTCCGATGCTTCCCCGATCTGATGTGTCTGGAGCAACCGATTTTACACCCGAACTATTTTTTGGGGTCAGCCGTTTGGAGCAGGTTGGGCAATTGCTTGAAGCCATGCGTAACGAATGGGATGATTAAATAGTGAAATCCTATTTGCTGGATACTAATGTCCTTATTTACTACTTTAATGGCGACATGGCCGATGGCGTAAAAAATAGTGTTTCTGCGATAATGCGGGAAAATTTTCAGATTTCAGTAATTTCTAAAATGGAGTTTTTAGGTTTTCCTTTTAGTTTGCAAGAAAAACAAAAAGCTATCCAGTTTATTAAGTATGCCTCGGTTAAGCCGTTAAGTGATGAGGTTGTTCAGCGAGTGATTGATATTCGGCAGGAAAGGCGCATTAAGTTGCCCGATGCAATCATTGCTGCAACGGCTATACAATGCGCCGCCGTTTTGGTGACCCGTAATACTAAAGATTTTAATGGGCTAGTTTTAGAAACGTATAATCCTTTTGAGGAAGGCTAAGGCTTAATGGCAGATTGAAAGCCAACTTATTTTACCCCTACCAAAAACTCCCCTTTATCTTTCCACCCCACAGCAGCACCCACTACCTATTTAATGTCCAGCAACGAACTTATCCAACAACTCACCCGCCAGTTACCCCTGTGTCTGAACCAAGACCGCCACGCGCTGAAACGGCAGTTAGACCGTTTCCGTCAGGATGCCAAGAAAGGCAAGCCGATAGACGGGGCTTTGGCGGCGCTGGCTGGCCGTATCGATAACTCGGTGGCGTTGCGTAACCGCCGCCTTGCCAGTATTCCGCCGCTGAATTTCCCCGATTTGCCGGTTACGGGTAAGAAGGATGAGATTGCCGAGCTGATTAAAAATCATCAGGTGGTGGTGGTGTGCGGGGAAACGGGGTCGGGTAAGACCACGCAGTTGCCGAAAATCTGTTTGTCGATTGGCCGGGGGGCGGCGGGATTTATCGGCCATACCCAGCCGCGCCGGATTGCGGCGCGGACGGTGGCGGATCGGATTGCTGAGGAATTGGGCGAGACGATTGGCAAGTCGGTGGGCTATAAAATCCGTTTTAATGATAAAACCCATGCCGAATCGTTGGTTAAGCTGATGACGGACGGGATTTTGCTGGCGGAGTCGCAAAATGACCCGTATCTGAACCAGTACGACACCATTATTATTGACGAGGCGCATGAGCGCAGTCTGAATATTGATTTTTTGATCGGCTACATGAAGTGGCTGTTGCCGAAACGCCCGGATTTAAAGCTGGTCATTACATCGGCGACCATTGATACCAAAAGGTTTTCCGAGCATTTTGATAATGCGCCGATTATTGAGGTGTCGGGGCGGACGTATCCGGTGGACATCCGTTATCGCCCTATTGAGCAAAAGGATGAGGACGAGGAAAACGATGAGACCACCGATGATTTGCAGAATGCGATTCTGGATGCGGTCGATGAGCTGACCCGCGATTTGCGCGGCGATATTCTGATTTTTTTAAGCGGTGAGCGGGAAATTAGGGAAACCACGGATTCGTTAAAAAAGCACCATCCCACCCAGTATGAAATTTTGCCGCTGTATTCTAAGTTGAGCGTCAGTGAGCAGGAGCGGGTGTTTAACCCTAAGGGCGGCAAGTTGCGCATTGTTTTGGCGACTAACGTTGCGGAAACCTCGTTGACGGTGCCGGGCATACGCGGGGTGATTGATACCGGACACGCGCGGATTAGCCGCTATAGCCACCGCAGTAAAATCCAGCGTTTGCCGATTGAGCGGGTGTCGCAATCTAGCGCTAACCAACGTGCCGGACGGTGCGGGCGGGTTGCGGAAGGGATTTGTATCCGTCTGTATTCGCGCGAGGACTATATTGCCAGGCCGGAGTTTACCGAACCGGAGATCATGCGTACTAATTTGTCGGCGGTCATTTTGCAGATGGCGACGCTGAAATTGGGTGATATTGAGGATTTTCCGTTTATCGAGCCGCCTGATGACAAAATGATCCGTGACGGCAAGACCATGCTGCAAGAGGTCAATGCCTTGGATAAAGCGGGGCAGTTGACTGATGTCGGGCGGCAGTTGGCGAAGTTTCCGACTGACCCTAAGTTGGCGCGGATGTTGGTGGCGGCCCATGATGAAGGTTGTCTGCATGAGGTGGCGATTATTGTCGCGGCCTTAAGTGTGCAAGACCCGCGTGAAAAGCCTGCCGATAAGATGGGGCAGGCGGATGCCAAACATGCGGCGTTCCGGCATCCCGAATCGGATTTTTTGACTTTGCTGAATGTCTGGAACACTTACGAGGAACAGAAAAAACATTTGTCGAACAGCAAATTGCGTAAATACTGTACGGATAATTTCTTGTCGTATATGCGGATGCGCGAGTGGTTTGATATTCACGCGCAAATTTTGCAGGCGGTGAAGGGGGATTTAAAAATGCACCTGAATGCCCCCGCCGTTACGCTGGCGGCGGCAGATGCGCCGCCGTTGCCTTATGAGAATATCCACCGCGCGTTATTGACGGGGCTGTTGTCGAATATCGGTTTCCGCCATGAGCAATACGAGTATTTGGGCGCGCGCGGCCTAAAGTTTTTCATTTTCCCTGGTTCCGGGGTGCATAAGCTGAAACCGAAGTGGATTATGGCGGCGGAGCAGGTCGAGACCAGTAAGGTGTATGCGCGGACGGTGGCGCGGATTGAGCCGGAATGGATAGAGCATTGCGCGGGACATTTGGTTAAGCATAATTATTATGACCCGCATTGGGAGAAAAAAGCCGGACGCAGTGCGGTGTACGAGCGCACCTTGTTATATGGCCTGACTTTGCAGGCGGGGCGGAAAATCCCTTATGAGCGGGTGGATGCAAAATCGGCGCGGGAGTTGTTTATCCAATCGGCGTTGGTCAGCCATGAGTACCACAGCAACGCGCCGTTTTATGTCGCGAACCAAAAGTTGCTGGAAGAGGTCGGGATGATCCAGCATAAGGGGCGGCGCGTCGATTTGGTTGAAGATGAGTTATGGTTATATGGTTTTTATGACGCTAAGTTGCCTGCTGAGGTGGTCAATGGCATCACGTTAGACCAGTGGCGCAAGACGGTTGAAAAAACCAATCCGAAGTTCCTGTTTTTGACTAAGGAAGATTTGACCCGCGAGAAAGAGGGCTATGTTAACGAGTGGGATTATCCTGATAGCAAGAAAATCGGTAATCTGACCATTCCGCTGCAATACCGTTTTGAGCCGGGTCATGATGAGGACGGGGTGACGGCGGTGATTCCTGTGCATCAGTTAAACCAATTGTCGGCTGTGCCGTTTGACTGGTTGGTACCGGGTTTGTTGGAAGAAAAATGTATCGCTTTGATTAAAGCCTTGCCGAAAAACTTGCGCAAGCACTTTGTCCCCGTACCGGAAACCGTCAAACGCTGTTTGGAAATCGAGCCGGATTTTAAGGGGTTGTTGCAAGAATGGCTGAGTTACCGTTTGCGCAAGTTGACGGGTGAGGCTGTGCCGTTAAATGCCTGGGCGTTGGATGGGGTTGCCGAACACTTGAAAATGAATTTCCGGGTGATTGATGACCAAGGCAAGCTGTTGGATTATGGCCGCGATTTGAAAAAATTGCAGCAAAAACACGCTATCCAAGCCGTGCAAAGTTTTGACCAGATTGCCGCTGACGAGTTGAGTTACACGGGCTGTATCCAATGGGCGTTTGACGATTTGCCCGATACTTATGCGTTTATCCAGCAGGGGCAGAATTTTATCGGCTTTCCGGCTATTGTCGATGAAGGCGATGCGGTGGGGGTGCGGATTTTTGACACTGAGCAAAAAGCGGCGGCTGAGCATCAGGCGGGTCTATTGCGGCTGTTCCAGTTGTCGTTGCGTAAGGAATGCACTTATTTGGGCAAAAATAATCTGCAAGCCGCCGCTGCCGAACTGGCTTACCACCGTTTGGCGGCGCACCCCATCATTAAGCGTGCCGTTACCGCTTCCTATAAGGAAGATATGCTGAAATTGATTTTGCAGCATGTTTTTATGGACGGGCGCATTATCCGTACCCAGCAGGCCTTTGAGCATAGCTTGCAGCAAAATAAGCCGGGGCTGATGTTGGTGGCGAATGATGCGGGTAAGTTGGCGTTGGAGGTGATGGCTTTGTACACGGCGGTTAAGGCGCAGTTACAGCGGCTGAACGCTAACGATCCGCTGGCCATCGATGTCAACGGGCAATTGGCGGTTTTGGTTTATGCAGGCTTTTTGCGCACGATCCCTTATGAGCAGCTAAAGGCTTTGCCGCGCTATCTGAAAGCGATTAGCTACCGTTTGGAGAAGCTGGATAATAACCCGCAAAAAGTCCAGGAGCTGAACCGTTATGTGTTGCGCTATTGGAAGGATGTGGAGAAAAAAGCCCCAAAAAATACTATTGTGCCTGAGCAGGAGGCTTTCCGTTGGATGCTGGAAGAGTTTCGGGTGTCGCTGTTCGCCCAGCATTTGAAAACGGCTTATCCGATTTCGGCGAAACGTTTGGATAAGGCGTGGGATGAGCGGGGTTAGGGTGGCGGCACATAATTCGGGTTGTTTGGGCTTAATTTTCTTGGCCTTGGTGTACAATGCCGCCTATTGTTTTTAGCCGACTAACCGCCGCCCTAATGTTGGCTTGGCGGGCTATCCGTCTTTTCTTGTCCATTAAAAAACCATTCATCGGAGCCAATAAGTGAACTTAAAATCCTGGACTATCCAGCAATCTGCGCAAACCTACGCCATAGATTTATGGGGTGACAGCTATTTCTCGATTAATGCGCAAGGGCATGTGTGTGTTAAGCCCAGTGCCGATAAGGATATTGCTTTGGATTTGTACGAGATTGCCGAATCGTTAAATGACAAGCAGTTGTCGTTGCCGGTGCTGGTGCGCTTTACCGACATTTTAAAAGACCGTGTTACCCGTTTGGATAACGCCTTTAAAAAAGCTTGCGCCAAGTTGGCCTATACGGGTAAGTATACGCCTGTCTATCCGATTAAGGTTAACCAACAGCGGCAAGTGATAGAAGGTATTTTGGCAGCGGATAATATCGGTCTGGAGGCGGGCAGTAAGCCGGAGTTGCTGGCAATTATGGCTTTGTCGCATCAGGGGGTGGTGGTCTGTAATGGCTATAAAGACCGTGCCTATATCCGTTTGGCGTTGATTGGCCTAAAAATGGGTCTGAATTTATATCTGGTGATTGAAAAGCCGCTGGAGTTGGAGCTGATTATCGAAGAGGCGGCTAAGTTGGAGATTCGGCCTTCGTTAGGGTTGCGGGTCAGGTTGTCGAGCATCAGTGCGGGCAAATGGCAAAACAGCGGCGGCGAAAAATCCAAGTTCGGCCTTCATGCTTACGAAGTCCTGCAATTGGTGGAGCGTCTTAAGCAAGCGGGGTTGCTGGATTGCTTAAAGTTGATGCACTTCCACATGGGTTCGCAAATCGCCAATATCCACGACATTAAAATCGCCTTAAAAGAAGCGGGACAATTTTATGTGGAATTACGCCGCTTAGGTGCGGCGATTCAAATTGTTGATGCGGGCGGCGGATTAGGGGTGGATTATGACGGTAGCCGTTCGCGCCGCGAATCGTCGATTAATTATAGCCTTGACGAATATGCGCACAATATTGTCCGTAGCTTTGCCGATATTTGCGCGGAAAAACAAGTGCCGCAACCGGATATTATCACCGAGTCAGGCCGGGCGTTGACGGCGCATCACGCGGTGCTGATTACTAATGTCACCGATATTGAATCGGTCTACAGTAATGAACAGGCGGCGTTGGCGGTGCCGGACAGCCGTAATTTGGTTGAGGCTTACCATGATGCGCATTTTTATTTGTCGGAAGCCCGCGCTAAATTTGCCCGCGATAAGCTGAGCATCAATGGTTTGGCCGAAGCGGAAAATGACTACGCAATTTTCTGCCAGCAGTTGCAAAATTCCTTGAACCCGAATAATCAGAATGAAGCGGCTATTTTGCAGGAATTACATGAAAAATTGGCGGATAAGATTTTCTGTAATTTCTCCCTGTTCCAGTCTTTGCCGGATATTTGGGGTATAGACCAGTTGTTTCCTATCATGCCTATCCATCGCTTGGATGAGCAGCCGACCCGCCGCGCGGTTATCCAAGATTTAACGTGCGATTCCGATGGGCGTATCGACCAATATATTGATGGGCAAAATCTGGAAAAGACCTTGCCGGTGCATGACATTGACAGCGAGCAACCGTATTTGATCGGCTTTTTTATGGTCGGGGCGTATCAGGAGATTTTGGGGGATATGCACAATCTGTTCGGCGACACCCATTCTATCAATATCAAGCTGGATGATAAGGGCTACCATTTTTACGATTTGCAGGAAGGCGAGGATGTTTCGGAATTGCTGGATTATGTGCATATCAGTAGTGAGGAGCTGAAAACGGCGTTCCGTGCCAAGCTGGCGAATAGCCCGCTGAGCGCCCAGCAGCGGCAAGATTATGAGAATGAGCTGGTGGCCGGCTTGAACGCCTATACTTATCTGGAGAAGTGATATGCAGGTGGCAATGGTCGGCCTGGGGGCAATGGGCGAAGAGATGGCGAGAAATCTCGCTAAAGCGGGTTTTCTGACGGCAGTCTATAACCGTACTGCCGCTAAGGCCGAAGCCCTTGCCAATGCGTTAGCGGTACGGGCTTACCCTACGCTTGAAACCCTTGCTGCCGATATGGATGTGGTTTTTCTGTGTGTGTCGGCGGATAGTGATGTGTTGGCGGTGGTTTCGGCGCTGGCGGCGCATCTTAAGTCTGGAGCGGTGGTGGTCGATATGTCTACCGTCAGCAGTGCCACGGCGCAACAAGCGGCGGCAATGTTGGCTATGCGGCAAGTGGCGTTTCTGGATGCGCCCGTTTCGGGAGGTGTGGAAGGTGCGAAAAATGGCACTTTGTCGATGATGGTCGGCGGTGAGGCGGCGATAGTAGACCGTGTTAGACCCTTATTAGCGGCGATGTCCGCGCGGATTATCCATTTGGGGGCGACAGGTGCAGGGCAGGCGACTAAGGCGGTCAATCAAGTGTTGTGTGCGGGCATTAACCAAGCGGTGACGGAAGCGCTGGCCTTTGCTCAAGCGCAACAGTTGCCAATGGAATTGGTGATAGATGCGGTGGCAGGCGGTGCGGCGGGCAATTGGTTTTTAGACCATCGTGGCAAGACGATGGTGAGCGGCAGTTTTGCGCCGGGCTTTAAGTTGGCCTTGCACCATAAAGATTTAAAAATTTGTCAGGCGATGGCGGCAACGGCGGGGGTTGAAATCCCGTTGACGGCGATGACAGTCCTTGATTATCAAGGCTTAATGGCGGTCGGGCATGGTGACGAAGACATTTCCGCGCTTTACAGAATCAAGTCGGGGCAACGGGATAAGTAAAAATAATAAAATAAATATTGACGAAGTGAAAAAGGTCAGTATAATAGTCGGCTCTTCACCGGAAACGTGAAGCGCCCCACGGGGCGGAAAGGGGGCGGGATGGTTGCCCCGGTGCCGTTTTGAAGCCTGCTTCAAAACGGCACGAAAAAAAGATTTGACAAGCTGGTTTGGCTCTGTATAATAGTCGGACTTAGCCGGGGTGACAACCCCGACGCTCTTTAACAGACCGGATCGAAATAATGTGTGTGGGTGCTTGTGGCGGCTATTGCGCAATAAAATAGCCGATACAAGACAACACGTCAATTCAAAATTTACGTTTAGTTTTCTGTCGGGACCAAGATTGGCCGCTTATCTTATTAAGTGGCAAAGCTGATTTAAACTGAAGAGTTTGATCATGGCTCAGATTGAACGCTGGCGGTATGCTTAACACATGCAAGTCGGACGAGTAGCCGCTTCGGCGGCGAGAGTGGCGGACGGGTGAGTAACGCATAGGAATCTGCCCTGTAGTGGGGGATAACGTGGGGAAACCCACGCTAATACCGCATACGCCCCAAGGGGGAAAGCGGGGGACTTTCGGGCCTCGCGCTATAGGATGAGCCTATGTTGGATTAGCTAGTTGGTGGGGTAAAGGCCTACCAAGGCGACGATCCATAGCTGGTCTGAGAGGATGATCAGCCACACTGGGACTGAGACACGGCCCAGACTC
>CAUYUB010000025.1:0-9034 GCA_963575685.1 Gammaproteobacteria bacterium | reverse complement strand
ATGGTTCTCGCACCATTGCCGATAGGAACCACGATAACCGGGGGGACGTCCGAAGACCACCATTACATCGGGGGCAAGTCGAAGTTTGTTATTCCCCTCCACGGGATACCAAAGCAAATCTCCCGCTACGAATACGTCGGGTCGGTCACCAAACAATGCGGCAAGGTTACTCTGGAGGGTAACGATGATTTCATATTGGAGGGTATTGTCGGCCATGGGTTTGCCATCGCTATCGGGATAGACGATTTCAGTCTTACGACGCGCATCGGGCACCAGATACGGTCTCGCGGCTCGCGGAATCCGCTCACTTTCTGTAATCGTAGTGGCAATAGCGGACATCTTTATCTCCCATTGGCCATTAGCAAAAAAGAACAGACAGCAGGAAAATTTATAAGATTAGTCAGTATTTTCGCTGTGGGCATTGCTGAGGAAGGCAGTCTCCCTCTTGGGTCAGGCAAGTCTACCGCTATCCCCCATGGAAACAAGGATAACGCAACGCTGGACTGGCAACCTCCTTGCCATCCACCCCAAAGCCCCATTTTCGGTTACCCTTGAGGTACATGATTTTCATCAATGGAGCCAACTCACCATGACGAACGCTGAGACCGATGAGCTGGAGATCGACCTGTTCGTCGAAACCTTGCGGCGGCGCCATGGTTATGATTTCAGCCATTATGCACGGGCATCGCTCAAGCGTCGCGTCTTGGCCCTGGCAAGTGCCTGCGGCTGCACCGGCGTCGCTGATTTGATACCGCGCGTGGTGCGCGAAGCAGCCCTGCTGCCAACGGTACTATCGCACCTATCGGTACCGGTGACGGAGATGTTCCGCGACCCGGTCGTGTTTCGTGCCATCCGCGAACGGATAGTACCGATCCTCGATTCCTATCCACGCCCCAACATCTGGCAGGCTGGCTGCGCTACCGGCGAGGAAGTCTATTCGCTCGCCATTCTGCTCCAAGAAGAGGGCTTGCTACACAAGACCCAAATTTACGCCACGGACATCAATGATGCCGCCCTGGCTTTTGCCGAGGAAGGCGTATTCTCGGCCAAGTCCATTCATGAATACGCCGACAACTACGTAAAGGCCGGCGGTAAGGCGGCACTGAGTGATTATTTTCACATGAAATATGAGCTCGGCCGGATCGATGAGGCCTTGCGGAGCCGAATGGTGTTTGCACATCATAATCTGGTATCGGACGGCGTATTCTGTGAAGTCCAAATGGTAATTTGTCGTAATGTCCTTATCTATTTTGATAGAAAATTACAGGATCGCGTATTATCGTTGTTTCTGGCCAGTCTAACGCGTGGTGGCATACTGTGTGTGGGAACCCGCGAGAATATGTCGTTGGCGGAAGCCGGGCACCACTTCCTGGCGCTTGATAATGAATTACGCCTGTTCAAAAAAATGGGGGAATATGATGGTCGCGTGCTTTCAAGCGGCAAGTGACGGAAGCTCCCAATCTTCCCGGTTGCGGGCGATAGTAATGGGTTGCTCGGCAGGCGGAATCGACGCATTGCGGATTATCCTGGCCGGCCTGCCGACAGATTTCGTTTTGCCGATTGTTATCGTTTCGCACATTGCGGCATCGGTAAAAAGCTTGCTGCCGGAAATTCTTACGGTAGTATGTAAAATTCCGGTATTGGAAGCGATGGAGCGTTGCCCGGTCGAACCAGGGCACGTCTATGTGGCGCCGCCAAGTTATCATCTGCTGATCGAACCAGATCGAACCTTCGCCCTATCGGTCGACAACAAAGTATGCAACGTTCGTCCGGCAATTGACCTCCTGTTTTATTCAGCCGCCGACCTTTATGGCGACGGGCTGATTGGTGTGGTCCTCACCGGCGCCAACAATGACGGCAGCAGTGGACTTATTGCCATCAAAAGGGCGGGCGGACTAACCGTGGCCCAAGACCCGGAAACAGCGGTCGCGCGCACCATGCCCGAGGCCGCCATTGCTACCGGCTGCGTCGACGTAGTGCTGCCGCTCACCGCGATTGCCGGTTTTCTGGTATCCGCTGGTTCTTTCCCGCGGAATAAGGATATTGCATGAGCCTACCGACGCCAAAAATTCTGATCGTCGATGATCAACCGGCCAATCTCCATGCCCTGCGTAAACTATTTTCAAAGCTGATGGCGGAAGTCGTTGAGGCGGCCGACGGCAACCAGGCCCTAGCCCTGACCCTTGATAATGAATTCGCACTTATCCTCCTTGATGTCGATATGCCGGGAATGGATGGCTACGAATTGGCCGAGTTGCTACGCGGTGAGCCACGCACCGCAGAAATCCCGCTGGTATTTTTGACCGCTTCCTGTTTGGACGAAGCCGACCAAATCCGTGGCTATGCTGTCGGAGCCGTTGATTATTTGTTAAAGCCGGTCGATCCGTTCGTGTTACGGGCCAAGGTCAACATCTTCCTGGAACTCTACCTGAGTCGCAAACAGGTAGCGGTCGAATTGGCACGGGCCAATGCAGCGAGCGCGGCACTGCGGGAGAGCGAGGAACATCTGCGCGAGGCCAAAGCCCTCGCTGAACAGGCTAACCGCGCCAAAAGCGAATTTGTCGCCAATATGAGCCACGAAATCCGCACGCCGATGAATGCCGTCATCGGTATGCTCTACCTGTTGCAGAAGACGGATCTGACGGAACAACAGAAAAATTATATCCATAAAATTCAGACCGCCTCTGCCTCGCTCCTTGGTATCATCAACGATATTCTTGATTTTTCAAAGATTGAGGCTGGTAAACTCGAATTGGAAACTACTCGTTTCCGGCTTGCCGATGTTATGGGCCATTTGGCCGACGTGACCAGCGATGCGGTGCGTCAGAAAGATATCGAGGTAGTATTGAGCGTCGCGCCGGACGTTCCCGACGCCTTACTGGGTGATCCCCTCCGCCTTGGCCAGATTCTGCTCAACCTGGTCAGTAACGCCGTCAAATTCACCAACCGCGGCGAGGTGGTGCTGCAAATCGTCCCCGTCATGGTGACCGACGAGACCGTTGTATTACGCTTCTCGGTACGGGATACCGGCATTGGCATGACACGAGAGCAGATGGCCCGATTGTTCCAACCATTCACCCAAGCGGACAGTTCGACGACGCGTAAATATGGCGGTACCGGTTTGGGATTGATGATTGTCTACCAGCTCGTCGATATGATGGGGGGTACGCTGTCGGTCGACAGTCGGCCAAACCGAGGCAGCACTTTTGCATTTACGGCCCGTTTTGGACGCTGGCATGCCTCAAATCCGGCCGGCACGCATCATATTACCGATCTCAGTATCCACCGTGCGTTGGTGGTGGATGATCTTGAGGTTGCGCGTGAAACCATGAGCGCCATGCTGTTGTCACTTGGCGTACCGACCACAACCGTCAATGATGGGGAGGCCGCACTGGTCGAATTGGCACGGGCAATAGAAATTGGCGAACAGCCTTACAATTTGGTATTCCTCGATTGGCAGATGCCGGGCCTCAACGGAATGGAAACCGCCCGCCGTATCAAGAGCTATACTACCGATTCGCCGCTGATCATTATGGTGACCGCCTATGGCCGTGGTTTGATTACGAAGGAAGCCATGGCTGCCGGTATCGGTAATCTGCTGATCAAGCCGATTACGCCGTCACTCTTGCTGGATACCCTGTATACAGCATTGGGGCGTGGCGACGAACGCTGTGCGGAAACTGCGGGCGCAGCAGTCAATACGGCCCCCAATATTAAGGGGTTGGATGGGGTCCGGGTACTGGTGGCGGAAGACAATGCCATCAACCGTGATATCGTACGCGAAATCCTCAGTGACGCCGGAATCAAGGTAGATTTTGCCGAAAATGGTGCCGAGGCGGTGCAAGTCTTCGCGCAAAATAGCTACGACGCCGTGCTGATGGATCTGCACATGCCGGTAATGGATGGCTACGATGCGGCACGACACATTCGTGCCACACCTGCCGGTAATTTCATACCGATTATCGCCATGACTGCAGATGCGATGATGCAGGATCGGGAAAATTGTCTTGCCGCCGGCATGAACGACCATGTGGCAAAACCCGTTGATGTCGGACAGCTTTTTGATGTGCTTCGCAAATGGACCGGGCGTAGTCATGCGTCCGGTGCGCTGCAACCCCATCGGCAGGATTTATCGGAAACTCCAACCATTCAGCCGCTCACTATCGACGTAGCCCAGGCAGTGCGTCGATTGGGTGGGCGCGAAGTCATCTTCAGAAAACTCCTACGTCAGTTTATTGGTTCCAATCTGGGGATAGTGGGAGAAATGCGTGCTGCCCTCAGCGCCGATGACCTTACTCGGATCCGACTCATCGCACACACGATTACCGGCGCGGCCGGCAATGTGGGTGCGCTCGCCGTATCGGCCACGGCGCATACCCTAGAGGAAGTGGTAAAGGCAGGTGCGCATGGACGGATCGTACCCTGCTTGGATGAACTGGACGCACGTCTGCATGATCTCGCCGCAGCCGCTGAACGGCTACCGCATGATGGCGAAGAGCCAAGCCTCGCTCCGGCCCTGATTACCGCCAATGCGCACGAATGCGCACCGCTCGTGCAACAACTTGCCCTTCTGCTCCGTGAGCACAACATCAAAGCACTGCGGTTGTTCGATACCCGACTCAAGGCCGAATTGCGTCAGTTGGTCGGCACCGATGAAATCGCATCCCTTGCCGCCGCCATCGAAACGCTCGATTTCAACACCGCTCAGCGTCTACTGAGAAAGATTGCCGTCGCTTTAAAAATCTCCATTGATGTGAGGCTTCCATGAATGCGCGTCCCAAGGTGGTCATCATTGATGATGTCCCGGAGAACATTCTAAGACTTCATAAGATATTGGACGAGGATTACGATGTCTTTTTCGGCACCTCCGGCGAAAAGGGACTCGGCATTGTCGATGAACAATTACCCGATGTCATCTTATTGGATGTTCTCATGCCGGGTATGGATGGTTATGAGGTCTGCTCTCGAATCAAAGCGGCACCGCGGACCGCGGCGATCCCGATTATCTTTGTCACTACCGCCGGCCAAACGGAAGACGAGGCCAAAGGTTTAGCCCTCGGCGCGATTGATTATCTGGTCAAGCCGATCAGTCCGGCCATTGTGAAAGCTCGTGTACGCAACCACGTTGCGCTAAAGCGTAGCCGGGATATCTTGGAGCGCCTATCTACTACCGACGGCCTGACCGGTATCGCCAATCGCCGTCGTTTCGATGAATATCTTGATTTTCAGTGGCGCCAATCCAGCCGTTCGGGGACTCCATTGTCGTTGCTCCTTACAGACATCGACTATTTCAAAAATTTCAATGACCACTATGGTCACATCCAGGGGGATAGCTGTCTAAAACAAGTAGCCGGGGCGATTGCCGGTGTGGTGGCGCGATCCTCCGATCTGGTCGCTCGTTATGGCGGCGAGGAATTCGTATGCCTGCTGCCGGGGACCAATTCGGCTGGGGCACAGGTCATTGCCGATCGGTTGCTGAACCTGGTGCGCGCGCTGGCAATTCCCCATGCCTTTTCGCAGGCAGCCGATCATGTCACGGTAAGTGTTGGCCTCACCACGCAGATACCAACGGCCAAGGGATCGCCACTGCATCTTCTTGAAGCAGCCGATCAGGCTCTTTACCATGCCAAGAATACCGGCCGCAATCAGCTTGCGTTGAACAATTCATAAACCACCGGCCCGCAAAAAAGCCCTCGACGCTTTCACGCCGAGGGCTTTTTGGTAACTAGAGAAGAACGACAAAATGAATCAGCAGTACGCCTGCCTGATTACATCATGTCCATTCCGCCCATTCCACCCATTCCGCCGCCCATGCCACCGCCGCCGGGGCCGTGACCACCCTTGTCTTCCTGGGGCAGTTCGCTGACCATGGCTTCGGTGGTGATCATCAGACCGGCCACGGAAGCGGCGTTCTGCAGAGCAGTACGCGCAACCTTGGTGGGATCCAGGATACCCATCTCGATCATATCGCCGTATTCGTTGGTAGCAGCGTTGTAACCGAAATTGCCCCCCTTCTCCAGGACCTTGGAGAGCACCACGGAACCCTCTTCGCCGGCATTCAGGACGATCTGACGCAGTGGCTCTTCCAGGGCACGACGGAGGATGTTGATCCCCATGCTCTGGTCGTGATTGTCGCCACGCAGGTCCTTGAAGGCCTGCAGGGTACGCACCAGGGCCACACCGCCACCGGGGACCACGCCTTCTTCCACCGCAGCGCGGGTAGCGTGCAGGGCGTCCTCGACGCGGGCCTTGCGCTCCTTCATCTCCACCTCGGTTGCGGCGCCCACTTTGATGACGGCCACACCGCCGGCCAGCTTGGCCATACGCTCCTGGAGCTTCTCTTTGTCGTAATCGGAGGAGGTGTCCTCGATCTGCTTGCGGATCTGCTCGACGCGGCCCTTGATGTCGGCAGGGTCACCAGCACCGTCAATGATGGTGGTGTTGTCCTTATTGACAGTGACGCGCTTGGCGGAACCGAGGTCACGTACCGTCGTCTTCTCCAGGCTCAGGCCGACCTCTTCGGAGATCACCTGGCCGCTGGTGACGACAGCGAGATCCTGCAACATGGCCTTGCGACGATCCCCGAAGCCTGGGGCCTTGACGGCGCAGACCTTGAGCACGCCACGGATGGTGTTGACCACCAGTGTGGCCAGGGCCTCGCCCTCGACATCTTCGGCGATGATCAGCAACGGACGGCTGGACTTGGCAACCGCCTCAAGCACCGGCAACATCTCGCGGATGTTGGAGATCTTCTTGTCGTGGAGCAGGATGAAGGGATTCTCCAGCTCGGTGGTCATGTTCTCCTGCTTGTTGACAAAGTAGGGAGAGAGATAACCACGGTCGAACTGCATCCCTTCCACTACGTCGAGTTCACTGTTGAGGGACTTACCTTCCTCGACGGTGATGACGCCATCTTTACCAACCTTGGCCATGGCATCGGCAATGATGCGGCCAATGGCGTCGTCGGAATTGGCGGAAATGGTGCCGACCTGGGTAATGGAGCGGTCATCTTCGCAGGGCTTGGAGAGCTTCTTCAGTTCTGCGACAACAACCTCTACCCCCTTGTCGATACCACGCTTGAGGTCCATCGGATTCATGCCGGCGGCGACCGCCTTCATGCATTCCTTGATGATGGACTGCGCGAGCACTGTGGCGGTGGTGGTACCGTCACCGGCGATATCGGAGGTGTGGGAAGCGACCTCCTTGACCATCTGGGCCCCCATGTTCTCGAACTTGTCCTTGAGTTCGATCTCCTTGGCGACGGAAACGCCGTCCTTGGTGATGGAGGGGGCACCGAAACTCTTGTCCAGCACTACGTTACGGCCCTTGGGACCGAGGGTAACTTTAACCGCGTTGGCCAGAACATTGACCCCGGACAACATGCGATGGCGGGCGTCTTCGCCGAAACGGACATCTTTAGCAGCCATGGAAAAAACCTCTTAATTCTGTGATGAGGGTAGGATGGGATTAGGAACAGGGCGCAGCGAGCTAGCCTTCGAGGATGCCCATGATGTCTTCTTCGCGCATCACGAGCAGCTCCTGGCCTTCTACCTTGACCTCGGTGCCGGAATACTTACCGAACAACACACGGTCGCCCACCTTCACATCCATGGGCCGAACCTCGCCATTTTCGAGGATCTTGCCGCGGCCTACCGCCATTACTTCACCCCGGATGGGCTTCTCGGTGGCGGTATCGGGGATAACGATGCCACCAGCGGAGCGGCGCTCTTCTTCAACGCGACGGACGATCACGCGATCATGCAACGGACGGATATTCACAGAGTTCTCCTAACGGATTTAAGACGGATAAACGGATAAGGATGAGTGGAGGCGAGCTGCCTAGGCTATTCTTCCGTTCACACGGCAGACAGGTTGTTAGCACTCGCCCCTGACGAGTGCTAATCATAGTCACCGCGCCAGGATAGTCAAGCGGGCCTTGCCCTATCCCTACCCTTTATCCAGGAGCCAATCATGACCGAGACCGTTCGCTGCTGCGTCTACCGCGCCCATCGCAAGGTAGATACCTATCTGTACTTGCGAGAAAACGAACCCCAGGAAAACCTTCCCGAAGACCTGCGCCGCCTGCTGGGGCGTCTGGACTTGGTAATGGAGCTGGAGCTGCACCCCGGTCGGCGGCTCGCGCGCGAGGATGTGACGGAGGTGATGGCGAATCTACGCAACCGGGGTTGGCACCTCCAGATGCCGCCCCCGCGCGAGACACCCATCCTACCGAGCTAACCGCCATGACCGGCGTTTCCTCTCCCTATGCCAATACCGACAGGATGCCGGTGGTGGATGCCGTTCGTGGCCTTGCCATTGTGCTGATGGTGGGCTACCACTTCTGCTTTGACCTCAATCTCTACGGACTAACGGCGTTCCGCTTCCACGATACCCCCTTCTGGTTGGGTCTGCGTGCGGTGATCGTCAGCCTGTTTCTAGGAGTCATGGGGGTGAGTCTGCACCTGGCGAGCCGAAAAGGACTACACCTGCACCGCTATTTACGTCGCTTGGCTGTGGTGGCCGTCTGTGCCGGGTTGGTGACGCTCGCAAGCATCCAAATCTTTCCGCGGAGTTACATCTATTTCGGGGTGCTGCACTTTGTGGTTGTAGCGAGCGTACTGGCCCTGCCCTTTCTACGTCTGGATTGGGGCAACCTATGGCTTGGGTTGATATTGGTCGGATTGGGGGTCACGGTACAGCTACCCCTCTTTGACCATCCGGCACTGCACTGGGTAGGGATGATGACGTACAAACCCTTCACCGAGGACTACGTACCGCTGGTACCGTGGTTCGGGGTCGTGCTCCTCGGTCTATGGTTGGGACAACGGTTTTATGGCCATAGCGCCGCTATTCCACCACCGACGTTGCCACACCTGCTCGTCCTGCCAGCGGCTGCCGGTCGCTACAGTTTGCTCATTTATATGGTCCACCAGCCAGTGCTCATCGGGATCCTGGATCTGACCAAAGTCATTATGAGGGGATAGGTATGCAAGGCCCATTGTTGTTACGCGCCGATGCTGGTTTTGACATCGGT